>NZ_JBQNBU010000099.1:0-6956 GCF_052169795.1 Catonella sp.
AAACTTATTAACTAAATAGTCTTGAATGACTATACCATTATTATACTAGGAGGAGCGTATGAAAAAATTTAAAAAACTTGTAACAATGGCTTGTTTTATATATATGACATTGGGAACTGTGACTTCTACACAGGCTGCATTGAAAGAAAAAGACATAATCTGGATAGGATCAAGGCAAAATAGTTCATCAAGAATTAGCGGTATTTATGGGGACGTAGAGGCTGTATACGGACAAAATGTAGTGTATTCATCAGCGGCAAATAAAAAATACCAAATATATTTTGGTGCCACAGGTGAAAAGACCGGATTTAAATATAAAGATGTTACTGCACTTGCGGGGGGAAAACTCTATTATGTAACTACCAATAGAAACTCTTATAAGGGTATGATAATTGATGAAGAGGAAAATGAGATTTATTCCGGACTTAGAAATATAGCCGATGAAGTTATCGCCACATATGGAGATGGAGTAGTGAGCAAAGGAATTGAAAATGACAGGTTTATCTGCTGTGAAACCAAAGAAGGCTTAGTCATACTTGATACAAAGAGAGATTGTAAAGTAATAAGAAAGTATAAGGGATATGAGATTGATTCATTTAAGGAAATTTATAAGAATAAAGTAGATTATAGAAGACATATTCGGATTATAGACAAAGCAAAAGGGAGACTTGGATTTCTTTGGCTCTCACAGAAGTCAGGTGTTTCTGAGATTATAGCAAAAAATCTTTACAAATATAATGAACTTTTTATGAATAGGGAGGGAGAATATAAAATAATATACGCATCCAGTGATGGTGATAGTGCGAAGATTATGAATACTAAAGGTAAGGTGATTTGGAATGGTAAAAGGAAGGAAATAAGCACTGTTGCCGGAAATCTTATAGAATCAGAAAGATACGGTTTTAATCAGGGTAGTTACCCATATAAGGGTGCAGGTAAAGAAGAAACAGGTACCCATATATTGCTTACTATTTATGATAGAAATACAAGTAAATACGGTGTAATAAGAGATGATGGAAAAATGATGCTGGGTTACAAATATAACGATATATTAAAGACATATAAGGATATGGCTATAGTTGAAGACAAGAATGATAAGCAGTATCTTGTGAACTATAGGGGAAGGATATTGACTTCTCAAAAATATGACAAGATTTATACCTTCCATAATGGGAAAGCTGTAGTAAAACTTGACAATAAATATGGTATTATTTCAGAATCAGGTAAGGTGCTTGTTAAGCCAACCTATAGTAAGCTTATAGCAACGAAGCTCGATTTGGATAATGCTTTTCACGCATATGAAGTAGGTGTAACTAAAAATAAGGATATTTCTGCAGGAATGATAGTTAAAAAAGGTGAAGACTACATATATATAAATAAAGCAGGAAAGAAAAAAGTTCTTGAAGAAACCTACGACAATGTTAAAAAGCTTTCAAATATAAAGTATAAGGTAAGTCCGTTGCTTGTGACAATGTCTGATGGTAAATACGGCATTATGGCTGCTGATGGCAAAGAGTTGCACAAACCTAAATATGACTTCTTTGGAATTTTAAGCAGGGCAAAGGGAATATTTTCTCTAGGACGCAGAAAATATGGTAAATCAGGTGGTTATATGTCTGAAATAATTATAGATAAAGATGGAGAGAAGCTATTTAGCCTAAACCATACAAAATCTATAAAAAGAACTTCCACAGGAGAATATATTGTTGTGAAAGCTAAGTCAGCCTCAAAAGATAAAACAACAGAACAGGTATTAATCTACGATGCTGAGTTTAAGAAAATTGCAGGGTTTAAAAACAAGTGGGAAAAAATAATAGATTACAAAGATGGTATTTTCATTGTTATGGACAAAGATAATAACTATGGTCTTGTCGATAAATCAGGTACGATAGTTCTGCCGGTTAAATACACAAATTTAACTTTTAGCGGTGATTGTATTATAGTTAAAGAAACTTATGATGATGTTGAAGAAATAGGATTTTTGGTAAGGTAAAATTAGTTAAAAGAGGACAAACTTATGAAAGCAGCCTACAAAGAACCGGATTATGAAAGCATATTTAGACGGAATGCAGGCAATCCGTTAAAAACACTGATAGCCATTTATCAGGGGAAGTATATAAAACTTTTCTGGTCGGTAGTCTTTTTTCTTATAAAAGATTCACCGTCTTGGATATCTCCCCTCGTAATGGCTGCAATGATTGATATAATCACAAAGCCTGATGCAGAGGCGGTTAAAAAGATTATAATAAACTCAGTATTTATAATCCTTTTAACCGTACAAAATGTGCCTACAAGCTATATCCATGTATATTTTTATGCCAAAACGATAAGGCAGGTGGAAAAAGAGTTAAGATGTGCTCTTGTAAGGAAACTTCAGCAGCTATCCATTTCTTATCATACACAGATGGAGTCCGGCAGGCTTCAGTCTAAGGTAATGAGAGATGTGGAACAAATAGAAAACCTGAGTGCACAGATATTTATAACAGTACTTTATATTGTGGTAAATATTGTGGCAGCTCTTGTTATAGTTATAACCAAGAGTAAAATTGTCTTTGGTTTCTTCCTTGCAGCAGTACCGGTAGCGGTTCTGCTAATGCTCTATTTCAGAGAAAAAGTAAAGAATTACAATACTGCCTTTCGTAAAGAAATGGAAGAGACTACTGTTTCCGTAGTTGAAATGATGGAAATGATACCTGTAGCAAAGGCTCATGCCCTAGAACGCAGAGAACTTAACAAGATGGAAAAAAGGCTTGTAAATGTTGCAGATAAAGGTTTCAGGCTTGATATGATACAGACTTATTTCGGTGCGATGAGCTGGGTTGTATTTCAGGTGTTCAGAGTATTCTGTCTTATTTTCACAGCATTTATGGCACTTGATAAGAAGATAAGTATAGGTGATGTGGCTATGTACCAGTCTTATTTTGGTACTGTGGTAGGAAGCATAGCCGGCATAGTCGGACTTATACCTGTGGTATCAAAGGGACTTGAGTCTGTGAGTTCGATTTCGGACATAATGCTTAGTAATGATATAGAAGGAACAGACCAAAATAAGCTAAAGCCTGAGATAAAGGGTTTTGTGGAATTTGATAATGTAGGTTTTAAATATGATGACAGTGATGAACCGCTTTTTAGCGGACTTAGGTTTAAGGCAAGTCCGGGTGAAACCATTGCCATAGTCGGAGCTTCCGGTGCAGGCAAAACCACTATTCTAAACCTTGTAATCGGCTTTATGAGGGCAACTGAGGGCAGGGTGCTTATAGACGGCTGTGACATAAAGGAGATGAACCTTCATCATTACCGTAAAAGGCTTGCTGTAGTACCACAGAATTCCATACTTTTTAGCGGTACTTTAAGAGAAAATATTACCTATGGACTTGATAATGTATCGGAAGATGAACTTCAACGGGTAATAGATGCTGCAAACCTACGAGAACTTGTAGACAGCCTGCCTGAAGGACTTGAAACGGTCTTAAAGGAGCATGGCGGCAACTTCTCAGGAGGACAGAAACAGCGCATTTCCATAGCAAGGGCATTTATAAGAAATCCGAGAGTGCTTATCTTAGATGAGGCAACCTCGGCACTTGATACAGTTTCCGAAAGGCAGATACAGGAGGCTGTATCAAAGCTAGCCAAAGACAGGACTACATTTGTAGTAGCCCACAGACTTTCCACCATAAGAAATGCTGATAAAATAGCCGTAATGGAAAAGGGCGGTATGAAGGAATTTGGCAACTACGAGGAGCTTATGGAGCTGAAAGGAAGCTTTTATAATCTGATGGAGATGCAGCAGGGAGCAAGATAAATGTTACTCTGTATTGCTATTGTAATATTTTTGCGATATAATAGTTGAAAAAGGAGGGATATTTATGGCACAATCTACTTTAAGTATAAGAATTAATAGCGAGGATAAAAAAGGGTTTGAAACCTTTTGTGAACAGGTAGGTATGAATGCTTCAGTTGCTGTTAATATGTTTGTTAAAACGGTGATAAGAGAACAGAGGCTTCCTTTCGAGGTAAAAGCAGATCCGTTTTATAGTGCAGCTAATATGGAACGCCTTGAAAAATCAGTAAAACAGCTCAAAGAAGGAAAAGGCAAGGAACATGAACTGATAGAGGTAGAGAATTGAAGAAAATCTGGTCTGATGAAGCTTGGGAAGATTATGTTTATTGGCAGTCACAAGACAAAAAAACTCTTAAAAAAATTAATCGTCTTTTAGAGGATATAAACCGTAATGGATATAATTGCACAGGAAAGCCTGAACCATTATCAGGAAATCTTGCAGGATTTTGGAGTGTCCGTATAGATGATAAGAACCGTATTGTATTTAAGGTATCTGATAATATGCTTGAAATAGCTCAATGTGGTTCGCACTATAGGGATAAATAGTGGAGGGGATGTTGCAAAATAATAATAAATTACTGCTTGATATTTTACAGGAAGAAAAATCTTCAGGATATTCAGGCGGAATATATCACAAAACCCAGATTGAACTGACTTATAATTCTAACCATATTGAAGGGAGCAGTCTGACTCACGAGCAGACCAGGTATATTTTTGAAACTAATACTATAGGTACAGAAACCGGAAATCTCAATGTAGATGATGTGATTGAAACAGCAAATCATTTCCGTTTGGTCAGCCTGATTATTGACAATGCAAAGTCTATGATTACTGAAGAATTTATCAAAGAACTTCATTTAATACTTAAAAATGGAACAAGTGACTCCAGAAAAGAGTGGTTTGCAGTCGGAGACTATAAAAAACTGCCTAATGAAGCAGGTGGAATGAATACTGTTATTCCTGAAGAAGTTTCCGACAAGATGAAAGAACTTCTAAATGAGTACAATACTAAAGAAGAAATAAGCTTTGAGGATATTTTGGACTTTCATGCAAAGTTTGAGAAAATACACCCTTTTCAGGACGGCAATGGACGTGTTGGAAGATTGATTATGTTCAAGGAATGTCTGAAATATAACATTGTACCATTTATTATAGAAGATGATTTGAAAATGTTTTATTACCGAGGTCTTGCAGAATGGGAAACAGAAAAAGGATACTTGAGAGATACCTGTTTAACTGCACAGGACAGGTATAAAGCTTATTTGGATTATTTTAGGATTGGGTATTAATGCTTGTAAACTCTATAAATAAATGATAAACTATTATTAGTTACAAAAATTAGAACTAATATACGAGGTTGTTTATGATAATAATGAATTTAGAACTGGATAATATCTATGGGTTTAAGGATTTTAAGATGAATTTTGCCTATCCTAAGAAAATAGTCGGAAGCACAATAGAGAATGAGCATCTGCCACTAAGACCAAATTTTAGATATAAAAAAGTAAATATAATAATGGGAGGCAATGCCTCAGGAAAAACCACTTTAGGGAAGGCAATTAGGGATATTTTTTATAGTATTGCACTAAAACAGTTTGATGGGTTAGGAAATGCTATAAACGATAAAAATAAAATCGGGAAATTCGTTGCAGATATAGTTTTAGTCGAAAATATTATGCACAGATTTATTGGTAAAATTTTCCCAGATGATAAAAAAGTTATTATACAAGTGCAGAAAGCATATATAGCCAAAAACGATTCATACGAAAAATGCTGTAAAAAATTAAAAGAAACAACCAAATCAATGGGGGATGAAAGAATAAAAAAGATAGGCTGGAATTTTGCCCTAAGTGAAGGCAGTGAATTCATTTTAATTAATAATACGGATGATGGATTAAAGCTGGCAGTACTTGAAAAAGTTTTGCAGGCACTTGATACCGATATAATCTCTGTAGAAAAATTAGATGTTAAAGACAGTTATGTAATAAAAAAAGAAAATCAGGAGATAATTATACAGGAAGGTGAGGTAATTAAGGAAAGCAAATTATCAAGTGGAACCGTTGCGGGAATTAGAATAGCAAATTTGATAAGTTCAATTATTTTAAGAGAAAATGGCTTCTACTACTGTGACGAAAAATTCTCTTATGTACATTCTGATTTGGAACAGGCATTTTTAAGTGTGATGATTAATAAGCTTGGAGACGGAGAACAGCTATTTTTCACCTCACACAACATGGACTTATTGGACATGAATCTTCCAAGACATAGTTTTTCTTTTTTAAGAAAACGAGAAAAAATAGAAGTAGTATATCCAAGTGAATATATAAAGAAAAATGATATATCGCTTAGAAATGCAATGGAAAATGATGTATTTGATGTTGTTCCAAGTAGAGATAAAATCTATGAACTGGAGGATATAACTATTGAAGATTAAAAATAATCCGGTTCAATATTTTGTGGAGGGTGAAACAGAAAAGGCTTTTATAGAACAAATTAAAAATAAATATATTTTATCAGGAAAGATTGATGTACTAAATATTTTACAGAATGATATCAAAAACAGCAGGCTTATGAGTATAAAACCTAATACAACAATAATATTGATTTTTGATACGGATGTTCAAGAAAAAGAACTGTTAAACAGACTTGCTCAAAACATCAAAATTTTGAAAGCTTCAAAACATATAAAAGAAATTATTGTTATTCCACAGGTTTTGAACTTTGAAGATGAGCTTGTTTATGCTACAAATATTAAATCTATAGAGAAATTTATTCCAAATTGTACTAAGAAAGAGTTTAAAAGTTAGTTTATCAAACTTGGTTCCAATATTGTTGCTATGCTGGAAAAGCAGGATTTTAATGCAGATAAACTTTGGTCACGAAGTGTAAATAAAGACAACATATTTTATATCATAAATAAAAATGAAGTCATGTCAGCTAAAATAAAAATATAGTATTACTATCCTTGTAAATCTGTACCCAATTTCTAGGGTAAACTATCCTCCAAAACGCTAACATGATAATCGGAAGGAGGGAGCTAAAGTGAATATCATAAAATTATTTAATGATACTGTGAATTATATAGAAACAGTACTTGATGGCGAGATTGATGAGA
>NZ_JBQNBU010000100.1:0-6892 GCF_052169795.1 Catonella sp.
CTAATATAGTGGTTAGTGTTAAGTTTTCCTATGAACGGATACTAACTGGCACTAACTATTACATAATTACATATGGCATACAGAAAAAAAGGTGAGATAAAAAGAACTAGATTTCGAATAAATGTGAGGGATTGATTTTAGTTTACCTTATAAATTGCATGGAGTAAATTTACCATGAGGATGATATTGATGATGGAGAGAAAAGGTAAAGGTATATAAGCTGTCTGGTATTTGGAAGGCTTTTAATAAAGTGTGACAGAAAGTGCAGCATGGAGATTGCCTCATTAAATGTGGCAGGAATGTAGTTGCTGCTGTAGATAATATAGGGTAATAGTTCTTGAAAACAGAAGAAGCCGTGGAAAGAGTGACAGTAAAGAACCGATGAAATTAAGTATAAGCAAGGCAAAAAAAAATTACACCTGACAGATTAGGAAAAAAGAACAGTAAATGGTTAAAAACTAAATACAAATTATTCATACCATAGGTTACAGATCTCTTATTTTGCATATTACAGTAGGATAAACAGTTTTTAATCTGTGGCTATGGGGGGATATTACCCAATATCTTCAAAATATAGTAATTGTAGCCCTGTGGGATTACGATATTTCATAAGATGTTTCGTGAATAATTTGGACTAAATAACTGAGATAGCAATATAACCATCAGGGGCGGAGCTGATATTGGGAGTTTGTAAAGAGCTGGATTTAGCATAGAACTATAAAGAGCCGACAAAACGGGAATAACGCGGGTGGCGTAAAAACCACCTGTTTTATTGGCAATCGTTTTGTCGGTTTAATTTTTTTGCGTCTGTTTCCGTTTTTAGGCGGAAATGGAGAAATATGAAAAAGAAATTAGGACAGAAAATCAGAGAATACAGGCTTAAAAGGGGAATGACACAGGAAGAACTGGCAGAGAAACTGCTTTCAAAGAAATCAACAGTCTCAGAATATGAGAATGATAAGATTGATATAAAAATAAGCGTTCTGAGGGAAATAGCAAAAATACTGGGTGTATCACTCTCCCACTTTCTCTGTGAATCGGACGAATATATTGATGACGAGGTAATGCAGATGGCTATGGCATTAAAGCAGATAAAAAGCAGGGAGTTAAGAAAGGCAGCAATAAAACAGGTAATGATACTGGCTGAAATGGAATAAAGCCCTATTTTAAAAGTACGCTCCCACCGAACTTTGTTCGGTAATTGGGGAACGATTTTTCCTTAATGTTAACTTACAATAATTACTGTAAATAAGAGTAAGCCAAAGTGATTTTAACATAATCAGGAGGAAGCTAATAATGGCAGGGAATGATATTATTAAGTTATATATGAATGCAACACCAGCAAAGCGTGTAAATATAATAATTACACATTATACGGATATTGTTGACGGATATTGCCGAAGAGCAAAGCATTACTTATGAATCAGCACAGCAGAAAGTCCACAAGATTAGAAGAAGGCTAAAAGAACAGGTAATCAAATTTATGGATGGGAAACTGGAGGATATTGCATAATGGAAAATGTTAAAGAAAAACGCTGTTATACGGTAAAGGAGTTACAGGAAATACTTGGTGTAAGCAGATCTACAGTATATGACCTGTTAAAGAAAAATGAGTTCAGGTGGCTTCAGATTGGAACGAGTTACCGCATTTCAAAGAAAAGCTTTGATGAATGGCTCGATAATAAAATATGCACCGAATAAATTTAGAAGGTAAATTAGGGTTCTAAAGCTTTATAAAATACTGTGTTATATTATAAAAAAATGGAGGAATTAGATGCATATGCCAGATATAAGCAATGTCAATAATATAAGGATAAATCCTAGTGTAGATGAAAATATTGGGAAACAACGAGCAAAAAGAACAATGTCTGTACCTGAAATGAGAGCAATGCTTGGACTTAAAAAGACAGAAAGCTACTGGCTTGTGCATAGGAAATTTTTTAAGACTGAGATTATTGGTGGTAAGATGCGGGTGGATTTGGATAGCTTTGAAAAGTGGTATGCGAAACAGGTGAAGTATAAAAAGGTAAACGGTGAGAAACCAGGTGAGGAACTGCTAAAAACATCCTATTCATTCATGGATGCAGCAAATCTTCTTGGAATATATAATGCGGATCTATATTATATATGGCGGAAAGAAAAACTTGAGACAATTACTGTAGATTCTGTGAAGAGAATTCCTATAGATGTGTTTGAAAATTGGTATGAAAACCAGATTATGTATCGTAAAGTTTTAGAAAGATTTTCTCTCGCAGAGCTTGAACGGGATTATATCTCATTATGTGATGGTGCCACTCTTTTAGGAATTACGAAAGAAAAGCTGTCAGTTATTACTAGGGCAAGCAGGTTCAAGGATATGTTTGAAATAAGAGTTTTTTATAATAAGAAATGGATATCTAAAAAGAGTTTTCAAAAGTTTCTTAATGCACAGACTGTATATAAGATTGTAAATTCAGAAAAAAAGGAAGTACAGGTTGGAAAGAAAGAAGTTAGGACAAAGGACTTTATTGCAAGAGCTGAAGCTGCCACACTTGCAGGAGTTACAACAAGTACCGTTACTAAATGGCTAAAACTAGAAAGATTTCCATACAGGGGAGAAGGAAGGTCGCTCCGCATATATAGGAATGAATTTTTGAAATGGTTAAGTGAGTACAAGGGAGCATAAGGAAAGGCTGGTGCAGGATGGCATTTATAAGGAAGCGTAACAAGAAATTTAGTGTTGTATATAGGGTAAAGGGCGATAATGGAACTGAGAGACAGAAATCAGAAGGTTTTAATACCTTAAAAGAAGCAGAAGCAAGAAAAAAGGAAATTGAATATAAAAAATCAGTAGGACGGTTTATAATCCCTAAATGTACAAAGCTGAAAGAGCTGATTAACGAGTATGTGAAGATTTACGGACATAGTAAATGGGGAGTATCAACCTATGACGGAAATACAAGCCTTATAAACAATTATATCGTCCCTACAATAGGTGATACACCATTAAGTGAGATAAATATTCATTTTATGGAGAAATATTACAAAGAACTTCTTAAAATGCCTGCAGTCATAAGCACAAGAAATATTAAAGGAGATAAAAATATTACAGCTGCAACAATAAACCAAATTCATAAGATATTAAAGAGCTGTTTTAGGCAGGCGGTAAAATGGGAAATGATGGAAAAGAACCCTGCCACAGATGCAACCGTGCCAAAGCATAAGAGGGAAGAAAGGGAAATCTGGACTGCAGAAATGCTTATGCAGGCAATTGAAGCCTGTGACAATAAATGGCTGAAAGTAGCCTTCCATCTGGCTTTTTCAGCAACATTAAGGATTGGAGAGCTGTTAGGAATCACCTGGGACTGCGTGGATATATCGGAAGAGGCAATCAGGGAAAACAGAGCATATGTCCTTATAAACAAAGAAGTGGAAAGGGTATCAAAAACGGCTGTTGATGAGCTTGCCTCAAAGGATATTATCCTGACTTTCCCATCACAGAGAAATAATAACACCACAGTAAGGGTGCTTAAGACTCCGAAGACAGATTCAAGCGTAAGGAAGATATTCATTCCAAAGTATGTTGCACAGTACCTCTCAGAGATAAAGGCGGAGCAGGATGACATCATAGAAGCACTAGGCAATGAATACCAGAATTACAACCTTATTATGGCAACCACATACGGACTGCCCATAGGTGACAGTTATTTAAGGGGTAAGATGCAGAAAGTAATAGATGAACAGGGGCTGCTGGATGTAGTCTTCCACAGCCTCAGGCACACAAGCATAACATATAAGCTGAAACTTAGCGGTGGCGACATCAAGTCAGTACAGGGAGACTCAGGGAGCGGTTGTTAGGTTGTCATGCTCCGAAGGAGCATTGAGAACCTTATAAACCGTCCCTGCGATAGCTGTCCACGATTGGCGAGTGCGTAGCACGAAGACAGAGTGGAAAACAGCGAACCGCTGACATGCACAGGCTGATATGGTAACAGAAGTATACAGCCACATACTTGACGAGGATAGAAGAAAAAACGCACAGCTGATAGAGGATGCCTTTTATAATAAGAAAAACATCAATCCGGACATGAAGGAACAGATGGGAGAAAGCAAAGAGAATGAAAATAAGGTAACAATACCTGAAGGAGTGGATGCGAATCTTCTGATGAAGGTACTGGGTAATCCTGAGATGGCTGCATTACTTACAAGCCTTGCTAAGACTATGAAGGAGTAGGGATATAAGGAAAAAGAGCGATACTTTATGGATAGAAATATCTGTGGAGTATCGTTTTTAATTTTATAACGAGAGTTTAATGTTTCCTTAGGGAGCAAAATTAGTAAGCAGATATGGTTAAAAAATGGAGACGTAATATTATTTGATAAAGAATAATATACCTATACCATACAATCTATATGTGTTAAAATATATACAAACGGGTAAATTAATACAGATAAGATAGAGGAATAAGAAATGAGTGAAATCTTAAGAATTGATAAAGAATATGCTACATGGGTACAAGATATAAGCAAAAGATTCAAAAGAAGTCAGATAAAAGCTGCTACAGCAGTTAACAGTGAAATGCTTTTATTTTATTGGGAGCTTGGAGCGGATATAGTTGAGAAAAAAATGCTGTCAGGTTATGGCACCAATTTTTACAACAACCTTAGCATAGATTTAAGAGAGATTATTCCGGACGCCAAGTCATTTTCGCCAAGAAATCTGCGCTATATGGCAGAATTCTATGAATTGTATCACATGAATGGTGATACGTGTCATCCCAATATAAAAGATACAAGTGAAAATTTGCAACAACTTGTTGCAAATTTAGAGGATAACTATATTTTCAGAATTCCTTGGGGACATCATATTCAAATACTGACAAAATGTAAGGGAGATAAAGAAAAAGCCTTATTTTTCGTAAAAAAAGTTTGTGAGAATAATTGGTCCAGAGCAGTGCTTATAAATTTTCTGGATACTAATTTGTACGAGAGGGAAGGCAAAGCGATAACTAATTTTAATAAAACATTACCTGACATAGGAAGTGATCTTGCTAATGAAATAACAAAAGATCCTTATAACTTTGATTTCTTAGCTTTACGTAGTGATTATGATGAAAGAGAATTAAAAGATGCATTGATGAATAATATACAGAGTTTTCTGCTTGAATTGGGAAAAGGCTTCGCCTTTGTTGGAAGAGAATATCGCTTAGTTGTCGGGCAGTCGGAACAATTTATAGATATGCTTTTTTATAATATACAAAAACATTGCTATGTTGTTGTGGAAATAAAAATAAGGGCATTTGAACCGGGAGATATGGGGCAGCTTGGTACATATATAGCTGCAGTTGATGGGATTTTACGCAGCAATGGAGATAATCCCACCATTGGACTGTTAATATGTAAAACTAAGGATAATGTATTGGCTCAATATGCAACAAGTGCGATAAATGTGCCAATAGGCATATCAGAGTATGAGCTTAACAATATAATACCAGAGGGATATAAGAGCTCAATGCCAACAATAGAAGAAATTGAGAGAGAATTGAAGGATTAAATAGAAGATGTGTTAATGAGGTAATAACTCGGTGCAGTTATATAAATTAAATGTATTAAGGAGCATACTTACTTATGTTTAAAAAGTTTAATAATAAAGTATTTGAATGCTTAAATAAACAACATAATATCTTTGTGTTAGTAGGAAATGGATTCGATATATCAATTTTGAAAAAGTATAAAAAGGGTAGGATGAGTGGGAAGGCAACAAGTTATATAGATTTTTACGATTACATAACATATTATAACTTGTCTAATGATTCTAATATTTTATATAAAAAGATGAAAGAAGGGAAAAACTGTGGAAAAGAAAATTGGAGTGATTTTGAAAATATAATTAGTAGACTAATAAATAAAAGAGAATCAACGATTGAAGAAATAAAACGAGCTATGTTTGAATTTCAAGGGCATTTTACAATGTTCCTTAATGAACTGGTTGATTCAGATACTTTATTAGAATTAAATAAAGATGCAAGTGAAAAGAATTTATCAAAACAATCTCTTGGAGAATTTTTAAAAGACTTAGACGATAGCAACAAGGTTAAATTTACGAAAAAAATATATCACTATGACTTATTTTACTATGTAGTTGCTAATTTTAACTATACATCATTGTTGGATAACTATTTGTACTTAGACAAATTACAGTTTGATCCTCATTGGCATAGAACTGTCGATACAAATTTTTATTTTAAACCAAAACTAAACTCTAATAACGAATCTAACCCTACAGAGTACTCATCATATATCCTAACTGATATTATACATCCACATGGTATTCAAGATATTCCAAGGTCAATATTGTTTGGGATTGATTTGCCAGAATATGATAAAGGAAATTCAAGAGAAAAAGAATTGGTTAAAGGATACTGGAGTCAATATGATACAAAATACAAATCATACATGGAAGAAGCTGAATTATTTATAATATATGGAATGTCATTGGGAGTAACAGATGCCTGGTGGATGGATCAAATATTTGAGGCAATTTTAGAACGAGGTGTAGAACTCATAATTTATAGATATGGAAGTGAGAGTGAAGATAGTATAAAAGAGCTGTTTATTGACTGTTGTATTAGGCATAAAGATGATTCTGAAGAAAAGAAAAATAAAGTTAAAAATAATATCTATGTCGTTGTATTTGAAAAGAATGACACTTATTTTTTAGGGCTTGAAGATAAAAACCGTAATAATCTATCTTAATATTTATATTGATACATAGTGAGCTCCTGAAAGTATTGTAAAATTTAATGGTGAGGTCAATGAAAAACGGAAATACCATATCACCATAATTTAAAATTAAAATTAGGTGAATTGCAAAAGTAACTTCCATACCTAAGTTTAATTTTTTTATTTTAGA
>NZ_JBQNBU010000101.1:0-6883 GCF_052169795.1 Catonella sp.
GAAGTTATTGTACCAAATAAAATAATATATATCCAGCAAAAAAGATGAAATTTTTGATGAAATTTGATATAATAATAGATGGAGGCAAATATGTATAGAATAATTTCAACAAAGTTAAAAGGCAGATTGGTTTCTGCACTTACAAACGATTTTGATATAAAAGAATTTAAAATATCTGAAGAAACAGATAATACAGTATCTTTTAACATCGGAGACATAATAATTGGCAGAGTGGAAAATATAGTGAAAAATATTAATGCCTGTTTTGTAGAGATTTTTCCGGGAATACAGGCATATCTGCCGCTTAGTGATGATATGAAGATAGTATATGCAAATGGTAAGCCGGGTGGAACTCCGGTAATGAATGACTTGATTTTGGTGCAAATTGCGAAACTTCCAACAAAAACTAAGTCATATTCAGTTACAGCAGATTTTACCTTTATAGGAAAGTATGCTGTGCTTAAGACTAATATGAACAGAGTGCATCTGTCTTCGAAGTTTAAAGAGGTGGAGAATTTCGGAGAGATAAAATCACGGTTTATGCCTTTGGGAGAAAAGTTTGTAAGAGAAACCGGTTCAGGTGTAATTATTAGAAAATCAGCAATTAATCTCTCTGATAAAGAACTTGAAGATAGTCTTTATGATCTTTATGTGAAATTTCTTTCTATTATCAATCGTGGAAAGCATGGGGTTAAATATGAGAGGATATTCAAAGAACTTCCTGAGCATTTGAGTCTTATCAGAGATAACTGTGCTAATATTGAAAAAATAATGACGGATGACAAAGACACTTATGAAGAGTATAAGGGATATTTGAGGGAATTTTCAGAAGGTGATATTAAGAAATTGTTTTTTTACAATGACGAGATGATGAGCCTTTCAGCACTTTATTCGATTGGTACAAGCCTTGATAAGGCATTGGGGAAAAAAATTTGGCTGAGGTCGGGAGCATATATAATAATTGAATATACAGAAGCACTTACAATTATAGATGTGAATTCAGGTAAGGCGATTGCAGGGAAGTCTACAAATGTAGAAACCTTTATGAAGATAAATCTTGAGGCAGCACGAGAAATAGCTGACCAGCTAAGGCTTAGGAATATTTCAGGTATTGTGCTTGTTGATTTTATAGATATACCCAAATCAAGAGAAAAAGAACTCATAAATGCAATGGAGGATTTTTTAAAGGAAGATAGCATAAAGGCTAATGTAGCAGATATAACAAAATTGGGACTTATGGAAATTACGAGAAGGAGAACGGGGAGACCTATTCATGAAATCCTGATTGATAATAGATAAGAAATATGTTAGGTTATTAAGAGAAATAATAATCACTTCAAGTTAGGGCTTGTGTGTATTATATTAGTAAATTTATTTTAGAAAGAGGTAATTATATGTTGAATCCGGAAATAACAATTGAGATGGAAAATGGTAAAAAAATAGTTGCTGAACTTTATCCTGAGATAGCTCCTAATACAGTGAATAACTTTATTTCGCTTGTAAAAAAAGGTTTTTATGACGGACTTATTTTTCATAGAGTAATTAAAGGCTTTATGATACAGGGTGGCTGTCCTGACGGAACAGGGATGGGCGGCCCGGGCTATTCTATTAAAGGGGAATTTGCTCAGAACGGTTTTAAGAACGAGTTAGAACATGATAAGGGGGTGCTTTCTATGGCGAGGGCTATGAATCCTGATTCAGCAGGTTCTCAGTTTTTTATTATGCATGAGAAATCACCTCACTTAGATGGAGCATACGCAGCCTTCGGCAAGGTTATTGTGGGTATGGATGTAGTGAATGAAATAGCAGGAACAAAGACTAATTTTGAGGATAGACCGAAAGAAGAACAAAAAATTGCAAAAGTAACTGTAGACACTAAGGGAGAGGAATACCCTGAACCGGAAAAGAAGTGATAACATGGACTGTAGTGAATTTCAAAAAAATATCCAGCCTTTTATATATGGGCAGCTCACCATGCTTAAGAAAGAAGAGATGGTTGAGCATCTTTTGTCGTGTAAAGAATGTAATGATGAACTTGAAATTTACTATACGATAATTAATTGCTTGAAGGAAATTGAAGGCAAGATAGAAACTTCGGATAATTATCATGGAGAATATACTGAGTTTATAGAACAAACAAAGAATGATATTCGAAAATATAAAAATAATATGCTGAAACGCAGAGTTGCCTTCCCGGGGGTTGTCGGAGCGGTAATGCTATTAACGGGGATAAATATAAAAACAGAAACAGAGGTTAAAATAGCAGAAGTAAAGGAGAGCAAGACCTTAATAAACAATGATCTCACTATGCGGTTCAGATTCAGTGACAGTAAGGTTTTGCCGGATATTTTTATGGATATGGAAGAGTTAGCTAGAGAAATAGAGCTTAGGAGAAGACTGTATGAAAAATAATTATCTTTTATTAATAGATGGCTCAAGCCTCTTATCAACACAGTTTTTCGGAAGTCTTCCGAGGCAGATTCTGTTTGCAAAGACTATAGAAGAGAAAGAAAAATTTTTTGATAAAATTCTTCAGACCGGTGACGGATTTTATACAAATGGAGTGTTTGGTTTTGTTAAATATCTTCTTAAAATCATAAGAGAGCAAAAACCAAGTCATTTGGCTATAGCATGGGATTTGAGCAGAAATACCTTTAGAAGGGAGATATATCCTGAATATAAAGGAAACAGGGGAGAAACTATGGCTCCCCTCTCAGACCAGTTTGCTATCTGTCAGGCAGTGGTAGAAGCCTTTGGAATACCACAGTTTATGTCAGGAACTTATGAGGCGGATGATTTTTGTGGTACTCTGGCTGCAAGATTTAAGGATGAAATCCCGGTTTGTATTATGACAAAGGACAATGATTATCTCCAGCTTGTAGACGATAGGACTAAACTTTGGCTTATGCATAGTTCTGCGGAAAAGACTGATGAATTATATAAGAAATATGGGATAGATAAGTCTGATATTAATGCTCCTGACAGATGTTTTGTATATGATAGAGAACTTGTAAAGAAAGAATTTGGAGTAGAACCTCAAAATGTGAACTCTCTAAAAGGAATTATGGGAGATGCTTCAGATAATATAAAGGGAGTACCCGGAGTAGGTGAAGCAACAGCAAGACTGCTCATAGGTAAATACCATACTGTAGATGAAATTTACAAGGTAATAAATGGAAAAGATAAGAAAGAACTGGACGAGATTAAGAAAGTTTGGAAGGAAGAACTGGGAATCAGTCGTTCTCCTATTTCATATCTTCTTAAGACTTCCGAAACTGAATTGGTGGGAGAGAAGTCTGCAAGACTTTCAGAAATGCTTGCGACAATCAAAACAGACATAGATACTACAGGTGTAGAATTATCTGATTTAATGACAACCATTGATTTTGAAGCAGGTACAAAGATTATAAAGGCACTTGAATTTAATTCGGTAGATATAAGCGACATTGGAGATGATGGTGGGAGGAAAGAGAAAAAAGAGCTTCCTTATAGCCTTTTTAAAGCTATTTCAGACAAGCTGATTTCAGAGAATGGAATAAATCTTATAAGCAGACTGCGTGAAAAGGCAGAGGCTGTTAAGACTGTGAAAAAAGAAGCAAGAGCTGAGGTATGTTTTGAGAAAATAGAAATTTCTGATATAGAAGAAGCATTTAAGTATTTTAATAGTATCAGTTCCGCTGAAGAATTTGTAGGATTTGATGTAGATGAAGATGGATTGACATTAGTAGCAGGTGGTAAAGATACTTTTATTAAGAAAGAAATGTTTATTAATGATGATTTTATTAAAGAAAATCTTGATAAACTTTTTAATAGATGCAAGGATGTAAAATTTGTAACATTCTCACTTAAAGAAAAATTAGAATTTTTGAAGCAGACTTATTATAACAATGTATATGATTTGTCGGTGGCACATTATTTGATAAATCCACTTTCTACTGAACATGGAATAGAAGCTGTTATAAATGACTATCCTGAACTCTTTTTGGGAGAGAATGCTGAGTTTGTTGCGAGGACTTCTCTTCTTTCTGCACCAAAGCTGTTTTTGGAAATAAACAGGTTTGGTATGGAATATCTGTACAAAGAAATAGAGATGCCTTTGGTATCAACCTTGTATGAGATGGAAGAAAGAGGAATTAGGCTTAATAAAGAAGAGTTGCATGAATATTCTAAGGAGCTGGATGTATTAATTAAGAATTATGAAGATGAGATATATGAGCTTGCAGGGGAAGAATTTAATATAAATTCGCCTAAACAGCTGGGTGTTATTCTTTTTGAAAAACTGAGGCTTCCTTATGGAAAGAAAACAAAGACAGGTTATTCCACTTCAGCAGATGTTTTGGAAAGAATAAGATTAGAAGATCCGATAGTGGAAAAAGTGCTTAATTATAGGCAGGTGGCAAAGTTAAAATCTACATACACGGATGGGCTTGAGAGTTTTGTAAAAGAAGACGGAAGGATACATTGCAAATTAAACCAACTGGTAACTGCTACGGGAAGGCTTTCAAGTACCGAGCCTAATTTGCAGAATATTCCGATTAGGATGGAGCTTGGTAAGAAGATAAGAAAAGCCTTTATTCCAAAAGAAGGATATGTATTTGTGGATGCGGATTATTCACAGATAGAACTTAGGATAATGGCACATTTATCAGAGGATGAAGAACTTATTAAGGCATATCAAAGCGAAGAAGACATACATAGAATAACGGCTTCCCATGTATTTGGAGTTTTACTAAGTGAGGTTACAGAGTTGCAGAGAAGAAATGCAAAGGCTGTTAACTTTGGAATAATATACGGTATAAGCTCGTTTGGACTTGGGGAGAACTTGGGTATTTCGAGGAAAGATGCTGAAAAATACATAAATGATTATTTTAAAGCATATCCACAAGTTAAAAAATATTTGGATCTACTTGTAGAAAAAGGCTTAGAGGAAGGATTTGTAAGGACATATTTCGGGAGAATCCGTCCTATCCCTGAACTTACAAGCAACAATTACATGAAACGCCAGTTTGGTGAAAGAATAGCTATGAACTCTCCTGTACAGGGGACTGCTGCGGATATTATTAAGATAGCTATGAATAATGTAAATGCAAGGCTTAAGAAAGAATTTCCGGATTCAAAGCTTATTCTTCAAATTCATGACGAACTTTTAGTGGAAGCTAAAGATGATGACAAAGAAGAGGTTGCCAAGTTGCTTAGAGAAGAAATGATGAAGGCGGCAGAACTTAGGGTTAAGTTATCAGTGGATGTAAAGCTTGGATATAACTGGTATGATGTGCATTAGCCGGAGGTAAAGAAGATGGTAATTGGAGTTACCGGGGGAATAGGTTCGGGTAAATCGGTTGTTACAAAACTGTTACATAATAAGTTTAATGCGGCTATCATAGATACTGATACTATCGGGCATGAAGTAATGGAAGTAGGTAAGAAGGCTTATAAGCAAGTTGTTGATTGTTTTGGAGAGGAAATTCTTGCTTATGATAATTCTATTGATAGAAAAAAACTTGGAAATATAGTATTTGGAAACAATGAATTATTACTGAAGCTAAATAATATCATCCATCCGGCTGTAGAGTTAGAGGTTGACAGAAGGATAGCAGAATTTAAGAAAAAAAATTATAATTATATTGCTTTAGAGACTGCACTTTTGATAAAAGTAGGGTATAATATAAAGTGTGATAAAATATGGTTTGTCTATGCTGACAGTGATGTGAGGATTAAAAGGCTTTATGATAACCGTGGAATACATAAAGAGAAGGCTGTAAAAATTTTTGAAAGTCAAAATTCAGAAGAAGAATTTAGAAAGATTGCAGATGATGTTATAGATAATTCCGGAACTGAATCAGAAACTGAAATTCAGATAAAAAATATATTAGAAAGCTATAGAGGAGGACACCATGCAGGAATTACCTGAAAGGTTGGTATTTGGTCTTGATATTGGAACAAGGAGTTTGGTTGGAACTGTAGGTGCGAAGGAGGATGAGCATCATTTTAAAGTCTTTGCCATAGATCAGGTTGAACATGACACAAGGGCTATGCTTGACGGACAGATTCATGATATACCTAAGGTATCAGCATCAATAAGAAAGATGAAAAAAAGGCTTGAAGCTAAGCTCGGCAGAGAGCTTACTGAAGTATCGATAGCTGCTGCGGGGCGTGTGCTTAAGACTGTAAATGTAAGTCCTTTCATAGAATTTACTGAAGAAACAGTAATACATGATGATGAAATCCATACCCTTGAAATGCTCGGTGTTGAAGAGGCATATAAGACTATTAGGGCAGCTGAAGATAATGGCAATGATTTTTACTGTGTAGGTTATTCTGTAATGCATTATTATATTAATGGACAACAGATGATTAACCTTGAGGAGCATAAGGGTACAAGGATAGATGCAGAATTAATAGCTACCTTTCTGCCGCAGGATGTAGTGGATGATTTGTATGCAGCTGTGGAAAATGCAGGGTTGAATGTAGCCAATCTCACATTGGAGCCTATTGCAGCTATAGATGTAGCTATTCCTGAAAAGTTCAGACTTCTCAATATAGCTCTTGTGGATGTAGGAGCCGGTACTTCTGATATTTGTATAACAAATGACGGATGTGTAATAGCTTATGGAATGATTCCTCATGCCGGAGATGAGATAACAGAAATAATAGCAAGGCTCTGTCTTGTTGACTTTAATACAGCTGAACAGATTAAAAGAGAGCTTACTGAAAATGACAAGGTGGAGTTTAAGGATATAATGGATATTACTCAGACTATGAAGGCTGAAGATATTCTTAAGACAATAGCTCCAACATTAAACTCCATTACAGAAGAAATAGCTGAGAAGATTAAGGAATTAAATGGAGGAAAGTCTGTAAGTGCAGTATTTGTAGTTGGAGG
>NZ_JBQNBU010000102.1:0-6467 GCF_052169795.1 Catonella sp.
GAAGTATTACCAAAGAGATAGGCATTTCCATTATCCATAACTACACCGGTAATCTGATAACCTGCTATAAGCTGAACTATTTTACCACCGTCAAATTTAATGTCGGGATTAATATCAATCTGCTTAAGTCTCTTATTTCCCCATGCAATTAATTCATTCTGATCTGTAAGTGCAACTACATGGTCAATGCCTGCTGCCACCTTAACAAACTTCTTACCCTTTATCCCCTTTGGAAGATCTTTAAGGTTAATAGTAGGAAGCACCTGAGTCTTACCCCAGATATAAAGTCCACCTGTCTTACTTACACCAACAGAAAAGCTTGAACCTATTGCGATATCCTCTACCTTACCCTGAAGTCCCTTTGGCACATCCATCATATCAAGTCCGGGTGCAAGGTTAATCTGTGTACTCTCCTCATAAGAAAGATCCTGTACAAAGAATATAGGGCCTATAATTACAAATAAAAATATACAGACAAAAACAATTAGACCTGTCATAGACAGCTTATTAGAAACGAAGTTTTTAACAACTGTCCTTCCCGGTGACTGCATCTGCTCTTCCTTAAATATATCTATATCTTTCTCTTCTATACCATTTCTTGGCATAAACAGCCTCGCAAGAAGGGAGGCGCGTTTCTTCTTATTATTTTTTTCTGACATCTTCTCCTCCTTACTATTTAGCTATTCTTACACGAGGGTCAACTATACCGTAACTAAGGTCGATGATTAAGTTTCCTACAAGGGAAACCACTATATAAAACATCTGAACACCCATAGCTAAGTTATAATCAAGTCCGTTAAGAGCCTTAAGGTAAATCTTTCCCATACCGTTTAAGGCAAATATTGACTCAGTTATAATTGAGCCTGAGAATATACCTATAAACCAGCTTATAATAAGTGTAATTATAGGAAGAAGGGCATTTCTCCAAGCATGAGAGTATATAACAACTCTTTCAGTAAGTCCCTTTGCTCTTGCTGTTCTGATGTAATCCATACGAAGTGAATCTATCATAGCAGCCCTTACATACCTTGTCATTCCTCCAAGAGACGCAAGTGTAAGAACCATAGTAGGTAAAACCATGTATTTTACCCTATCCAAAAACAGCACCATAGCACTGCCTGAAATATTTGGCGTATTCATACCCGAAACAGGGAACCATCTAAGCTGTACTGCAAAGAAGTAAATAATAATAAGCGCAAATATAAATACCGGCAGACTGTACCCGACAATGGTTAGGACTTGCACCGCCGTATCAAATTTTGAAAACTTCTTGACCGCACAATATATACCTAGCGGTATAGTTATTCCCAGAGCAAAAAATGTTACCAGCAAATTCAGAAAAATCGTATTCTTCATAGGTACTACTATAACATCTGTAACCGGTTTTTTATATATTATGGAATCACCAAACTTCAATGTAACTACCGACTTTATCCATTTTCCATACCTTACCGGAGCCGGATCATCAAGTCCCATCTGCTGTCTCATATTTTGATAAATCTTTTCAAACTGTTCCGGTTTAATCTTATCTCTTTGACTAGCCACCTGCATCATAGCCGGATCTCCCGGAATGGCATTGTACAAGGCAAAAATTAAAACTGACATGGTAAAAAATACAAAAACCATGTACAGCAAACGCTTTGTAATATACTTTAGCATACTCCCTACCTGCTTTCATTGTAATAAATTTGCCAATTATTTATGTATATTAATTATAAAGACTTGCATTATTATTCAAAATATTTCATAAATAATTGTAATATATTTCTGCCCACTGCATATAGGACGGACTCCATCCTCAGTGCAGTAAACAGAAGACTGCATTCTAGTATACAATAATACACACTTTTTTTCAAGTATAATAATAGGAAATAAGTCCGAGAAAGCAATGTCCTCGGACTTAAATTCCTTCTATATGCTAATAATTTGTATCAAATCATTACTTTTACTGCTGAATCCAACAATAGTTAATCTGTGATGTTATATCCCAAATCGCATCCTTTATTCCTTCATAACCCTTTAACTTACTTGTAAAGAAGTCATGATATTCATTTGAATAAAGCGGAAGGTCAGGAACAAGTTCATTCCATCTCTGCTGGAAAGCTACGAATCTGTTAAGATATTCTTCTGTATCACTAGGATCTACAAGATTAAGATTCTTAGCAAGCTTTGCAAGTTCTTCATCTGAAATTCTATTGTGGTTCTGAGGATTGCCGATAGCATATGCGAACTCAGGATTATATATTGCTGTAAAACCAATTCCCATGCTATACATATTGAAGTCATTCTTCTTCTGCTGTTCCAAATTCTGTATAAGCTCATTAAAGGTAACTGCACTCTGCTTAATCTCCATACCGGCTTTCTTCACATCATCACTATTAGCAAGCTTTGTAGCAAGAAGAGCTGATACCGGGTTGTTCTCTGATGAACACCACTGTATTGTAAGAGGCATAAGTTTACCATCATCGAGTTTCTTGTAACGGAGTCCGCTCTTATATGGCTTTCCATCCTTATCAAGTGTGAATCCGGCCTTTTCAAGTTCTGCAATTGCATTATCTACTGAGAAACTGTACTGGTTAAGAGCACCAATCTCGTCTTCTCTTTCCTCAACCATCCACTGCGCAAGACCATAGCAGCCATTAACTACCGAACCATGTCCACCTGTAAATGTCTTTGCAAACTCATTTCTATCAAGAAGATAAGCTATTGCATGACGAACCTCTGTAAACTGTGTAGGTCCTCTGTCGCATACAAATACAAGTTTACCATAACCGTTACGAGGATATGATACATAGCCATGTGTTCCCTTTTCTACAAGATCCATACCTGAGTTAATCTCATTTGCCTCAGCCATATTAAGAAGAATGTCAACACCACCTGTTGCAAGTTCATCCATCTGTGTCTCAAACTGTACATATTTATAAATAATTGTATCAATATAAGGCTTCTGTCCTTCATAATTACCCTTGTAGTTAGGATTCTTTACAAGTGTATATGTATTTGAAGTCTCATCATATTTTTCTCTCATATAAGGACCTGAGAATGCATCCATATTAAAGCGGAAATCATCAGCCTTTTTCTTAATATCCTTAGCTTTTAAGTCCTTACTAAAGTAAGCACCCTTACCATCATCCTTTATATCATAGCCTTCCGGTAACCAGCCCTTCATAAACGCAGGAGAAACCGCCGCCATCGCATCCTGATAGTAGTTTGGAAGTTTTTCTTTAGCTATTGTTATAGAAAATTCATAATCTCCTAAAAGTCTTACTCCCTTAAATACCTTATCCTTACCTTCATTATATGCTGTAAAGCCGTCAAGGTCGGAACCTGCTGTATTGGTTGTAGCTCCGATTTCTACAAGTACAGGTGAAGAAAAATAAAGAATACGGAATACATAATCTTTAGCTGTAATAGGCTCACCATTACTCCACTTCATATCTTCCTGAAGTTTGAATGTGGTAGTTACTGTTCCATCGCTATTTTTAACATCATTCTTTTCTTTGACTGCCTGTGGATTTACTACAAACTTACCAGCCTTATCAATCTCAATTGTTGATGCACCACTTGTAAGCGAATATACTTGAGCATCTGATGAATTATTTGTCCAATATGGATAAATATCACCATTTGACTGTGTATTATCACCAATTATAAGCTGTCCACCACTTACCGGAGCAGCCTCTGCACTAGCTGTACTTGATGCACTTGATGATGCACTTGATACACTTGATGATGCACTAGCTGTACTCGATGATGTAGTTGATGCACTTGAACCTGTACTTGATGCACTGCCCTCAGTTGAGGCAGAGCCACCTCCGCAAGCTGTAAGTGAAACAGCCATCACACCTGCAAGAAACAAGCTTAAAATTCTTTTCTTTTTCATTTTGTATCCTCCTCTTCTTAATCTCTTCATTTATACAAAAATGATAGTGACTATTATATGTCAGCATAAAGACAATTGTCAAGCCTATGCGTACACTATCACTTTTTTTCATATCTACTATTCCAAAATATAAAAATGGTTAGACTCAATGTAGAATCTAACCATTTATACTTATAATATTTTTTATTCCTGAATCCAGCAATATGTAAGCTGTGAAGTTATATCCCAAATTGCATCCTTTATTCCTTCATAACCTTTTAACTTGCTGTTAAAGAAGTCATGATACTGATTTGAATAAAGAGGAAGGTCAGGAAGAAGTTCATTCCATCTCTTTTGGAAAGCTACAAACCTGTCAAGATACTCTTCTTCATTTTCAGGATCTACAAGATTAAGCTCTTTTGCAAGTTTTGCAAGTTCTTCATCTGAAATTCTGTTATAATTCTGTGGATTTCCAATTTCAAATGGCTGCTGTGGCTCATAAATCACATTAAAGCCTACTCCCATACTGTACATATTGTAGTCATTCTTCTTACGCTGTTCATAGTTCTCAATAAGCTCATTAAAGGTAACCATGCTCTGCTTAATCTCCATACCTGCCCTCTTTACATCCTCACTATTTACAAGTTTAGTAGCAAGAAGGTCTGATACAGGGTTGTTCTCAGATGAACACAAATTAATTGTAAGTGGCATAAGCTTACCATCTTCAAGTTTCTTATAGCGAAGTCCGCTCTTATATGGCTTTCCAGCCTTATCTACTGTAAATCCGGCCTTTTCAAGCTCTTCAACAGCCTTTTCTACGGAGAAGTTATACTGATTGAGTTTTCCAATATCATCTTCTCTTTCCTCTACCATCCACTGAGCTATACCATAATAACCGTTAACCACACTTCCATGTCCACCTGTTAACGTCTTTGCAAATTCATTTCTGTCAAGAAGATATGCTATTGCATGACGAACCTCTGTATACTGTGTAGGTCCTCTATCGCAAACAAGTACCAGCTTTCCATATCCGTTACGGGGATAATCTACATAACCATGTGTTCCCTTATCTACAAGATCCATACCAGAGTTGATTTCATTTGCCTCACCCATCTTTACAAGGATATCAACACCACCTGTAGCAAGCTCATCCATCTGTGTTTCACTCTGGACAAACTTATAAATAATCGTATCAATATGTGGCTTAACACCTTCATAATTACCCTTATAGTTAGGATTCTTTACAAGTGTATATGTATTAGATGTCTCATCATACTTTTCTTTCATATATGGACCAGAGAAAGCAGTCATATTAAAACGGTAATCATCAGCCTGTTTTTTAATATCTTTAGCCTTTAATTCCTTAGTGAAATAAGCACCTTCACCATCATCCTTTATATCATAGCCCTCAGGAAGCCATCCCTTCATATAGCCTGCTCCTGCTGCTGAAAGTGCGTCCTGATAATAGTTTGGAAGATAGTCCTTATTTATTGTAACTGAAAACTCATAATCTCCTAAAAGCCTTACTCCCTTAAATACCTTAGACTTTCCTGAATTATAATCAGCAAAACCTACAAATTTTATACCTTCAGAATTATCGGTAGCTCCCATTTCTACAAGTACAGGATGGGAGAAGTAAAGTATACGGAACACATAGTCCTTAGCAGTGATAGGCTCACCATTACTCCACTTCAAATCTTCCTGAAGCTTAAATGTAGTTGTAACTGAACCGTCATCATTCTTTGTGTCGGTCTTTTCTTTAACTGCCTGTGGATCCACTACAAATTTACCATGTCTGTTTACTACGACGGTATCATATCCTGATGTGAGTTTGTACACACTGTTATCAGATATATTATTTGTCCAGTATGGATAGATATCACCATTTGACTGTGTCTGATCGCCTATAATAAGCTGTCCTCCATCAACCGGTGTACCCTCTGCACTAGCTGATGCACTTCCTGAAGCAACACTTGATGTACTCGACGCAGATGAATCTGTCGCACTTGATGAGGTTCCTTCTGTTGAAACCGAATTACCTCCACAGGCTGTAAGCGTAATCGCCATAAATCCTGCAAGAAGAGCACTTAAAAGCTGTTTCTTTTTCATTTTGTTTGATTTCCTCCTTTTTAACTCACATTTGTTCACTCTTTTACAAATTAATTTTGTCATATCTTTTAATAACAACGGTCACTATTATATGCCAGTGCAGAGATAACTGTCAAGCCTAACCAGACCTTTAGCCTATATATTTTAGTAATTATCTGTTATATGTTTTGCCACTAAGTAGTTAAAATGGTACAAACCACATAACTACTAAACCTTCTCCACTAGACAGTAAGCATCACACTATGATACAATCTAGCTAATTATTTGTAAGGAGAATTATGAATGGAAAATATTGAAAGACAGATGCCTAAACCTTTCGAAATATACAGACATTTTAAAGGGAATTTATATCAAATATTAAGCATAGCCACACATAGCGAAACAAGAGAAGTATTGGTAGTATATCAGGCTCTTTATGGCGATTTTGGCATATACGCAAGGCCTCTTAGTATGTTCCTTAGCAATGTGGATAAGACCAAATATCCAGACTCAAAAG
>NZ_JBQNBU010000103.1:0-6425 GCF_052169795.1 Catonella sp.
AAGTAATAGGAACCGGTCCTATAGGTATCTTCCAAGGGCCAAGTACACAGCAAACAGCCGCCATTATACCTATAAGAGCTATGTTTTTTACATCAAGCTTTGATTTAACTGCTACATTTTCATTCGATGACATTTTCTTTCTCCTTTAAATAAAAAATATATCCGAATTAATACAAATTCATGTAATTAATTCGGATACTATAATACAACAAAATTTTTTAATTGTAAACTACTTTTATAAATAAAAGTTTACAATTTATATTACAACTTCATAAATAACTCCGATCTCTGATTTAGATTCTTCTTGTCCTTAACCTTTTCCATGCTTTCTACAAAATCTACCACCAAAGGCCTGCTGTACTTACCTGACCAATGCCCTCTTATAGGTGGCTCTCCTCCAACTTCGCTTTCTAAGAAATGCTCCTCAAACTTCTTTACCTTACTCCAAGGACCTAAGAAATAACTTTCTCCATTTGCAGAAAGCATGAGTAAGCCATATTTTTCAGTTTCCACCAGACGGTCAAATACTGCTGCCGGCTTTGCATCAAACATATCAACTACTGTCACACTGCCTATGAGATAAGACTTTATCACAGCCCTTTCAGCCTGTAATTCCTGTTCCGCCGTAATACCCTGAGCCGCCCTGTCCTTCTTCCTGATTTCCTTTATTACAAGACCTATGCCTGCCCTATAAGTTTCAGGAATCCTCTCCATACCTGCCTCACCTGAATCATATATTTTCTGTTTATAGTCTTCCAAATCATAATCACTGATTCCGGCATCTTTTAAAATGCTCTTATACTTACTTCTTGCTCCAAAGCCCTTGAGAAGTTCTACGGCTTCATCACGCATAGCATAGATTACTCCCCTGCTGTTTGCACCTATAAGCCTATGGTAAGGTGACACTTCCTTTTTTATTGCAAGCGAAAGCTGTTCAATAGGGGAAAACTGCTTATTTTCATCGTCTCCGCCATGCCAGGCTGATGCTATAGAAAATATTGCTTCAGGCATATTGCCTCTTATACAAAGGCTTATAACCTTCTTTCCACTCAGTATGGCACTATTAACCTTCTCCTTTATATCAGCAGGAACTTCTTCCCAAAATGGCGATTCATTTTTCAGCTTTATACTTTCAAATTCTCTCTGTTCTTTTTTTAGAAAATGACATATTTCCTCTCCTTCTATGTCACTTACTCCAACTAAAATTAAGGGATTCTGCTTCAATATCTCTCTAATTCCAACAAAATAATCATCTTTCTTCATAGCTTTGCTTCCTTTCATGTATATTTCCTCAAAGCCTGGTCCGGGAACTAATTAAATATTATCATGTTTAAGATATAATTTAAACCCACTTAACATTTATTTGATAGTTCTTTTATAATTTCACCTGCAATAATTAGCCCCATAACGGATGGCACAAATGACAGACTTCCTGGAGTTATTTCTTCTGCTTCCTTAATCTCAGGTTTTATCGGCTCTTCTTTAGAATATACCACTTTCAGCTTTTCTACACCTCTTTTTTTCAGCTCTCTTCTCATCACCCTTGCAAGTGGACATACACAGGTTTTATATATATCCTCTACACAAAAAGCTGTGGGATCAAGTTTATTGCCTGCTCCCATAGCAGATATTATCGGTACATTTGCTTCTTTTGCCTTTAACACAAGCTCTATCTTCCCTGTTACTGTGTCAATGGCATCGGCTACATAATCATACTCTCTAAAATCAAAACTGCCTGAAGTCTCCGGCAAAAAGAAACATTTGTATTTGTTTACTATAATCTCAGGATTTATATCTTTAAGCCTTGCTTCCAATACATCTACCTTATTCAGTCCTACTGTACTTCTAAGAGCTATTAGCTGTCGGTTTATATTACTGAGGGCAATAACATCCTTATCTATAATATCCAAAGTACCCACGCCTGCCCGTGCAAGTCCCTCACATATAAAGCCTCCTACTCCACCCACACCAAATACTGCAACTCTTTTTTTGCTCAAATTGCTTACTGCTCCCTTACCCAAGAGCAGTTCTGTTCTTAAAAACCAGCTTTCCTGCATATCTTCCCTTCCTGAGTTTTAATCCTATCTTCCTGTCACCCTATTCCAAAGAGTAGCCTCTCTCTGTACATCGGCATTTACTCCCAGAGCCTCTGCCACTGAAAATGCAAACTCCATGCTTGTAGCAGGTCCTCTTGAAGTAATGATATTCTCATCTCTTACTACCAAGATTTCCTTAAATTTGCCTCCCCGAATCTTCTCTTCAAAACCAGGATAAGCTGTAAATTCCCTACCCTCAAGCAAACCTGCCCTTTCAAGAACAATAGGCGCTGCACAGATAGCGGCAACAATCTTCTTTCTTTCATCCATTTGCTTAAGAATATCAATCACTTTTTCATCATCCCTTAGATTAGTTGCACCCGGAAGTCCTCCCGGAAGAATAACTGCATCATAATCCTCTGCACTAATTTTTGCCAAAAACCTATCTGATTTTATAGTTATATTGTGTGAACCGCTCACATACTCTTCCTTTCCCACTATATCGCACTCTATTCCAAGTCTTCTTAGCATATCCACCACTGTAAGTCCTTCTACTTCTTCAAATCCGTTCATAAAAATAACTGCTGCCTTCATGCGTTTCTCCCTTTCTCTTTCATTATAATTATTTTACTATAATTAACTCTATATATATTTTACAATCTGCCACAAACTCACTGTCTATAAAGAGTTTATATTCCAAATTTATGAATATATTTTTTTTCCCTAATCTGACATCCGTTTTTGAGGTATCGGTTTCGATTAAAAATACACCGTATGGGGTCTTATAACTCCCTGCCGTCTTAAGTCCCTGCTTAAAAATAAGTGTGCTTGTCACCTCTCCGGATTTTGTCATCTCAAAGGATTCTTCATCAAATTTTAAAAGTACCTTATTTATTTTTTCATCATCAGTTTCTTCATCATATTTTACAAAATGCCTGCCATTTATCAGGGAATAAGTGCCGGAGGCGGAAACTTTAATTTCCTCCGCCCCTGACTCTGTTTTCTGACATGATGACAGGCTTACATTTACCCTTTTATTCATTTAACTTTCATATCTCCTAAGTCCCAAACTTATAAGTTCCTCTACCAAAGCCTTTTTATCAATACCCTGTTCTGCCCAAAGCATAGGGTACATACTAATAGCTGTAAAGCCGGGAAGAGTGTTTATCTCATTAAAGACTATTTCATTCGTGTCTTTTTCTAAGAAAAAGTCTACTCGTGACAGTCCATATCCATCTAAAGCCTTAAATATTTTAACTGCCGCCTCTCTTATTTCCTCTGCCTTACCACTAGGAAGTTCCGGAGAAATTACAGTCTTTGAGTCTGCATTATTATACTTAGCATCAAAATCATAAAACTCTGCTGCTGCAAGTATTTCACCTATTCCACTTGCTTTTACATCAAAACCGCCTAAGACTGCACACTCAAGCTCTCTGCCGATTATAGTTTCTTCTACAAGAATCTTCCTGTCATGTTCTGCTGCCAATGTAAGTGCCTTTTTCAGGCTTTCTCTGTCAGTTGCCTTGCTTACTCCCTTTGAAGAGCCTGCATTAGACGGCTTTACAAAATATGGATATGGATATGCTTTTTCAATCTTATCTAAAACAGTTTCCATATCCTTCATCTCTTCTCTATACACCGGCACAAAGCGAGCCTGCCTTACCCCCACTGTATCTACTACCTGTTTAGTATACCACTTGTCCATGCCTACTGCCGAAGCTATAACTCCACATCCCACATAAGGTATCTGAGCCATTTCAAGCAGCCCCTGAATAGTACCATCTTCACCATAAAGTCCATGAAGTACCGGAAATACTACATCTATACCAATTTTCTCCACCATCCCATCACCATTAAATACAATTAATGCCTTATCTTTGGTATCCGGAGAAATAATTGCCTTTCTTTTGCTCTCTGTCCAGCTCCCATTTTTTAATTCTTCAACACCGGATGCAAGCAGCCATTCTCCATCTTTTGTTATAGCAATAATTTTCACATCATATTTCTCTGCATCTATTGCCTCAATCACACTTGCTCCGCTCACAAGAGAAATCTCATGTTCACTTGACCTTCCACCAACTATTACAGCTACACTCTTTTTCATCTCTCTTTATTTTCCTTCCCTGCCTTTATATCAAGGCTTACCTGTTCCACCTGATTGGTAATATGCTGTCTTATAGCACCTCGTGCCTCAGATGGAGCATTTTCCTCAATAAATCTTATAATATCATTATGCTCCCTTATTAAGCCTGCATACACTGCTTTATTTTTAAGATACTCTATCCTGTATCTATACATTCTTTCAGAGAGATTACCAACAAGCTGAATCAACCTTTTATTGCCGGTCGCAGAAAAAATATGGTTATGAAATTCCACATCCCTTTCTGCCATTTCTGAAATATTACCGGCTCTTGTAGCCTCTATAAAAGCCTTTGCAGCCTTTTTTATACTTACAATGTCTTCCTCATTTCTCCTTGCACAGGCAAGTTCCACCGCCAGTTCTTCAAGTGCACACCTGACTTCTAAGACATCCTGTAAGTCTTCCTCTGTAATATTACTTACCGTAGCTCCCCGTCTTGGAACTATCTTTGCCAACCCCTCAAGCTCAAGCATATGTATTGCCTCTCTTACAGGAGTCCTGCTTACTCCAAGTTTTTTAGTCAGCTTAACTTCCATCAATCTCTCCCCCGGCTTTAACTCTCCCATAAGTATCTGCCTTCTGAGGGTTCTAAAAACTACATCTCTCAGAGGAAGTTCAGATTCATTCATCATATATTTGTCCATAAATCTCCTTTACCGCCCATATCGGCACTGTGTAACTTCCACCATCTCAAATTTATTTTTATTTCTAAGTACAAGGCTTGCTTTTTTTGCCTCTTTCTCAGACTCAAAAATTCCAAAGACCGTTGGTCCGCTTCCTGTCATCATAGAAAATACTGCACCATTTTCAAGTAATAACTGCTTTATTTCTGCTATTATTCTATGCTTTGTTACAGTCACTTCTTCTAATACATTTCCTAAAAGCTTAACTATGTTACAAAGTGAACTCTTACCCAATTCTTTTACTAATCCGCCTATGTCAGGATGTTTTACCTCAAGTAAGCTGTCAAAGGCTTCATATACCTCCTTCGTTGATACTCCCAGCTTAGGCTTTACTATTACTATAGCACATTCCGGAAATGACACAAGCTCTGTAAGTCTCTCACCTATTCCCTCTGCAAGTGCAGTCCCGCCTCTTATAAGAAATGGAACATCCGCCCCAAGCCTCAGACCTAATTCTTCTAATTTTGTTTCATTAAGCCCCAGATTAAAAAGTCTGTTCATTCCTCTGAGAGCAGCTGCAGCATCTGCACTTCCGCCTCCCATTCCTGCCGCTATCGGAAGTTGTTTTTCTATGTGTACATCTACTCCGGTCTCTATTCTATATTCTTCTTTAATAAGACTGACTGCCTTATATACTATATTTTTTTCATCTAATGGCAATTCCTTCTTATCGGAAGTAAGTCGGATTCCCTCTACATCCGTCTTACTAAGAGAAATCCTATCATATATATCCACTGTCTGCATTACCATGCTAACCTCATGATAACCATCTTCTCTCCGTCCAAGAACATCCAGGCTTAAGTTGATTTTGCCATAGGCCTTTTCAATAACTTTTTTCATAACTCTCTTCCTATTATAAAAGGACACCCAATATGAGTGCCCTTTCATTAAGTGCACATTATTTTATTTATTAAATATGCCCTTTACCTTATCCATAAATTTTTTCTTTTCCGGTGTCTTCTCAAGTCCTGTCCTAAGCCCCTTAACTCCTGTTATATAGATGCCTGAAACCATAGCCTTCACTTCTTTTTTTACAGGAATAAGATTAAATACTTTCGGGTCACACATAAGGCTCATAACCTTAGGTCCGACCTTAGCCTTTACAACAGGTACTTTAGACAACTTCGACAACTTTGGAGCCTGATCCACTACCATCTGCGGAAAGCCTGCCTCTGTAAGCTTCATCATCTTCTTATCTATAACGAGCATAGACACCGTCTGCTCCATTTCTCTCATCTGCTCATTTGCTACAGCCTGCTTATCCTGGAGCTTTTTTGCATACTTGGACAAAAAATAAAGCCCTACTAATAATGCAATCACTACAACGGCTATTATAATATATACAATATATCCTCCCATACCAACCTCCAAAGTCCTTTTAATAATGCTATAAGTATACAGAATCTTAGATATTATACCACAAAAAAGTGTGAAATACAAATAGTTTATGGAAGATTGTATACAAACAACCGTTTGAGCACAAACTGCAACCATTATACAAAAAAACATCCCACCAAACATTTTCATGTCTGTGAGATGTTTCCTTAAATATTTACTTTTATTCAG
>NZ_JBQNBU010000104.1:0-6271 GCF_052169795.1 Catonella sp.
AAACCCAAATCAAATATACTCGCTTAATATCATCATACTTCCGTTTGCATATTGTACTTGCCTTTTCTTTCTATTTCAATATAATTAAAGGGTGTTATTTATAAAAGTTTCAGTAAGCATACATTTATATTTCTGAAAGGATTAAAAATGATAGATTTAAGTATAACCAGAGCAAAGATTGATGAAATAGATAAACAGATTATTTCACTCTTTAACGAAAGAATGAAACTTGCTGACGATGTAGCAAACTATAAAATAGCTACAGGTAAGCCCGTTTACGATCCAATAAGAGAAAAAGAAAAACTTGAGGTTATAGAGGGTTTTGGAGATGATTATTTTGGCAAAACCGCACTTAGAGAGTTATTTTCTCAGATTATGTCTATCAGCCGTAAGTACCAGTACAGGAAAATAGCTAATGTGTCTGAAACCTCTTTAGCTGTCACCTCATATTCCTCTGATAATATAGGTTTCTTTGGCGGGAGCGGTACCTATACCGAAAGAGCAATGAAGGACTTTTTTGGAAAAGATACAAAGGCAAGGTCTTTTGACAGCTTTAAGAAAGTCTGTGAAGCAGTAGGAAACGGTACTATCGAATATGGTGTGCTTCCTATAGAAAATTCTACTACCGGAAGTATATCGGATATTTATGATTTGCTTATGGAATACAAAGTGCATATCCTCGGTGAGGCAATTGAGCCTATCGACCATGCTCTACTTGGCTTACCGGGAACAAGTTTAGAAAATATAACCGAAGTTTACAGCCATCCGCAGCCACTGCTACAGTGTTCAAACTTCTTAAATAAGTACCCTGACTGGAATACCTTTGCCTATGGAAGCACCTCCAAAAGTGCAATTAAGGTTAAAAATGACGATAAACCTGAACAGGCTGCAATAGCAAGTAAGGCAAATGCAGAGTTTTACGGGCTTGAGGTTCTTGCTGAGAATATCGCAAATGACACACTTAATGCAACACGATTTATAGTGATAGGAAAGGGAGATAACTATCTTGAAAATGCTGATAAAATAAGCATTAGCTTTGAAATACCACATAAGACGGGCTCACTTTACAGCATCCTTTCCAATTTTATCTACAACAATATCAATATGACTAATATAGAGTCCAGACCAATCCCTAAAAGGCGCTGGCAATACCGCTTCTTTGTTGACTTTGACGGCAACTTAAATGATGCAGGTGTCATAAATGCAATTACCGGACTTAAGGCCGAAGCTGACAGCTTTACTTTACTTGGTAACTATATTGGAGCTGATAAAAAATAAGTGTATTAAAGGCAGAACCTAATGTTAGATTCTGCCTTTTTAAATTTAAAATAATTTTATAAACTTTTCTTTGGTATGAACTCAATTTTTAATATCATATCCATACCATCTGCTAGTCTTTTCAATAAATTTATAGTTGGATTTCTTGTTCCATTTTCTAGTTTACTAATGTCTGCCTGATTAATTCCTGTTTTTTCTGAAAGCTGTTTTTGTGTTAGATTTTGATTGGTTCTTGCATCTATTATAGCCCTTATTACATCAAATTCAGGTTGAAGGTTATTATATTCTGTTTTAAACTCCGGATCTTTCATTTGCTCATCAAAAAAATCATCAAATTTTCTCATTTCTATCAATCCTTTCCAAATAGTCACTTCGATATTTTTTTGCCTTATCTATCTCCATCATCCAAATGCTTACTATATGGTTCTCTCAACCTGTTTCCTTTTTCTTGAAGAATCTTAATTATTCCAAGCAACTTAGCTCTCATTTTTACATCTAACATCTTCAAAAATTCTTCCACAGGAATATTTCCATTTTCTATTTCATAAAATTCAACTATAAATTTTCCCATTTTTTCCTTCATAAATATTATATGGAATATATGCCATATTGTCAATATAAGTTATACTACCTACAACTTCACCCCAGCTCCGCTTAACTCAATACTTCTTTTTACAAGCACATTCAAGGCATCAACAGTGTTTATATTTTCAGGAATATCAAGAAGACTAAGCTCGGTACATGCTATAATTCCAACAGTTTCATCATCACAATACCTGTTTAGAATGTCCATAAACTGCTTATTATCCAAATTATTGGTTTCCTTTATGTTATAGATTATATCCATTACAGCCTGTTTATCTTCCTCAGAAACCTCTTTAATTTCAAGTCCGTATTCCTTTGCGTATTTCTCATACACCTTAGAGTTAAGAGTACCGAGAGTACCAAAAATCGAGATTTTATTTAGTCCACTTTTCTTCACTTCAAGGATAGTTTCTTCAATCATGTTGATAATGTTTAAGTCAGTAAGCTTCTTAAATTCATCATAAAAATAATGACTGGTATTACAAGGGATGGCAACTGCCTCTACTCCAATATTTTCAAGGATGGCAAAGTCTTTCTTTATAGCATCTAAAAATTCAGTCTTTCTGTTTTCAATAATGCATTTTGTTCTGTCAGGCATGGTCGAATGATTTAATACTATCATATCAATATGCTCATTATCACATTTAGCCTCTGTGTTAAGTACAACTCTTTCATAAAAGTTGACCGTAGCCAAAGGCCCCATACCTCCGATAACTCCTAATTTATACACTATTTCCTCCTAAATATTTTCCTGAAAGCTTTTCCAAGCAAACGCTTGTTAAAGAAAAACCAAGGTCCCAGGTCATCTATAGCAAAGATTGCAGGTGCCCATTTTCTTGAAAATGAAATACCTAAAGACTTTAAGATACCAACCTGCCCTGTCTTTTTATATCTAAGGATTGCAACCATATCTTCAAATCCGTAAATAAATGCATACTTAGTGTCATAGTTCAGGAATTTAGTATCACTTTCTTTCAGGTTTCCTGTAAGATCAAGATAGGCAATGTAAGGCATATTAATACCACATTTGTATATCATATTATTAAAATTGGTAGTTCTTGCGTTTATTTCTATCAGGTAAATCTCTCCTGTCTTTTCATGCCTTTTAAACTCTATTTCTCCAAAGCCCCTGTATCCGATATTCTCAAGGAAAGGCTTTGAAATCTCAACAAGCTTAGGATTGTATTTTTGAATTGTAAATACCGAAGCACCGAAGTTAATAGGCCACTGACGCTGTTTCTGCGCAGTCAGATAGTGGGTGGTTTTTCCGTTTCTTGCAATATAATAATCATAGGTAAGCATACAGTCATCAAAGCCCGGTACTATTTCCTGTACAAAGATTTCTATATTATTATCCTTAGCCTTCTTTATGCCTGCTTCCATTTCTTCAAGGTTCTTGCAAATGAATACCTTATTTCTGAATACCTTGGTAAATTTTACAGTATCAAAAGGCTTGATTATACAAGGGAAACCTACTTCATTTTTTACCCTCTCTATTAAGTTTTCATCATTAACACTAATAGTTGCAGGTATTTTCACTCCGTTTTCAAGTGCAATATCGTGTAATGTCCACTTGTCAAGAAGCTTCGAATTAAGCCCCTTAGCCTGACTGATTAAATAATATTTCTCAAGCTCATCATAGTATTTATCTATAAATTCAACATATTTATCATGGGTTGGAAGAAGTACAGGCTTCTCTGTCTGTTTTTTTCCATACTCAATAAGCCCTGTAAAGGCCTCTTCTCCGAATTTATTCAGATTATCTATTTTTAAAAATTCAGATATAAACTTAGACTTTGCACCATAGGCATTTTTCAAATCATAGTCGCAGGCTACAACGTGTACACCCTCCCGTCCTAAACACCTTATTATGCTAAGTCCTATATAATAATTACATCCTAAAACGACTGCCTTATTCATTACGCTTTCCCCTTAAATCTAATCAATTTTATCCCAAATTTGGGGTTATTCCTTATATAACCTGTGAAACTTATGCCGTCTGTGTGGCAAAGTAAATCTCATACCATTTTAAGAAGGTATAAATGGTATAAATCTTACGGCCGTTGTTGGCTATATTGTTAAAATGGTCATCTAAAAGCGAATTTATCTTTTCTTTATCAAAAAACTCACTTACAAAGTCTTTATTAAAAATTTCTTTTACAATCTTATAATACTTTTCTTCCCTTATCCACACTACAAACGGAACAACAAAACCTAACTTCCTGCGCTTTGCCCAATCCTCAGGAAGCTTATTCTTAGCTGCCTTTCTGAAGGCATACTTTGTTATCTCATTATGTACCTTATGTTTTACGGGAATTGTCCTTGCAAGCTCCCACATCTTCTTGTCAAGAAGAGGAACTCTAAGCTCTATGGAATTTGCCATAGTCATCTTGTCAGCCTTCAGAAGAATATCTTCAACTATCCACAGCTTCATATCAAGGTAGAGTCTTTTTGAGATATCATCCATATCCTTAACTTCGTCATAGTATTTCTTGGTCAAATCCCTTGAAGTTACAGTATTTTTATACTTTGAAGTTACAAGCGAATTAGCCTGTTCATCAGACATTATTTCAGCCGGCCCTATGTACCTGTCCTCAACCTTCTGACCATATTTCATTATTATGGTTTTTCCGCTGAAATGCTTTCTATCCTTGTATTTTTTATATAATTTGTTTCTTAAGCCAAATGGCAGTTTTCTGTACATTCTCTGCGGAAGTGCATCTGCATATTCATTGTAACCCGCAAACAGCTCGTCAGCACCCTCTCCTGAAAGTACAACCTTTACCTGCTCAGAAGCAAGCTTTGATAAGAAATACAATGGCACAGAAGAAAGATTCGCATGTGGTTCATCCGAATAATACTGTACCTTATTTATTCCCTCGAAAAATTCATCAGGTGTAATAAGCTTTGAGTAGTTATTTATACCAAGGCTGTCTGAAAGCTCCTTTGCATACATAGTTTCATTAAAGCCCTTATTATCAAAACCTACAGAGAAGGTCTTATCCGGAAGTGCGGTTGCAACCACGTAACTTGAATCAACTCCGCCTGAAAGGAAGGAGCCTACTTCCACATCACTGATTTTATGGTATTTAACCGATTCCTCAACCTCTCTTTCAATCTTACCCACAGCCTCGTCAAAGGTCATCTTCTGATAATCAAGGGTTAGATTGTAATAGGTTTTTATCTCCATTTTTCCGTTTTCGTATATATAATAATGTCCCGGTCTCAGTTTCTTTACACCTTTAAAAAATGTCTCCTCCAAAGGATTGTACTGAAAAACCAGATAATGCTTTAATGCCTTTTCATTTACCTCTTTCTTAAACTTAGGGTACTTTAAGAAAGCCTTAACTTCTGAGCCAAATAGGAAATCTCCCTCTGTCATAGCATAATAATAAGGCTTTATTCCAAAATGGTCTCTTGCTCCAAACAGCTTTTCTTTTTTGCTGTCCCAAATGGTAAAAGCAAACATTCCACGAAGCTTAGCTAGGATTCCTTCTTCACCGTATTCTTCATATCCATGTAATATAACTTCAGTATCCGTATGTGTCTTAAATTTGTATCCCTTGGTTATAAGCTCTTCTCTTATTTCCTTATAATTATATATCTCTCCGTTGAAAATAATAGCTACATCTTCTGTTTCATTTAAAATTGGCTGAGAGCCTTCTTTAAGATCAATTATACTGAGCCTTCTAAAACCGAAGTTTACATCTTTGTCAAAATAATAACCATCACTGTCAGGTCCTCGATGAACAATCTGATTATTCATCTCTTTTATTACATTTTTATCTTTTACATTTTTACTGCAAAATCCTACAAATCCGCACATATTTTCTCCTTAAATCCTGCCAAGAATCTCTTTTACAGTTTCTATCTCGCTGTAAGGCAGGTACTCGTTACCAATTACCTGATAAGGCTCAGCTCCCTTACCCGCAAGCAATACTATGTCATTTTCACCTGCAATACCAAAGGCATATTCTATGGCTTCTTTTCTATCTTCAATAACAGTATAATTAGTTTTATTACAATCTGAAACCAAACCCTCTACTATATGTTCCACCGACTCATTTCTTGGATTATCCGCAGTAAATACAACCTCATCCGAATTTTCAAGGGCTATCCTTCCCAAATCCGGGCGCATACTGGAATCCCTGTTGCCACCGCTATGTCCTATCAAGGTTATTATCCTGTTATGCGGCACCTTATTTAGAGTTTCAAGTACCTTCATAAGTCCATCAGGCGTATGGGCAAAGTCAATTATTATCTTATAGTCTTTATCTGTATGAACTATTTCCATCCTTCCGCTGACACCTGAAAAGCTTTTTAAAGCTTCTATAGCATCTGAAATAGCTATTCCCTTTGCAAAAGCCGTACAGATAGCAGCAAGCACATTATATACGTTAAATAAGCC
>NZ_JBQNBU010000105.1:0-6216 GCF_052169795.1 Catonella sp.
TTATAATAGATAAAAACAGTTGGTAGCCAAAGTAATGCAACTGCCAGAGATAAATACCATTTAAATCCATTCATTTTGGCATATACAAGTGAAAGTATGAACAATATAACCGGTAAAAGACAAAGCAGTGTAAATATAGCACTGCCCGTATCCCTACACAACAACGGTGCTGCCACATAAAATGCAAGCATTACTAAAATATAAACATAATATTTCTTTATAAAAGCTTTCATCCTGCCTCCTTTATTACTACCTTTTCTGTTTCCTGCGAAAATAATTTACATACTTCATCAATAAACACATCTAAATCATTCATATCACAGCTTTTTAAATCTATTTTCTCTTTTTTATTTTTCAATGTAAATGAATATCCGAAATATTTACCTTTTACAAATAATGAATTAACTAAAAAAGGCTCTATAAAGGATAATTCACCAAAAAATATTGTCCTTTCTTTTTTATTTTTCTTTAAAACAATCCCTTTTTCAAAAAGTTTAGCCTCTGTCCATAAATCAAATTCGGTTGGCAAAATAATTCTTCTTTTTCCCTTTGATATAAAAATCTGTTTTCCAAGTTCTTGTGAAACCTGACTGTTTTCAGGATTAAAAAGAATTGACTTTAACTTATATTTAGGTCCAACCGGGGGATTAAACATTTTTCCTATAAAAAATATTCCTAGTCCTAAAAGTGCAATAATAATTAAAATTTTATCCATAGTTTACCTCGGTGAAATCGCTCCCATTTTAACAAGAGCCTTATATATTCCTTCATCATTATTGCTATCGGTAATATTCTTAAAACGAAGTTTCAGTTCTTCCGGTGCATTACCCATTAGAAAAGGAAAACCGACCACATCAAGCATATCCGCATCGTTAAAGTTATCTCCGAAAGCCACAGCCTTATCAAGCTTTATATTCCATAATTTGCATAGCTCTAAAACTGCACTTCCCTTTGTTATACCGGTTTGCATAATCTCAATCATTGTGTGAAATGACTTAACTACCGATAACATAGGAAATTTCTTCTTTATTTTATCTTCAATTTCTATAGTCTTTTCCGGATTGCAGATACAGAGAATCTTTTCTAATTCTGCATTGTCTGGTAATAAAGCAAGTGTACCCTCCATCGCTTCTGTATGAACTATATTTTCTTCACAAATTACTCTTGGATCTTTCTTATCCTTAACTATCCAGTTGTCTCCGGTATATAGATTCCAACAGCAGTCAAATTTTTCTCCTTCTATAAAATTAATGACATTCTCTGCTGTTTCCTTATCAAAACCGGTGGAATAAACAGTATTTTTCTTATCATCCAAAATTAAAGCTCCACTGTAAGATATAATCGGACAAGAAAATCCGTTTTCCTCTAAAATAGGATAGATTCCCGATGGACTTCTTGCCGATATTATTACAAAAGGAATATCTTTTTCCTGTAATTTGCGTATTGCATACATTGTTCCTTCAAGCATTTTATGTTCATTATTTAACAATGTTCCGTCTACATCACTAAAGACTATTTCTACATTCATATTGTTCACACTATATTCCCCCAATTTAAACTCTGATATATCTTTGGTTTCTGCTTCTTGGTGTATCCGGATCTGTCATTTTAATGACACACATATCTATTGCAGGACTTAAATAATTCTTCCTAAATCCTTCCCTTGATTTCAAGCCAAGCTTTTCCATAAGTGTTTTACTTGTGTATGGAATATCATATTCCATCACATCAAGCAACCTTTTAACAGTTTCCAAAATATACCCATTAGTTTCGTTAAGCTGAATAGAAATATCATCTAAAATTTTATCAAGCTGTAACAGCATAAATTCGATAAAAACTGTAGATTCTCCATTTATATGGCACTTAGCAATCACATCATAATATTCCTCCTGAAATTTCTCTATCTGGCTTTCAATAGGAATATATTCAAATATCTGCTTCCACTTAGACAAAATAACCGTTTGCCACAATCTCGCCATTCTGCCGTTACCGTCTGAAAATGGATGAATAAACACAAATTCATAGTGAAATATACAACTCATTATAAGCGGATGTATCTTATTATGATTTTCTTTCATCCAATCAAAAAGCTCACTTACAAGCTGTGGAACAAACTTTGCAGGAGGTGCCATAAAAATACATTCTTCACCATTAAATACACCTTCTTCACCGATTCTGAATTCACCTGATTCTCTCAAAATATATTTTGTCATAATTCCATGAATTTTTTTTAAATCTTTGATGTCATAGGGATTAATCTCGGATAAATGCTCATAGGCAGCGTAGGCATTCTTAACCTCTTGAATTTCTTTCTGCTCTCCTAATATAGTCTTACCATTAATTACGTCCCTAACCTGTCCCAAAGAAAGTGAATTTGCCTCAATTTTAAGTGATGAATGAATAGATTTTATTCTATTATTTCTTCTGAGATACGGTCTTGTATCAAGATTACCGGTTGCAGTAATCTGTCCTATTTTTTCTGAAATAGATGATACATACATCAATATCTCATCTGTAATTATAAAAGGTGGTTTATATTTCTCCATAATTTTACCTTACTTCCGTATTATCTTACGCATTTTCTTACTTATCATATACTTATAACAATACTCTTTTATTTACCCCATTTCCAAAGCGAATAGTATCTATTGTTTTATTCAGCTAATTTTCCTGCTCTTTCAAGAGCTTTATCAATATTATCGCAAATATTTTCCCTACCGATTTTCTCTATAAAACCGGCCTTTTCCATAACTTTCATCGGCTGCTCATTTACATGAGAAAGTACCAAAGTCATTCCCCGCTTGCGACAGGTTTCAAGGGCTTCTTCCAAAGCTTCCAAACCTGATATATCCATTGCAGGAACATTTCTCATCCGGAAAATAAGTACATTTTTACCTTTTTCATCTACAATATTTAAGAAGTCATTTGCATCTCCAAAGAAAAGAGCTCCAAATATTTCATACACTATTGCATTTTTAGGAACCTTTTTCAAATCAGTATTTTCAGACAGTTCATCTAAGTCATTTCTTTCAACCCAATGACGGATACCTGCAACATCTGCCATACGCTTAAGAAATAGAAATGATGCAAGTATCATACCAAACTCTATGGCAACTACCAGGTCAAAAAAGACGGTTAAAATAAGTGTAATAATTAAAACTGCTGTATCACTTTTTGGTGCCTTCCTTACCATACGGACTACAGTCTTCCATCCACTCATATTATAACCGACCATAATCAAAATGGCGGCAAGAGTGCTCATTGGAATTAAAGATGCGTAAGGCATTAAAAACAATAGTATAAGGAGCAATGTAACCGCATGCACCATACCTGCCACCGGTGTACGCCCTCCATTCTTCACATTTGCAGCAGTTCTGGCAATAGCACCCGTTGCAGGTATACCTCCAAAAAGAGCAGACATTATATTACCCACACCCTGTCCTACCAGCTCTGCATTGGAACGATGATGACCTCCTATCATACCATCAGAAACCACACAGGAAAGTAGTGATTCTATGGCTGCAAGAATTGCTATAGTGAATGCAGGAGATATCATCTGACGAATCAAATCAAATGATATTTCAGGTATTGTAAATGTTGGAAATCCTGTCTTTATTGTATACAAATCTCCTATGGTTTTAACCGGCAGCTTTCCCAAAGATACAATCACCGTTGTGATAATAATTGCAACAAGAGAACCGGGTATTTTCTTAGATACATAAGGCCAGAATATTTGTATTAAAAGTGCAAGAACACCAATTAAAAGTGTTGCTAAAGATAGGGTATGGAAGTTCTCAGCAAAAGCTATAATCTTATCTGTAAACTCTGCCGGTACTGCTCCCATCTGAAGTCCGAAGAAATCTTTTATCTGCCCTGTGACAATACCTATCGCAATTCCCAGAGTAAAACCGACAGTAATTGTTTTAGGAATGAACTTAATCAGATTACCAAATCGCAAAAGCCCCATAATTATCAGTATCAGACCCGCCATAATTGTAGCAACAGTTAAACCTGACATCCCGTACTGTGCTATAATTCCATATATAATTACTACAAAAGCCGCTGTGGGACCTCCTATTTGTACTCTGCTGCCACCTAAAAATGAAATAAAGAAACCGGCAACCACTGCTGTATAAAGTCCTTGCTCCGGATTCACTCCCGATGCAATCGCCAGTGCAATTGATAGCGGCATGGCAATAATCGCCACAATAATCCCTGAAATTATATCTTTCACAAACTGTTCACCGGTATAGCCTTTTAAAGTTGTAAACAATTTGGGTTTAATATAATTTAATTTGTCCATGTTTTATCCCCTTCTGCTATATCCTAATCAAATAATTATCCTAAATATTTCTTTTAGAATTATTAGTAAAACTATTAAAATATAGTCTGATTATTCTGTCTCCGACCAATATTTAATACCCCAGTTCTCAAATGACCACTCATCCATATATTGGTTACATTCATAATCAACATAATACAACATTCCATTTTGAACAATGAAGTTAGTAGGATACCAGTCGATATTCAGGTTATTATTCCTACATACTTTCTGCATTTCCATAACCTGTTTAAGATAATCTTCCTTAAATTCACCATCTTTTATTATTTCTACAATGGTTTTTCCATCTATGAACTCTTTGATAATTATTTCCTTTTCCTTATCGCAATAAATAAGTTTCGGTAACATAAGACCAATCTGAGAAAGTCTCTCATAATCTCTTAATTCAGCTTCAATTTTATTACCAAACTGATAATACTCACAAGGCTCATGATGTATTTGTTTTAATGTGAATAAGAGCCCATCATTATTAACAAGGTAGGAATAGCCTCCTTTTCCCTTTCCAAGCAGCTTTATAATAGTATATTCCTTTTTATTTACAGTTATAGTTTCATTCATATAAATTAATCCTTACTTTTTTATAAATACCTTATCTTCCTACTTCTTTCTGCAAATATACAGCAAATGACTGGAAAGCCCCAGCATTTCCCTCTTCTCACAAATATTTATCTGATAATTCAAAAACAAACCAAAATCCTCATCTGACATTTTAAAATCAGGATTTCTCTCAGCTATTTCCAAAACACTGTCTGCAGCAACCGTAGTTATATATTCCACAGGCTTAGCCTCAAACATTTCTTCAAATTCTGCTATATCAAAGCCTGTAAATGCCTGTTCTGTAAAATGCTTCACCTTATAGCCTTCATCAAAATTAGCTGTAAAGCCCTCTTTAAAATTGACAGAAAGGTAATTACTCATCATAATTGCATGCACAGATAAAAATGCTACAAGTATAACTCCATCAGGCTTTGTTACACGAATCGCTTCATCCAAAGCCTGATGCCGGTCTTTTTCTTCATATAAATGATACATAGGCCCAAATAAAAGGGTTACATCAAAGGTATTGTCATCAAATCTACTTAGATTCAGTGCATCACCCTGAAAAGCTGATATATTCTCCAAACCTTCGGCATTTTTCTTTAAAACTTCAAGATTACTTTCCACAAGCTCAACCGCAGTTACATCATAACCATTTTTTGCAAGTGCTATGGAATATCTGCCTGTCCCTGCCCCTATTTCCAGTATTTTATCACCGGACTTGATGTACTTATCCACATAATTCATTGTAATAAAATACTCAAGCTGTCCCTGTCTGCTTGCAGTAAGCCTTTTATCCTCATCAAACTTCCCATATATAGTTCTTAGCATTTCAATTCTTTTTTCCATAATATTTCTCCTTACTACATTATTAATAATATGATGTGGGTGTCAAAAGTATTTGACACCCAATGACACAGGATTGCTTCGGCTTCACCTCTCCGGGTTCTTACAAAAATATTCTCTAAGCAACCTGTGGATAATCAATTACAGCAATTTCCTGCATCATTTTTTTAGCTGTATCAACAATCATTTCCAATCTTTCTGCAACTTCATCTGTATAATATTTTTCTCCACACTGCTCACATTCAAGACAAGGAACGTTTTTTACAACAATAATACAATTATTATAATTTACAACATGAGTTGTTTTACTTTTTACCGTTGTGGTATTTTTACAATACATACACATATCTATCACCCCTTCCTTCTTGTAATTAAATCATCTTCAAATTTCTTTGTATCAGGATAATACACAGTTATCACATATATTTTCATATTATCACATCCTGCAACTATATGCAAAATCTTTCCATTTATGCTATATCCAAAAATTA
>NZ_JBQNBU010000106.1:0-6085 GCF_052169795.1 Catonella sp.
ATTCACTCTATTTTTAAGTTTGGAGGTGTTTTTCTATTAGCGAATTAATGATCAATGAGCAGATTAGGGATAAAGAAATCCGTCTGATTGGAGAAAACGGTGAACAGTTAGGAATTATGTCATCAAGGGATGCAATGAAAATGGCTATTGAAGCAGAGCTTGATTTAGTAAAGATTGCACCAACTGCAAAACCACCGGTTTGCAAGATTATCGATTACAGAAAGTATCGTTATGAGCAGGCAAAGAGAGAGAAAGAAGCGAAAAAGAAACAGAAAGTTACAGAAGTTAAGGAAATTCGCCTTTCACCGAATATTGATGACAACGACCTTAATACTAAGGCTAATCAGGCAAAGAAGTTCCTTGAGAAGGGCGATAAGGTTAAAGTAACCCTTCGTTTCAGAGGAAGAGAAATGGCTCACATTTCTTCAAACAAGCAGATTTTAGATGTATTCCTAGAGAAGCTTGGTGATGTAGCGTCAGTAGAAAAACAGGCTAAGCTTGAGGGCAGAAGCATGTCAATGGTTGTAACAGGAAAGAAGTAAAGATATTTTCACGAACTTTGTGAAAATAACTAACTAGATAATAGGAGGAAAAAATTATGCCAAAGATGAAGACAAAGAGCGCAGCTGCTAAGCGCTTTAAGGTAACAGGAACAGGTAAGTTAATGAAGATGAAAGCTTATAAGAGCCATATCCTTACCAAGAAGACTACAAAGAGAAAGAGAAATCTTCGTAAAGCAACTGAAATTGATAAGTCAAATTTAGCTCCAATGAAGAGAATACTTCCATATAGCTAAATAAAAGTTAAATTGTTAAGGAGGAAATAAAATGGCAAGAATTAAAGGTGGCTTAGGTGCCAAGAAGAGACATAATAGAGTATTAAAGCTCGCTAAGGGTTATAGAGGAGCAAGAAGTAAACAGTATAGAATTGCTAAGCAGTCAGTTATGCGTGCACTTGCATCTGCTTATGCAGGTAGAAGAAAGAGAAAAGGCGATTTCAGAAAGCTCTGGATAGTAAGAATCAATGCAGCAGCAAGACTTAACGGACTTTCATACAGCAAGTTCATGCATGGTCTTAAGCTCGCTAATATCGATATCAACCGTAAGATGCTCGCTGAGCTCGCTGTAAATGATGCAGCAGGCTTTACAGCTCTTGCTGATGCAGCTAAGGCTAAGATTGCTTAATTTTAAATATTTGATAATATAACTGTCATAAAATCTAAGGAAACTTGGGTTTGATGGCAGTTTTTGTATGAAAAACTTTTGCACCTGACTATTCTTAAATATAAAAATATCTTTGAATGATATGCTATAAAAATATAAAATATCACAATTATAAATCGGAGATAAAAAATGGCAACTGATTTAATACAACAACTAAAGGAACGGTTGTTTATAGAATTTAACAAGAGAGATCGCTCAGGCATATATGCTCTAACTTCAAGAGAACTCGCCTACAATTCCAATAAAATTGAGGGGAGTACACTTAATGAAAATCAGACTGCAAGCCTGTTTGATACAGGTTTACTTCCTATAAGTGATAATGTATATAGGGCAAAAGATATAGAAGAAATGAATGGACATTTTTTGATGTTTAATCATATGTTAAAGACCTTAGACGAGGATTTATCCGAAGAACTTATCAAAAAATTTCATTATGAACTCAAAAGCGGAGTTTTTGAGGATAAGGCAAACGGATACAATATCGGAGAGTACAAAGCACGACCGAATATAGCAGGAACTATGCAGACTTCAATGCCTGCCAAAGTTTCAGACGATATGAAGGAACTTTTAATCCGGTATAAAAATGAACCGAAGAACTTAACTACACTGGCTCTGTTTCATGTAAGGTATGAAAAAATTCATCCGTTTCAAGATGGAAATGGGCGTACGGGGCGTATGATTTTGTTTAGAGAAGCACTTAAAAATGATATAATACCGCCCATTATCCACGATGAGAACAGGATGGAATACATAGAGGGAATAAAAGAATATGCAGAAACAGGCTCGTCAGATAAAATGTACAGGCTTCTTATAAAGGAGCAGAATGAATATAAGAAAACAGTAAAATTTTTTCTTGAATAAGTTTTTGACTGTCGGCAGAGCTATGGACTTTGCCGACAGTTTTTATACATAAGATATAGCTTAGATATATTGCAAAATTTATTCTATTGTGCTAGAATATACAACAATCGGGTAGTCGTAACTAACTATATATAAATTTGAGTTATTTGGAGAATTTTACCGAAATTATAGGGCAAAGGAGTGAAAAAGATTGGAAGAGAAAGAAAAAAATAAGAAAAAAGACTCAGTATATAAAAGACTGATGCCTTATGCAGGAAACAAAGGAGGTCTGCTTTATCTTGCGATGTTTATGTCGGCTGCTTCCGGAGTAATGATGCTGATGCCTATGGTTTATATTCATAAGATTGTAAGCCATATTATCTTAAAAGGGAAGATAGAGGCAGGGCTGGTAAGAGGAAATGCAGGGTTGGCTGTAGCATTTGCAGTAGGAGGACTGCTTGCCTATCTGCTTGCCATAATAGCATCCCATATCTTTGCATTTGAAGTTGAAGATAACATTATAAAGGTAAGTATGAAAAGACTGATGGGAAAGCCACTTGGCTTCTTTGCAAACAGGGAAAGTGGCAAACTCAGAAATGTAATTATAAGTGGAGCAGGAGAAACACATTCCTTCCTTGCGCACCAGCTTCCTGATGTAGCGATGACTATAATATCCCCATTGGTACTTTTAATATTTTTTTTCATATTTGACTGGAGACTGGGGTTGGCAAGTCTTCTTCCCATGGTAGTGGGGCTGATACTTATGTCAACCATGATGACCAAAGAGGCACAGAAAGCAAAGGATGAATATTATAAAAGCTTAGCCAATATGTCAGCAGAGACAGTAGAGTATGTAAGAGGAATACCTGTAGTTAAGACATTTGCACAGAGCGTAGAGAGCTTTGACAGGCTGTATTCTCTGATTGTAAAAATGAAGGAAATAGTAATTAAAATGACTCTAGGCTATAGGACTAAAATGTCTGTATTTGAGGCTATAGCTACTTCTACAGCCTTCTTTCTTGTACCGGTAGGCATCCTTCTTATAAATAATGGAGGAGATGTAAGAGAGGTGCTTGGCAATTCAGTAATCTATCTTCTCATCGGTCCTGCATTTGGCACTTATATATTCAGGTCGGCAGCCATAGGTCAGTACAAATATTTTGCAGAAACCGCACTTGATAGAATAGACAATATACTTGATTATAAGGATATTACCTATGGACAGGATGAAAATGAAAGCGGAGAACTTGAATTTAAAAATGTCTCTTTTTCTTATGATAAAGAAAAGGTACTTGATAATATTTCATTTAAGGTGAATAAGGGCGAAACTGTGGCTCTGGTAGGCTCTTCAGGTGGTGGAAAGACAACTATAGCAAAGCTTGCAGCGAGGTTTTATGATGCAGATGAGGGTGAGGTTATTGTAGGCGGTATCAATATCAGAGATTATGATAAGAAATCCCTGATGAAGAAAACAGCCTTTGTATTCCAAAGCTCAAAGCTATTTAAAATGAGCCTGAGGGAAAATCTCTTGCTCGGTAATAAAAATGCGACTGATGAAGAAATACAGGCTGCACTTATAAGCTCCGGCTCTAAGGAAATTGTGGATAATCTTGAGAAGGGATTGGATACGGTATATGGAACAAAGGGAACTTATTTTTCGGGTGGAGAGTCTCAAAGGCTTGCTATAGCAAGGGCATTTTTAAAGGATGCAAAGCTTATTATTCTAGATGAGGCTACAGCCTTTGCAGACCCTGAAAATGAGCATATAATTCAGGAATCCTTTAAGAAGCTTTCAAAGGATAAGACAACACTTATGATAGCACATAGACTTTCTACAGTTGTAGATGCAGATAAGATTTTAGTGATTGAAGACGGCAAGATAAAAGAATCAGGCAAGCATACCGAACTTTTAGATAAAAATGGTCTGTATAAGAAGCTTTGGGAGGAATATCAGAGATCAGTGAACTGGAAGTTAGGAGGAAAAAATGAGTAAATTTTTTATGGACAGATATGCCATGTCAGAGCTTGGCGCAAATAACCTAAAAAAAGCAATATTTTCACGTACAATACTTAACCTCGTAAAGATGTTTCCTCCTATAATCGCTTTTATGTTTTTGTTTCAATATTTAAGCAGCATAGAAGGAATTAAAGCTGATTATGAACTTAGCTTTGTAAATTATATAGTTGTTATCCTGGTTATGGGATTAATTATATTTTTTGTGGCAGGCTGGGATTATACAAGGCTTTATACCAATGTATATAATGAGAGTGCTAATTCGAGAATAGACATAGCCAACAGACTTAAGAAGCTTCCGCTTTATTACTTTGGAAAGAGAGATTTATCAGACCTGGCTGAAACTATGATGAATGATATTACTCTTTATGAAGAGATATTTTCACATGCAGTTCCACAGCTATATGCTACCATAATTTCAACGATAATAATATCTGTTATGATACTCAGCTATAATTTTAAGCTTGGAGTAGCTACACTTTGGGTAATACCTGTATCTATTATTTTATTTTTCTTATCAAAGAAGAAAAACAGGAAGCTGGGTGATGAGTGGGTTAAGAGCAGCAGGGCAGTGTATGATGATTTCCAGGAGAAAATAGACCAGATTCAGGAAATAAAGGCTTATAACTTAGAAGAAACATCTCTTGAAGAATTTGATAAAAAACTGAACATTAATAAGCAGAATAAAATCAGAACTGAATTTTTAGGAGGAATTTCACTCTCAACTTCAAATATTCTGCTAAAACTTGGCATCGTTACTGTGGCAATAGCTGGCGCAAATATGCTTATTGCAGGTGAGATAAATATATTGGTTTATATTGCATTTCTTATACTTTGTACAAGTATTTACCTGCCTATAGAAGGCATACTTACTTTTATGACTATGATAAACATGCTTGACAGTGTGGTAGGCAGGATTAAAGAGATAAAGACAATGCCTGTACAGGAAGGCAAGACCGAGATGGATATTAAGAGCTTTGATGTGGAGTTTAAGGATGTGCATTTTGGCTATGATGATTATTCAGTGATAAATGGAGTAAGCTTTACAGCTAAGCAGGGTGAAACTACAGCACTTATAGGGCCTTCAGGCAGTGGCAAGACTACTCTTGCCAAACTTGCGGCAAGGTTCTGGGATATAGACAGCGGGCAGATACTGCTTGGTGGCGAGGATATAAGTAAGGTGGATCCTGAAACTCTGCTTAAAAATTTCTCTATTGTCTTTCAGGATGTTACACTTTTTAATGCAAGTATAAAGGACAATATAAGAGTAGGTAAGAAGAATGCGACAGATGAAGAAATCCTAAGAGCTGCAAAAGTTGCAAGATGTGATGAATTTATAAAGCGTATGCCGGAGGGTATAGATACAGTAATAGGCGAAAATGGTGAAAGGCTGTCAGGCGGTGAACGCCAGAGACTTTCAATTGCAAGAGCCATACTTAAGGATGCACCCGTTATACTTCTGGATGAAGCTACGGCTTCTCTTGATGTGGAAAATGAAAGTCTGATTCAGGAGGCCTTGTCAGAGCTTATAAAGCAAAAGACAGTTATTATCATTGCCCATAGAATGAGGACCATAAGAAGTGTGGATAAGATAGTGCTTCTTAATGAAGGCAAGATTGAAGCAGTAGGAAATGATAAGGAGCTTTATGAGAAGAGTGAAATGTATAGAAATATGGTAGATAAGGCGATGGTATAATATAGTTATAATTAAAAATGGCGGAAGTCTTTAGATAGACTTCCGTCATTTAATTTTTATAAACAACTTATTAGAAAAATAATTAAATTTATAGATTTTTGTAGACTATTATGTGAAAATAGGTTACAATTAAGATATATTATCTGAAACAATTTTTTACTTAAAGGAGAGATTATTATGGAATTTAAAGAAAATACAGAAAAAATTTGGTTGGAGAATGAGGAGGGTAAGATAATTGCCTATGTAGAGTTCCCAATGATAAATGGAACTGCCAATGTAATGCATACTGTAGTTGACTCTTCGTTAAGGGGG
>NZ_JBQNBU010000107.1:0-5963 GCF_052169795.1 Catonella sp.
TTTGTGAAGGAAAGACAACTATAGTTATAGCCCACAGGTTAAATACAATAAAGAAAGCTGACAAAATTCTGGTGCTTGATAAGGGGCGGATTATACAGGAAGGAAGTCATAAAGAGCTTGTTAAAGTTACCGGAGCTTACAGAAATATGATACTGGCAGGAGGTGGAGAGAGTGAATAGAGCGGTATATAGAATAATCGGCATATATACTCTTATCATCAGTATATTTTTTATACTTGGCGGGATTTTTATTCCGTCTGAGGGCAGCAGCACTGTTCTTACGAGACTTTCGCTGCTGTTTGGGGTGATTTTGCTTATAGTGGGAACAGTGCTGTATAAGATAATTAAGGTGGAAGAGTAATATGTCGGATTGAAAATGCTAAATGTGTCGGATTGAAAATGCCAAATATGTCGGATTGAAAAGGTCAAATGTGTCGGATTGAAAATACCGAATATATAGGATTGGAATTGCCAAATCTGTCGGATTGGAGTATAATAGTTTATGAGGTGATACTTATGAATTATAAAAAATACAAGCCAAGACTGGTTGATAAAAAGGTTGAAGAATATTTAGCTTCATTTGGAGCTGTATGTATTGAGGGTGCGAAATGGTGTGGCAAAACATGGACTTCAAGTCATCATTGTAACAGTGAAATATTTATTGGGGATCCTGCCGGAAACTTTCAGAATCGTAAACTTGCAGAATTAAATCCGGAATTGATTCTTAGTGGAGAAAATCCAAGAATGATAGATGAATGGCAGGAAGTTCCGGGACTTTGGGATGCTGTACGCTACAAAGTAGATGAAAAGGGAAAAAAAGGAATGTTTATTTTGACGGGTTCTGCAACACCTAATCATAAAGGGATTATGCATAGTGGAGCAGGACGGATTTCAAGACTCCGTATGCGTCCTATGTCGCTTTATGAAGCTGGTTTTTCTACCGGTAAGGTATCGCTAAAAGAACTTTGCAAGGGAAACTTAGAGCCTGTTATGACGGGAGAAGTGAGAATACAGGATTTGATTGATTATATAGTCAGAGGAGGATGGCCTGCAAATCTTGATATTCCAATCAGTCGTGCGAACTTAGTAAGTGAGGAGTATATTGAAGCAATTATAACTGATGATGCTTATAGAATAGACGGAATTAAGAGAGATACACATAAAATGAGATTGCTACTTCGTTCGCTTGCGAGAAATGAAAGCACGACAGTCAGTAATAAAAAATTAAAAAATGATATAAAAGAGATTGATGATGAAGATATTGATATAGAAACCGTAGCTTCGTATCTGGATATTTTTACAAGACTGTTTTTACTTGACAACCAGCTTCCGTATGGAACAAAGGTAAGGTCTTCTGTTCGTGTGAAGCAGGCTGAAAAACGACATTTTTCAGATCCTTCATTAGCTTGTACCTTATTAAAAGCTACCCCTGATATACTCTTAAATGATCTTGAAACCCTTGGATTTTTATTTGAAGCACTTTGTGAGAGAGATTTAAGAATATATGCCGAATCATTTGATGCAAAGCTATATCATTATCAGGACTATAATAATAAGGAAATTGATGCTGTTATTGAAATGAAGGACGGAAGCTGGGCTGCGTTTGAGATAAAACTTGGGGCGAATCAAATTGATGCAGCTGCAGAAAGTCTGATTAAGTTAAAAAATAGTATTGCAGCCGATGAAAAAGGTATACCGCCAAAAGTTTTATGTGTAATATGCGGACTTTCAAATGCTGCATATAAACGAGAGGATGGTGTTTATGTAGTGCCTATTACTGCATTGAAGGATTGAAATTGAAATAAGCAAGGGAAAAGTTGGTCCTTATTTCAATTTTGGTTGACAAATTGAAATAAAGAGATAAAAATAGATATGGGCAGTATCAAAAACTAACCGCTAACTGAAAGGAAAACAACCTATGAAACCCTTCGAAAACTTTGACTGGAGTAACTTTTGGGATGACGATGATTATTCGCTTAAAGAATATGTTGGAAAAGAGCCTACAGATGAAGAAATAAAGGAAATTGAAGATGAACTGGGATATAAACTGCCACAGTCATATATAGAGCTTGTTAAAAAACATAATGGAGGAACTCCGTTTGCCACATTATTTAGAAATGATGAAACCTCGGTCTATATTACAGGAATTTATGGTACAGATAAAGAAAAAATGAATTCACTTTGCGGTGAAATCGGTAATGAGCTTTGGTTAAATGAGTGGGGATATCCAGGTATAGGAGTTGCGGTAGCGGATACTATCTCTGCCGGTCATAATATGGTCTTCCTTGATTACAGGGAGTGTGGTAAAGATGGAGAGCCTAAAGTGGTGATGATAAATCAAGAGGATGATTACAGTATTGATTATCTTGCAGATAATTTTGAAGAATTTATAAGAGGGCTGACCATTGCTCCGCAAGATATTACAAAGGAAGAATTTGTAGAATACAGTGAAGAAATAAAAGAAAAAGTTATAATGAATTTAAGTGATGAAAATAATCCTGAGAGTGTTATAGAATTTCTCACCTTTACCGGAGTGGAAAATCTAAATAACAGGCTAAAGGGAATGCTTGCCAGAGCCTACAACAATAATGAACAGATAGAAGAAGCTATGAAGGTAATGGATATGATTCCTGTGGAAGAAAGAGATGCCGCCTGGTATTACTGCTATGGATATTCTTATTCAGAGTTATCATCAAATCATAAATATAATGCAGAAAAGGAAAGCTTAAATTCACTTGTAATGCTTGAAAAAGCTATTGAACTTGCTAAGGATGATAAGGTTGTCGGCTGGTGTATTGAAATTGTGGAATTTCATGGGTTTAATAGTATACTTGAAGCTAACAAAGAGAAATTTCCTCTCGTTTACAAACATTATTCGGAATATATCGCTAAGCTTACAGATGTGGAACTTAGCAGTTCGGGGAATAAAAAAACATATAAGAAAATTACTGTAGAAGATATTGAAAAAATTGAAGATATCTGGGATGTCTTAGATCCGGTATACTGGACGATTGATATTTACAGCACATACGAAGAATACCTTAAATCAGCAGAAAGCTTTACCTTAGAACAACGATACTTAAATGCAGTATCATGGTATTTTATGGAAGTAAACAACGGAGGACATTTTCAGTTTTTAGATAATTCTACGGGAATAGTCTGGGAGGATGCTATAAACGGACTTAGATTATTTGAAATGAATGAACTTGCGGATAATTTTCAGAAGGTTATAGAATTATTCGGCGGAAAGATTCCTTTTGACAGAGAAGAACGCTGGAACGCAATGGAAGAGCTTGATGAAAACTTTGAAGAGTTTTTGGATGAGGCAGATAAATTGGTGTATAAAGTATATGAATACGGTGGTGAATATGAAATTAAATACATAAAAGCTCATCCTGAAAAATTTCTCTTTGACGGATATTTTAATAAGATTGTATAAAAAATGAATAATTAGATTTATAAAAATTCCTCTATATCGAAAACTTTGATTTAGAGGATTTTTTGTATCTTATAAACTAATTATTGACAATATTAGATAATCAATATATTATAATATTTGAATATAATGATACAAGTGTCAAATACTTTTGCACCCATATCATACAAAACCCCGAAAGTTAAATAAGGTGACATTATGGAAAATATTAAAATGAACAACTTAAATGATGATGAACTTTATGTTGTAAACCTTGCAGAACGGTTAAAAGCAGTTTCACATCCTGCCAGACTCTGTATAGTGAAGAAACTATACCTTAATGGTGAATGTAATGTAGGTTACTTTACTGGTTGTATGGATGTATCCCAGTCAGGTATATCACAACATTTGTCAAAACTAAAAGACCTGGGGATAGTTACTGTAAGAAAGCAGGGAACAGAGAGCTATTACAGCTTAGTTGATGAAAATATTATAAGGCTTGTAAAAACATTTTTTACGGAGGGAAAAGATGAGTAAGAAAATTGTAGTAATAGGCGGTGTGGCAGGCGGTGCTACAGCGGTAGCCAGACTTAGAAGACTTGATGAAACGAGTGAAATAATTATGCTTGAAAAGGGAGAATATGTTTCTTTTGCAAACTGTGGACTACCTTACTATATAGGTGGAGTTATCAAATCACGAGATGCATTGTTCGTATCCACACCTGAAGCAATCAGTGCTAAATATAACATTGATGTAAGAGTATTAAATGAAGCGGTTTCAATAGATAAAGACAAGAAAACTGTAAGAGTAAGGGATTTAAAAGAAAATAGAGAATATGAGCTCTCCTATGATGAGCTTATAATATCTACAGGCTCAAGACCGATTAAGCCTAATATAGAGGGCTTTGACGGAGAAAATGTATTTACACTTTGGAATATTCCCGATACGGATAAAATTTATAATTATGTAAAAGAAAAATCTCCTAAAACAGCAGCCGTAATAGGTGGTGGTTTTATAGGACTTGAAATGGCTGAAAATCTTGTGCATAAAGGCTTAGCTGTGACGGTGGTTGAAAAAGCTGATCAGGTAATGACACCACTTGATAAGGATATGGCAAATATAGTTCACCGCCATATGGCTGAAAAGGGCATTTTGCTTGTACTTGAAAATGGTGTGAGTAAAATTACCCATAGTCCGTCAGGCTCAAAGGTTGTACTTGAGGATGGACGTGAAGTAAATGCAGATATAGTAATACTTTCTATCGGAATAAGGGCAAACAGTGAACTTGCAAAGGAAGCAGGAATTAAGTTAAATGCAAGGGGCGGAGTTATAGTTGACGAATATATGAGGACTTCTGAACCTAATATATATGCTGTAGGAGATATAATTGAAACAGATGACTTTGTAATGGGAACAAGAACCATGGTTCCACTTGCAGGACCTGCCAATAAACAGGGAAGAATAGTTGCAGATACCATAGCAGGTGAGATAAAGACCACTTACAAGGGTACTCAGGGTACAAGTGTAGCTAAAGTGTTTGACCTTACTGTAGCAAGTACAGGAGTTAATGAAAAGACATTAAACAGAGAAGGAAAAGAATATAAAAAAGATTACAGAATTACAGTAGTACATCCAAATTCACATGCAGGTTATTATCCTGATGCAGCGACTATGTCAATCAAGCTTATTTTCGACTTAAAAGGCAAGGTGCTTGGAGCACAGATAGTGGGCTATGATGGAGTGGATAAGCGTATAGATGTACTTGCTGCTTCAATTAGGTTTGGTGCGACTGTATATGATCTTACAGAACTTGAGCTTGCCTATGCACCACCATATTCCTCAGCAAAGGATCCTGTAAATATGGCAGGGTACACAGCTACAAACCAGTTAGATGGCTTGGTGGAGGTTGCAAGAATAGAAGAAATAAAGGATTTTGATAATAATACTGTAATTGTAGATGTAAGAGAGGATATTGAAAGGAAGATGGGATATATTCCAAATTCGATACATATTCCTCTTGGTAATCTCAGAAGCAGATTAAATGAACTTGACAGAAACAAGGAATATATAACAAGTTGTGCAGTAGGACTTAGAGGCTATATTGCAGCTAGAATTTTAAAGCAGGAAGGTTTTAAGGTTAGAAATCTGATGGGAGGCTATCGCAGCTACCAGTCGGGACAAAAGTTTGAAGGTGAAATAACTCCTATTATGAAAAATGTGGCTGACAGCGGTTTTGCAGGAACATCAAGTAATGAAATGGAAGAGCTTGATGTATCCGGCCTTTGCTGTCCGGGACCGATAGTTGAAGTATCCAAAAGACTTGAAAAACTAAATGTTGGAGATACATTAAAAATAACGGCTACCGATCCGGGATTTTATTCAGATATAAGTTGTTGGACAGATAATACCGGGAATGAGCTGGTAGAAAAGAAAAGTGAAGGCGGAAAATTTTTTGCAACTATAAGAAAGAGTGGTGGAGTCGTGACGACAGAATCCTGTACCTGCTCTGAACAAGGCAGGAAAAAAGAAAAAACCATGATAGTTTTTG
>NZ_JBQNBU010000108.1:0-5925 GCF_052169795.1 Catonella sp.
ATTTTTTCATCAGTTTAATTTTTTCATCAGTTTAATTTTTTCATCAGTTTAATTTTTTCATCTTATTTTTAAAGTATATACTTGTATATACTAATTGTCAAGTATACTTTAAAAATTTCCGCATTTTCTCCTAAAAGAAAATGCGGAAATAATCATTTTTACTAAAATAAATTTTGCGTAAATCAAAGTTCTTAATCAGCCAAAGCCTGACCTAAATCCTCTATTAAATCCTCAATATCCTCAATACCACATGACAGCCTCAAAATTTCATCAGTCACTCCATACTTAAGCCTATCCTCTTTAGACATACACTTGTGGGACATTGTGGCAGGATGTGAAATGATTGACTCTACTCCACCAAGACTTACAGCAAAGATAGGTATCTTTATCTTTTCTATAAATTTATCCATATCCTCTTTCTTGTAGAACTTGAACGAAAGCACAGCACCACCTGAGCTTGCCTGACTCATATGTATTTTATAATATCTACAGGTAGGTATACCCGGATAATATACAGTCTTAATCTTCTCCTGCTTAGCTAAAAACTCTGAAATAGCCGCTGCATTAGATACAGACTTTTCCATACGGAGTCCCATAGTCTTCATTCCTCGAAGAACTAACCACGCATCTTCAACTCCCATTATAGCACCGAAGTTTTTCTGAAAAAGTCCGAGGCAACCTACATACTCATCACTGTTAGTAGCTATCATACCTGCTACTACATCACTGTGACCGTTTATGAACTTTGTCATACTTTCTACAACAATATCTACTCCCAATTCAAGAGGACGCTGATAAAACGGTGTCATAAAAGTATTGTCGGCTATTGTTATCAAGTTATGTCTCTTTGCTATCTCCACAAGTTTTCTGATATCAGAAACCTTAAGAAGCGGATTGGATGGAGTTTCAATGTAGAGTATCTTGGTATTTTCTTTAATACTGCTCTCTACAAGTTCTAAATCATCATAATCCAGAAGCGAAACTTCCATTGAAAGTCTTGGCATAACCTCCGTAGCAAACTGGAAAGTACCTCCATAAACTTCACTAGGGAAAATCACATGTCCCCCTGCTCCTGCCAGCATCAGCACATTGCTTATAGCTGCCATTCCTGATGAGAACACAAGACCATGCTTTGCTCCCTCAAGCTTAGCTACAGCACTTTCAAGTGCCATTACGGTTGGATTTCCAAATCTTGAGTAGCTATATTTTTTACCGTCTACATAGCAGCTCTTCTGATCAAATGTTGAAGTCTGATACTTAGGTATGGATGCTGCACCTGTGTAGCCATCTATTACAGGATAGCCATGAAGCATCTTTGTATTTATTCCTTTCAAAATTTTCACCTCTTTAATCTAAAATTATTCATCCCATAGTCACAGGTCTCTGAATTTGAATAATATAATTAAGCAAATCAATTTTTAATCTATGACTATGGGAAGATATTTTGTTAATCTTATTTCTTTTTAGAGTTCAAATGGAAGTATGCAATAATAGGAAGAACTACATAACCTATTATCATAGCTGTAATAGCATACCAGTTAAGATGTGCTACTCCGTCTTCACCTGTAACTGAGAACTGTCCTTTCCAGTTAAATTTGTAAAGGAGGAGAACTGTAAGAGCTACTGAAATTATCGGTAAAACTACATCTGTAATAACATTTTTCTTAGCATCAATAATTTCTTCCTTCTGCTTGCCCATAAAGAACACAATTACACCAAGAGGAACTATGATAAACTGTGCAAATCTGGCAATTGAGCTGATTATCATTATACCCTGCATATCATACATAAATGACATTGGTACAACTATTGCAAGTGCTGCTGTAAGAATAAATGCATTCAAAGGAATATCTTTAGCATTACGCTTTCCAAGAAAAGCAGGAAGAACACCGTCTTTAGCCATAGCTTCACATACTCTTGGAGCATGGAAAGATGAAGCTACATTTATACCGAACATAGAGATAAGGGCACCTATAATTATAATTCCTCTGATTATTTTATTTCCAAATACTGCAGCAAGGATAACAACCTCATCTGACTGTACAAGAGCAACAGGATTTATCATCATTGCAACAAGTACTATACCAAAGTAAATAGCTGCAATTACACCAATAGCAAGAGGAATAGCTCTTGGAAGATTCTTCTCAGGATTTTCCATATCACTTGCACCTGAAGCCACACTCTCAAAACCGGTAAATGCATAGAAAGCTGAAATCACAGCAGTTACAAACATAGTTGCATCCATCTCAGGAATTAAAGCTCCACCATCTGCATTTTTAAGCATATCTACATCTGTAATATGATTTTCACCTGTAATTAATATAATAACAATACCTGCTACTATGGTAATCGCAAGAGCTGCTACTTTACCTGCGGTTGAAAGGTCGCTTATAAGAGTGAGGAAAGCAGTTCCTTTAACATTTATTATAAATAATATGAGCATAAGCACTAAAAATCCTACAGTTACATTTACAAGATTTTTAGAGTCCATTCCAAGTATTGAAAGTGCATTTTTTATTACAGCTGTAGCCATAACCCCCCACGCAATACTTGCAGATACATATCTGGTTACACCGATGAACATACCAGTATTTGCTCCAAACGCTGCCTTTGCATAAGAATAAGCTGCACCATTTTTTACTACATATTTACTAGCTGCTGCAAAAGTTACTGCAAGTACTGCTGCAAACACAGCTGCACAAAGATAAATGAAAGGTGCCATACTTCCTGCCTGCTTAGTAACTCCACCCGGAGATAGGAAGATACCCGTACCTATTACTGAATTGATAGTAAGAAATACTATCGACCAAAATTTCATCTTTTTATTCATTAGAAGCCTCCTTTATAAATCTTTCAAATAATTTATTCATCATTTCTACCGACTCATGCAACATCTCAGGATGCCACTGTACTCCTATAAGGAAAGGATAATCTGTCTTCTCGATAGCCTCAATAACTCCATCCGGAGCCTCTGCCCTCTTAACAAGACCAGCACCAACCTCTTTAATTGCCTGATGATGGAAAGAATTTATCATAAATTTCTCCTCACCAAAGATTTCAAACAGTTTTGAATTCTTATCTACAGTAACCGAATGTGTTACCCTTGCCGGAGTATTTACCTGATTGTGCTTAAGAGTTTCTATACCCATATAGCTTAAATCTTGATACAAACTTCCCTTAAAATAAGTATTGATAATCTGTGCTCCTCTGCAAATTCCAAGCACAGGCTTCTTGGCTTCAAGTGCAGCCTTAAGAAGACCGTATTCAAAATCATCTCTCTCAGGAAAAATATCACCAAGCTTTGGCATAGGCTCCTCTCCGTAATTCTTGGGAGTAACATCCTGACCACCTGAAAGCAGGAGTCCGTCTACCATTTCCATCTGAGCCTTAATAACCTCTTCATTCTCGTTAAATGGAATGATAAATGGTATTCCGCCATTCTTTATTACAGAAAGAATGTAGTCATTGTTTACATAGGATCTCTTATAACCTGCAAAATTACCTGAAGCATCAATTATCAGACTTCCTGATATTCCAATAACCGGTTTTTTCATGTATTTCCTTCCTCCCATCTTTAATATTCTGTCGTAACTCTTCAGCTTTGCCCAACTCGTAGACATTTTGTATTCTACTCATTAGGAAGAGTTACATTTTGTACTTCTTTTAATACAAATTTAGTTTACATTATTTAAGTTATGTTGTAAAATGATATTAGTTTTATTCTAAATAGAATTATTTTATTAATTTCCATTAATTTTTACTTATAATAGATTTTATAATACTTTTATATACTATATTATGTTTTTTAGTTTTATGTAGATTTTAACAATAAATTATTTGATTTTTAGTGAATTAGAGGTAAATATGAATAATATAGAAGTTACACTGGGAAATGCTATTAAAAATTGTCGAATAAATAGGCATTTTACACAGATAGAATTAGCTAATTTGATAAATAAGAGCAATACTACTCTTGCAAAATATGAAAAAGGGGAAATAAGCATTGATGTAGCTACCCTTGTTGAGATTGCAAAGGTACTTCAAGTGCCACTGGAATATTTTATAGAAGCTCTAAAAGAAAAAACTGAAAAATCCATTCCACCTCAGGCAGACCTCATCATTCCACAGTTTTACAGCAGTAAAAAACTTTATCTTTATTTCTGGGATGCAAGAAATAACTCACTAAATACCTCTGTTCTTAAAATTCTTGAAAAAACAGAGTGTACAGCCAACTGTCATAAAGCTGAAATTTATATGAATGTAAAAAATGTAGATGATTATATTTTTTGTGAAAATGCCTACGAGGGAACCATTGAATTTCACCATATCATCACCAATATTTATATGAAACACAAGGCTACTCCAATCGAAAAAATCACTATAAATATACTTGAAAATTTCACCCCGACCGATACTAAACTAGGACAGTTTACAGGGGTATCTTTCCGCCCTATAACTCCACTGTCATGTAAAATGTTACTTAGCATAAAGCCGCTTAAAGAAAATGATCCTGTGCTTAAGAAGCTTGTAATTGATAAAGAAGATATTAAAAGACTTAAAACAAATAATTTCTTCTCTGTAACACAAAACTGGTAGGCTCATCGCCTACCAGTTTTTTCATCATTCCTTAACATTAAACTTAAATACAGTTGTACTTCTATACTCCTTACCTGCACTTATTATGCTTGACTTAAAGTTTTTTTCGTTGCAGGCATTTGGAAAATACTGTGTTTCAAAGCAGACTCCGGCTCTCGGATTATAAACAGCTCCTGCCTTACCTTTTTTATTTTCAAGAAAATTAGCAGTATATACCTGCATTCCCGGCAAATCTGTCATTACTTCCATTGAAATTCCTGTCTTATCCGAATAAAGTTCTGCCACCTTTACAATGTCACCCTCTGTACCATTTAATACAAAGTTATGATCATATCCCCTTGCTATCTTTATATAATTATAATCTGAATCAATCCCCTCTCCAATTTCCTTCATCTTCCTAAAATCCATAGGAGTATTCTCTACATCTACAATCTCACCTGTAGGTATCATATTAGATGCTATTGCAGTAAACTTATCCGCATTTACATACATTTTATGTTTAAGAATATCACCTTCTCCATCTAAGTTAAAATAACTGTGATTAGTAGGATTGATTACTGTATCTTTGTCGGAAATCCCTCTATATTCAAGAATCAGTTCATTTCCCTCTGTTAAAGTATAGGTTATACTAAGTTCAGCCTTCCCCGGAAATCCTTGTTCCATATCCTTAAAAGTATGCATAAATCTAACTCTTGTTGCAAATTCATCTTCAAGAACTTCTGCATCAAAAAGCATATAATGAGAACGGTCTGATCCGCTGTGAAGGTTATTTTCTCCATCATTTTTTTCAAGTTCGTAGGTAATTCCGGCTATAGTAACTTCAGCTCCCCCTATTCTGTTTGCATTTCTACCTACAAAGCTTCCAAGAGCTTCTGCATTATCATAATATCCGGCTACATTATCATAGCCAAGGTTAACATCAACGAGCTTTCCGTTTTTATCAGGCACAATTATGTCTTTAATAATGGCACCCAAGTTTAACAAACTTACCCTCATCCCATTTTCATTGGTCAATGTATAACATCTTATATCAGACCCATCCTTTGCTTTCCCAAAATTACTGATTTCTACCTTCATAATATCCTCCGTTAAAACTTTCACATACTAAGGAATTTCCTATACATACATTATACAAAATCCCCTATAAATTACAACAATCAAATTTCTTTTCAGTTCATCTCTTATCAGCCATATAATACTTTTGGACTTAGTTTGATAAATGTTTTAATTTTGTCTATTCTGTACATGAAAACTCCTAAACTTTGTGCACTTTATCATTGTCTGAAAATTCAAAATATATTATAATATCCCTATCTTGTTACTTCTAAA
>NZ_JBQNBU010000109.1:0-5861 GCF_052169795.1 Catonella sp.
TCCGGTATGGCAGTAACAAAAGAAAATATTGTAAAACTTTCGGGAGCAGTAGATTTTGCAAAAGAAGTTATACAAAATATAACTGAGCCTGCAATAACTCATATGATAGAGGGTGATTTACAGGAAACTATATCAAATATTTATAAGGCAGAGCACATAGCCCTAGTTGACAACAATTCTACAAATGTAGAAAATACAAAAACAGATGAAATCTGGGCTAAGATTGAAACTCAGGCGGAGACACTCTTAGAAGATAAGGGAATTGAAAAAGATGACGAAAGTCTCAGTGCAGCTAAGTGGCTTTTTACAAAAGGAATGGAGATTACTCCTGCCGGTGTGGCAAAGTTTCTAAGTCTTAATAAATTAAAAAAAGAGATAGGGAGTATCGAAGGGCTTAATAATCTTATGGGGAAGCTTGCAAAAGGGCTTTCAGAGGGAAAAGAGGCAACGGATGTTTTAGTAGGTAGTGCTAATAACAGGCAGGCGGGATTTGTAGTTAATTATTTTAGAAAAACAGAAATTACGATTACAGAGATAAGAGAAAGAAGAAGCCTTGAAGAAATAAGGCTTAAATTAACAGAAGAATCCGCAGTAAATATGTTAAATAAAGGTATCAAGATAGATGTAACAGACCTCAAAGGGTTGGTTGAAAACCTAAGAAAAGAGGAAGAAGGATATTATAAAGAACTTCTAAATAAAGCAAAGACTTTAGAAAGTTATGAACACTTGCAAGAGTCTCAAGTTTATGTAAATAGTGAGAATCAGATAGAGCTGTTAAGAAATGTGATATCTATCCGCTCTTATGCTATTACAAGGACTTATGAGTCAGATTATAAGGCAGGTGCAGTTTCTGCTGCCTACAGGGAAGAGACAAGGATTACCCTTTCAGCCTATCACGAAGCAGGTTTAGCGTATGAAAAAGGGGCAACTGCAATAAGGGCTGATTTGGGAGATAGTATCCGTAAGGCTTTTGGTAATATAGATGAGGTTTTAAGAGAAAATAAGCTGGAACTGACAGAAGAGAACAGGAAGGCTGTAAAACTTTTAGCCTATAACAAGGCAGAGGTAAGTTATGAGGCTGTAACTAAGATGAAGTTTGTGACCGCACTTACGGAAAATGCTCTAAGAGAACTTAAACCGGCTACAGTTGCAGGTCTTGTTAAATCGGGACTTAACCCTCTTGATATGAGCATGGAAGAACTTTTTGAGGCTGCGAAAGAGATAAATGAAAAAATAATTCCGAGTGATGAAAAATATAGCCGTTATCTTTATAACATGGAAAGAAACGGTGAGATAAGTGAGACTGAAAGAGAGGCTTATATAGGGATTTACCGTTTGCTTAATCAGATTGAAAAAGGAGATGAAGCAGCCATAGGAAGTGTAAGTCTTGCTAATCAGAGTCTCACTCTTAGAAATATGCTGTCAGCAGTGAGGACGAGGAAATTAGATAGTTTTAACGAAAAGATAGATGAGAGTTTTGGAGAACTTACAGATATTTTAAGTGATACTTCTAAGATTGACAGTCAAATAGACAGAGCCTATGCAAGACTGCTTGCAGGAAATATTAAAGAAAGTTTATCAGAAGCTGACCGGTCATATTATGAAGCAAAGTTGGCTGAAGTTACAAAAGAATTTAAGACTACAGATGTAGAATATATTTTGGATGAAAGAGCTGAAATGACAGTTTCCAATATTTTGACACAGATGGATATTTCCAAGGGAAGAAGAAGTTTTCTTGGGATTATTACTGAAATGTCAGGAGAAGAAAAAAGGGAGGTTAACAACCTTTCGGTGAAGTTTATTGATGAGTTTGATGGGGAGCGTTTTGCAGCTGAAAATGAAAAGGCTGTTACAGATGCACTTAGTAAAAAAGTAACCAAGATAATGGAAGATGAGAAGCTTACATATGAGAAGCTGAATGGGCTTGTAGCGGTTAAAAAGACTATTGAACTGTCAGTGAAAAGGGTGGAGAGTAAAACCTATGACATACCATTTATTTACGATGAGGATAAGCTTGCCGATTTGTCAATTACTATCAGAAAGGGAAGAGCAGAGGCAGATAAGGGCAAGGCGGTTATAATTTTAACTACTAATGAGGGCAGTGTCACATCAGAATTTAGAATTATAAATGAGAGGATTACAGGTTATTTTAAGACTGATTCAAGGGAAACTCTTGATGAACTTAAGTTTAATGAGGAAATTCTTAAAAAAAGTTTGTCGGAAATGAAGATGGGTATTGGAGAAATTTCATATCATTTAGCTGGCGGGACTTCAAAAATTACAAATTCGGACGATATATATTATGATAGTGTTAAAACTTCAGATATATATAAAACAGCTAAGGCAGTGACAGCATATGTCTTGAAAGCTTTGAAAATAAGAGAGTAGGAGAAGAAGACAACATGAGAATTAATAATAATATTTCGGCTCTTAGGGCGAATACAAACCTTAGTAGGGTGGATAAAAGACTTTCCCAAAGTACAGAACGCCTCTCGTCAGGAAATAAGATAAATGCGGCGGCGGATGATGCGGCAGGTTTTTCAATTTCCAGGAGAATGAGAACTCAGATAAAGTCTCTTGAAAGAGCATCCAGGAACTCTGCAGATGGGATTTCAGTTATACAGACGGCAGAAGGTGCTCTTAATGAAGTCAGTGCCATCTTAATAAGGATGAAAGAACTTGCGATACAGGCAGCAAATGATACTTATTCCGGTGAAGACAGGGATGCAATACAAAAAGAAATAGATGAACTTAATAATGAGATAGATAGAATATCCGGTACTACCGGCTTTAACACAAAAAATCTTTTAAATGGAGAGGTTGGAAGAAAGTCCGTTACTAAGAATGAAGGTGTGGATGTCCTTCGTTCTACAGATGTAGTGCCACATGGTAAATATAAACTCAATGTTACCGGCGATCCGAAGAAAGCGGTGTATGAAGGCGGTACAGTTGATGAGGGTGCATTTGGAGAGGACTCCAATATAGCAGGAAAAATTATTATTAATGGAGAAGTAATAACTATTAATAAAGGTGAAAGTTTTGACTCTGTAAGAGATAAGTTAATTAAAGGAGCAGAGAGGGCAGGTCTCAGCCTGATTGGAAATGGAGGCGGACCTAGTGCCGATGGTAATGAACTATATGGCGGTTACAATTATGAAAAATTTGATGGTGGTGCAAGTCTGCTCTTAGTGTCGAAAGAATATGGAAGTAAGGCAAAAATAGATATAAAGGTAGTTGGTACAGCGGTTAAGGATAAGGATGGTACAGTATTAGAATCAGCTGAGGATAATGCTGCCAATCTTGCTGCAGCACTTGGTCTTCCTACAGAGATGGATAAGCCTGAGAGAGGAAGTGATACTACTGTCGAATTAGGTGAGGGCTTTAGTAAAACTGCCACCGTGAGGACAGATGGAGATAAGGTGATAGTTAAGGATAACGGCGGATTTGAAATGGAGCTTAAAGTAAAAAACTATACCACTGAAAATGACAAGGGTGGAGAAGTTGACCTTACAGTGCTGGATGCAGGGTATATGACAATGCAGGTAGGTGCAAATACAGGTGACAGCTTTGATGTAAGCATAGGAAGGATTGACAGTGAAACTTTGGGACTTAAGGGACTTAATTTGAGAACCAGGGAAGAGGCTGCAAGGGCTATATCAAGAGTGGATATAGCAATAAGCAGGGTATCAGGTGAAAGAGCGAAGCTTGGTGCATACCAGAACAGGTTCGAGCATACTATGTTAAGTCTTGATGAGACTACAGAAAATATGACAAGTGCATTTTCCAGAATAATGGATACAGACATGGCAGAGGAAATGACAGAGTATACTCAGCAGAAGGTACTTTCTCAGGCAGGAACAAGTGTGCTTGCACAGGCAAATGAAAGACCTAACACCATACTGACCTTGTTACAGAGTTAAGGGAGGAGGTCCGATTGAAAGCTGAGTCTGTAAAGATTTATACAAGAAGAGTAACTTCTGCAAATAAAAGTGAGCTAATTGTGATAATATATGATATAATAGAAGAAAATCTCACTTTGGCAGAAGAGGCACTGGAAAAAGACGATAAAGAAAGCTTCAGCAATGAATTAAAACAAGCAGTTTCTTTTGTAAAAGAACTGCTTGTGAGTTTGGATATGCATTATGAGGTAAGCAAAAATCTTGCAAGCCTATATATATATATAAGCAGATGCCTTAACTTTGCACTTGTGAGTGGAAAGAAAGAGGAGATAGAAGCCGCAAGAAAGGTTGTAAAAAAACTTGGAGACAGTTTCAGGGAAGTAGCTAAGTCCGATAATTCCAAACCGGTTATGGAAAATACACAGCAGGTTTATGCAGGAATAACTTATGGAAAAGGATTGAGCTTAGATGAAACACTCTTTGATGCTGACTCACCGGACAGGGGATTTCGTGCCTGACTTTTGGCTTAGTAAAAGTATGAAAAAAAGAAGTATAAGATTTTTAGTTTTCTTGGTTTTATTTTTTGCAATGGTTATACTGATTGATAAAACAGTTCACGCGAAGGCCGCCTCGCCAAAGGAGATGGTCTTAAAAGTGAACTCTTTTTTGGTAGAGCAGGATGAAGTGCAGGATGGAGCAACCTGTGGTGCAATAGTAACGGTAAAATTGGGTATTACAGGTGTTGATAAGAATGCGAAGCTTAACCATGCTATATACTATTCTCCTGCGAAAACTGATGTGGACTGGGCAGAAGTCAAACTAAAGAGCACAGGGGCTGAGGTAGTGGAGAAAATCATTGTAAGAGTGCCAAACTCGGGTTACTATTATTTTAAGATAATTTCTAAAAAAGGTAAAAAAACTGTTGAAAAAATAATAGATTTCCCTGTCTATGTATCTGGAGACAGGTATCTGGCAGGTATTGAGTTTATGAGAGATAGAGGTAAACAGCCCTTAGTTGAAGGGATTTTAGGAAGATATGTAGATGATAAAGCTGAGATTACATGGAATGGGACTGAAAATGGCAGATATTTGGTAAGGCTTTACAATGGATATACTATGGAGACTATTTCAGAGAAGTACACTGATGAAACAAGATATATTACAGATGTGCCTAAGGAGATAGAAAATGTAGCTTATTTTGTAGCCCATATTAACCAAAACGGTAATAATGGAGATTTTATACTTTATAACATGCCTGAAAGAAACAGCCCCAATGCTATAGTGAGGTTTCCTGCAAGAAATACAGTAAATGATGAGGAGATTTCCATAGATGTACTTTTTACCGGTGAATGTAAGGTAGATATAATTGTGAATGATACCGTAGAAGCAGATGGATCTGAAGCAAGTGGTACTTATAATATAATTTTGCCGGAGGGAGATGTAAAAATAATTGTAAGTATAACTGATGAAGCAGGAAATGTTAAAAATTATATAAAAGAGTTAAAAGTGGATGCCACAAAGCCTAAGGTGGTTTTAGATAAGGTGATAGACGGAGCTGTGACAACTGATAATACTATAGATATTACCGGAGAGTGTTCGGAAGATGTTACTCTTATTATGAACGGTCAGAAGAAAGAAGTAAAAAAGGGGAGTTTCAGTTTTACTCAGAACCTAAGCATAGGAGAAAATGACATAAAAATTCAGGCTATAGACAGTGCAGGTAATAAGAGTAATGTAAGGGCGGTAATTACTAGGGAAACCGAACATAAGAGAAGCATGAAGGCAACTATGTTGGTTGGAACTACTTTTGGAATAATATTTTTGGCCTATATAGTTACTTTCAGCGGATGGATAGTAAAGAAGCGAAAAAATTGATATAGTTGACAAATTGCAGTCTTGAAAGTAGACTAAATGGTAAACTTATATTAAGGATTAGGAGAAGAAAATGTCAGAGAAAAAACC
>NZ_JBQNBU010000110.1:0-5806 GCF_052169795.1 Catonella sp.
CCTATTCAGAGACACTATTAGACGGTATCATAGATGATGAGGCTACCAGATTTGAATATTATAATAAGATGCTCATTGAGTGTAAATCAATGGAAAGACTTGTTGGAGATTTGCTTGCACTTTCCAAAATGCAAAATCCTGACTTTACACTTGAAAAAGAACCTATCAGCCTTGTTCAAGTCTTCTCAGATATACTGCGAAGCGGTCTTGCTCTTGCCAAAGAAAAAGATGTAAAAATAAACCTTAACACCGATGATGAACTTATGCTGATGTATGGTGATTATGACAGAATCCGCCAAATGTTTATGGTTATAGTAGATAATGCAATAAAATTTTCTAATGATTCAGGAAATGTGAGTATTATAATAAAAAAAGAAACTGCCAATAATTCAGTAAACTTTTTCTCTGCTGTCTTTGCAGGTGATACCTATGTAAATTCCGGTAATAAGCTGTTAATCAGCATAATTGATGATGGTATTGGCATTGCCGAAAGTGAACTGCCTCATATTTTTGAAAAGTTTTATAAGTCCAAACTGAGACAAAACGCTAAAGGTTCAGGATTGGGTCTTGCCATAGCAAGGCAGATAGCCCTAAAGCATGATGGTTCTATAAGCGTAGAAAGTCAAAAAGGCAAGGGTACAAAATTTAAGTTTGAATTTAATGAAATCAAAGCCATAGAGCTATGATACATAATTACGAAAATTTATTTTTTAATAATATGCCACTTGAATATTTTATATTTTCTTAGTAAAATAGATTTGTCACGGAGTGGTATCGAAGTGGTTATAACGGCCCTGACTCGAAATCAGGTAGTCTGTTCGCAGGCTCGTGGGTTCGAATCCCACCCACTCCGTTAAAGCAAGCCCCCATACTTCACCAAGTATGAGGGCTTTTTAATATAATCCAAATTAGAGTTTAATGAACTAATTTTTTCATAAACCCGATACTAACAGTGTGACAAGCTAAGAGCTTTATTTTATAGCTATAAGCAATTAGTAGTCCAGTTTCTCCACAAGCTGTCCGCTCTTCATATCAAATGACAATACTTCGTCTATATTTACAGCTACTATGTAAAAATGATTACCTATATAAAGTCCTCTGTAGTTTCCGCCATAATAATCAAATTCCGGAAAGTCTGCTCTGAATCTTTCATAAAAACCTTTTTCTTTATCAAATCCGTATATTACATATTGATTTATCTGTCTTCTCTTCGCAGAACTGTAGTATGAAACCGGAAAACCTATCAGATTTTTTGCCGCATCTACAAGTATTGACTTACGCTCATATTCTGCTTCTGAATTTGAGTAGTCTTCGTCTCTCTCACTAAATAATTTTTTAGCTATTTCCTTTACATCCGCCGGATTAGAAATATCAAACATAGAAAGTTTAAGTCCCTTAGTTCCACCTACAACTTCGTCTGCATCCTGTCCCAGTCCAAAAAGCAGTCCGTTTCCAAACGGATGTAAGTACTCTGAGAAGCCCGGTATCTTAAGATAGCCAAGTATTTTAGGGTTTTCCGGATCACTTACATCTACACTAAAGAGAGGATCTGTCTGCCTGAAGGTTACAAAGTAAGCCATATCTCCCATAAATCTTGCAGACTTAATATATTCTCCCTTTGCAAGTCCTTCAATTTTTCCTTTCACCTTCAAATCCTTGTCAAAGATGTACAATGCATTTTCTGTAGTTTCTCTTCTTGATACAACACTGTCATCAGCAGTGGAAGGCTCACCAATAGGCATTATACCGAACCAATTATTTCCTTTTGTAATTACAAGCCTGAGATTTCCCTTATATTCATCAAGTGAATAGTCATTATTAAGATTTCCAAGAACAGAAGCACTTGCCTGAGGTGTTATTATTCCATCCTTGTAAGAATACTTCATAATCTTAGTCTTTTCACTTGACATATAATAATCTGAATTCCAAAAATAAATATTATCATTACTTACATAAATGTCATAACCGGAATCCATAATCAGCTTTGAATCAATAACTTTCTCCGGATTTTTAACATCTATTGAAGTTACAACCGTGTAGCAGTCTCCACTTGAATATTCAGGTACATAAATACTTTTTATGCCTATCTTTTTGCCATCTACTTCAGGTATCAAATCATTATATTGTACATCTTTATCATCAGTAACCGGATAGTAATACAAATTGTAACTATGTGAAAATGTATAAATAATTCCATCCTTCATCCTTGTATTTCCTACAGAGCCTTCCTGTGTATGCTTTGCCTTAAGTACAGGCTTTTCAGGATTAGTTATATCATAAAATAAAATCTTCGTTAAACTCTTTTCTATATATCTTCTATATCCATGTTTTCCTGAATAATACTCATTTCCATCAGCAAAGACTACAAGTGTATTTCCTTCCAACATAATGTTACTGTAATAATACCTTATTCCATCTCTATTCCGGTCAAGGGCTATTCTTGAAGATACGGCTTCCATTTTACCCTTATCAGCTTTTATTATCTTAATTCCCGGCTCACTGTCATATCTGTTTTTAAGTACATAGATATATTTCCCGTCTGTTTTTACTATATCAGCCTCGTCTACGCCTTCTGTTCTTGTATTTGTCTTTGAGTAATCATCTGCACCGGCACTATTTTCAGCAACATTCTGATCGGCACTCTTAGCTAGCTCATTTGAAGGAGCAGTTGCTGTTGTATCTGCACTCTTCTTTGCCCCACCACAAAATTCATTCATGCTGAATCGTTTTTCTGCTGCCTTTGCTAAGTACTTATAAAGTGACTTGTAGTTCTTAAACTGCTTAATTCCATCCACTTTTTTGGCTATTTTTTTCTGTTTTTTAGCATCAACCTTCTTTCCCGCTACTACATTTGCTATGTTTGTAAGCCCATCTACTCCCATTTCCTCAAGATTTAGATTTCCTGAACCAATCATAATAGCAAATGCTGCCACTACAGCTCCTGCCGTCGTTACCATACCTAATAACCAATTTTTCATGTTTCTCCTCCTTTTTTTATTATTTAATTTGTTTTCCTCTTCACCAAGTCTCTCTCTAATCTTCTCAGGCTGTAGTGAAACCGGTATTTCTATATCTTCATCTTCTTTATTTTTAAGAAAATACAGTGCTAACCTGTACAAGTCCTTCGCCACCTCGGAGTACAGTTTTGTAAATGTATCTGTATTTCTAATCATAGGTTAACCCCTATCTGCCATTGGCATTAAACATGTTTCACTTAATAAGTGTTGTTTTATGGTTAAAATGTTGCAAGGAAAATAAAAATATTATTTATACTCAGACATATCAATTCCTAAAACATCTTCACAGTTAACTATTATTTGTTTCATTAGTTCTATTTGTTCGAATATCTTACATAGTTGCAAAGACAAATCAAGAGACTTTTTATATTCAGTTTTTTCAAGTCTGTATTCAGCAAAAGCTTTACCATAATACAATACTGCTAAGGTATCAGCAAACATATTTTTCTTACATATTTCAATCCCTTTATTATCATAAAACAAAGCTCTACTATATTCTTCCTTTTTTCTATACACACCTGCCAGATTGTGGCAAATTCTTGGATATATTTCATTATTTTCGTCACATTGGTTTATGCAAAATTTAAGTATTTCTTCATATTTTTCATCCTGCCCACATTTGTCCTCAACTAAGGCTATATTCATAAGTATTCTGATTTCCATTAGCGAAAAACTGTACTCCTTATAATTATCAAGCGAGAAATCATTTAATGTCTGTTTAATAGCATTTATATACATATCCATTGCATTCTGATATTCTTTATTTTTATAATATCTAATACCATAAAGAAAGAACTTAAACTGTGTAATTAGTATTTTATAGTATTCATTTTCAATGTTTTCCAATAACTTATCAATCAATTTTAATTCATTGTCAAAATTAGACATTTCTTCATTTATCAGTTTTAAATCTATATTTCTTTGCGTTTGCAATAACATAGAATAATCTGTAATACGGCTTTCAATAATAGCAGAAACCAAATCAGTCTTGTAAATAACTGATAATGCTTCGAGTGTTTCCAGTTTAGGTATCACTTTCCCCCATTCCATTCTTCTAAGAGTTCTTTCATCTATAAGAGCCATATCTACAACCTGTTTTTGTGTAAGACCTAGTTTTTCTCTTATATCTTTTAGTCTTTTCCCAAATAAAAAAAGGTTATAATACATTTTAATCTCCTTAAATTTTTATTAATTATATACTAAATCGGACTTTAAAGTCCGTTGCAATTTGAATATTTTAGATATATTATATAAATGTAAAGTAATTAAGTAAAGGGGAGGTGATAAATATGTTAAAGAAATTAAGCAAAGCTGTTATGCTGTTTTCAACCTTATGCATGCTTTTATTTGTTTCATTTAACATATCTGACAGCATTTATTCTACCGGTAACCGCGGAGAAATAGAGCTGTTAAATATTGTAGAAGGGTAAAACTAAGGAAAGGTATTGTTTATGAAAAGAATAAATCCAATGAGATATAAAAATGGAGATACTTTCATTAGAGCCCAATATTTTCATTAAGCAAAATTTAATCTGATATTGTAGTAAAGGAGGTATTGTAGCTAATCTTTTTAGCTAATAGATATATGAATAAAATAGGTGCTGTATTTTCTTTCATACTTATTATTATTGGCATATTCTTTAGTCTGGTTATGGGTATAATTTCAAAAATATTTCCTATACTGGGGATAATGAGCAGTAAATTTGCCATTGGTAATATATACAGTCCATTAGAACATGTAGTTGATTTTACAACTATGTATATGGTTAGTTTTGGACTTATAATAATAGGTTTAATAATGGTAATTTATTTTTTTAGGAGGGAAAAATATGTTAAAAAATAGTTTCAAAAAATTATGTATGGTATTACTTTGCTCGATATTAGTTTTTTCTAATACAGAAAAAGCTTCTGCTTTTTCTGATGAAAATCTGAGCGTTTCAGAAAATATGGTAGTGCCTAAAGCAGATTACAATTCAGTTATAAGAAAAGACTCAGAAACAACTACATACGCCGTATTAAATGCTGAAGAAATCGCCAAGGCATATGGCATTACTGATTATGAGAGTATTACTGTAACTCTTTTTAACAGACACGAAGACTATAAGCCATTAAATACTCCTGTATTTTTTGATTCCATATATGTTGATAATATCAGAGGTCCTAGACATTCTTGTGGAGCCACTAAAATAGTAGAAAATAGCTCTACCAACTTTGCCAAGCAAAATGTTCCTCATACTGTCACAATAACTGGAACTGGTTCAAATACATTTTCAACCAATTTAGGTGCCAGTTTTAGCATTGATGCTAATACAATTAGTGCCGGAGTTGGTTTTAATGTAACCTCAAGCATTGCGTTAAGTACCTCTGCAACAGCCAGCTTAAAGTACTTACAAACTCTTACAGTAATAGGATATCCAGAATATGAAGTGTATGAGTATGACATTATGCATAGGAAATTTTGGGGTGGTACAGAAAAAATCGGAACAGGACTTGCATATAGATGTACAGGATTTTGTACTATTACAAGAGTGAGTTAATGTACATAATATGAATAAAATACTTAAGTTTTTATATTATATAACACCAAGCTTAATTATAGCTATTTCAATTATTGTAGGTGCTGTACTTATATGTAAGTCCATAGAGACAGTAGGTAACTGGTTGGTAAGTGCTCTCTTTTAGTTTAGAAAAAAATTTCAATCAGCAGAAAAACGAACCCCACGAAATCTTTTAAACTTCGTAGGGTTCTCTTGTGTTTACACTTCCTTACTCATTATAAAATACCCAAG
>NZ_JBQNBU010000111.1:0-5561 GCF_052169795.1 Catonella sp.
TCATATTTGCCTTCACCAAGTGCAAAAAATGCTTTTTCAAAATTTGCCTTATCTGCAGTTAAATCAAAGTGTGCAGTTATGTATAATGGTGCAGGGAAACTACCTTTCTCATCATTTTTATCCATCAGATAAAATCTTGTGAGTTCATCCATTGTACTTGTATTAGGAAGTATAATTTTATAAATTTCTATAGCGAAATTTCCCGGAACAAGTCCTTCCACCATCTTTGTTTTATAATTTTTCCCACCTAAATTTATAGTACTTTCTATAGGCAGGCTGCTGCTGTTAGAAGAAATGATTACTTCATCATCAGCCAACTTCACATTTTGGTTAAATTCTGAGTTATAGGAATCTATTGTTGAAAGTATTGCCGGTACAGGGTGATAATTATTAGCATTGTCACCTAACAGAGGTAAAAGTTCACTCCCGTTTTGCAAGGCATATATCATACCACTCAGTTCGGAAAAAGAATTTACTATGTTTTTCTCTCCGCCTGCAGCCTTTGTTATGATATCCATGAGCTTCTTCTGCTCATCTTTATAATTATCAATGGTTACATTTATCTCATCATTACTTATCCTATATTCCCTTGGCAGAGTTGAAGTCACCATAGCTTCAACACTTCCATATATGGAAAGTGTAGTTGCAAGGGTAACAATAACTCCTGTACTAAGAATGGCTATAGAGGCTATACCTACAGCACTGCTTTTCATTCTGTATATCATACCTGAAACTGAAAGAAAATTTTTAGCATTATAATAAAACTTTTTATTTTTCTTTTGCATTTTAAGTATAAATATTGAAAAGGTTATAAAAAGAATATAGGTAGCAATTATTACCAAGACAACTGCAATAAAAAATGCTAAAAGGCTTTTAAGTATTCCGTTTATTGTTAATGCAATATAATACCCGGCTACTAAAAAAGCTAAGCCAATCAATAAAAGCACAAGCCTGTTCTTTGGTTCTCCCTCTCCTCTGTGTTCCCTGCCTAAAAGTTCCACAGGGGAAGCATTTTTAATTGATAAAGCATTAAGCAGATATACAAACACAAATAGGAAAAGTACATAGACAAGTGTGATAGCCGTAGCTTGAGTTGAAAACGGATAGTCCATTATTTTCACTGCTGTATCCTTCATCAGTCTGTTAAGCCCCATAAAGGCAAGCTTACCAAACACATATCCACCTGAAATTGCTATTAATGCAATTAAGCTGTAATTAATAATATGTTCAATTAAAATTATTTTTCTGATATGTTTCTTTTCAAGTCCCAGTATACCATATAGAGCAAATTCCTTATTTCTGCGTTTTATAAGAAATCTGTTTGCATAAACCACAAAAATAAATGTAAATATAAATGCCACTCCGGTACCCATACTTATAAAAGTAGGCAGTGTCTTATGCCTTGTAAGTACATATTCATTTTGCATAAGTGAAGCCATTATATTAAATAAAATTAACATTGTACCTGTAGCAAGAATAAACGGTATTTCAAGATATCTGTTGGCTTTTAAGTTCTTTATTGCAAAGCCGCCTGCAAGTTTTAGGTTCATTATTTTATCTCCTCGTATTTATCAAATTATTCTTTCCCCTTGTAGGTCACAGACCGTTTTAATTATGTGTTTACCTGATGTCTCGTGAATAATTTGATGTAAAAAGCTGTTTCTGGGAATTATTGATTCTCTCCATAAATTCCTCAAGGCTTTCATCATCTCCCCTGTAAAGCTCGTGATATACTACCCCATCTTTTATGAAAATTACACGCTTAGCAAAAGCTGCCGCTCTTAAAGAATGTGTTACCATAAGTATAGTCTGACCTGTTTCGTTTATTTTTCTAAATAAATTAAGAATCATTTCAGTTGAAGCCGAGTCAAGTGCTCCTGTAGGCTCATCAGCAAGTAAAATACTCGGATTAACTATAACAGCTCTTGCTATTGCAATTCTCTGTTTCTGCCCTCCCGATATTTCATAAGGGAACTTATCAAGAATGGCTGCAATACCCAAAATATCCTTAATTTTATCAAGCTTAGCCTCCATTTCACTCGGACTTACTCCTGAAAGCACAAGCGGAAGGAAGATATTATCTTTATTTGAAAACTGGTCTAAGAGATTAAAATCCTGAAATACAAAGCCAAGTTCATTTCTTCTGAAACTTGCTATTTCACTGTCTTTTAACAGACCTATGTTTTTATTCTTAATAAAGACATTTCCTGAAGTAGCCTTATCAAGAGTTGCTATTATGTTAAGCAGGGTTGTTTTACCGCTGCCTGACTCGCCCATAATGGAAACAAATTCACCTTCTGAGGCTGAAAAATTAATCTCTGTAAGTGCCTCTGTTATTACACTTTTAGTCTTATATACCTTTTTTACATTTTCAAGATTTAATATTGTCACTGTATTTTTCTCCTTTGTTAATAATGAAAAAATAAGCCTGTATGTGCCTTACTATACATAAGATAACATACAAGCCTTATTTCTGCATTTATTTTAACTTACAATATGAGGAGTTAATCTTACAATTTTGAAAGGTTGGAAAGAGAACTAAAATTTCTTACCATCTTTAATAAATTCAAGAATATTAATGTGTTTTATTCCATTTCTTTTTTGAAGCAGATAATCTGTCGTTGCGACATATTTCGGATAATTATCCCTTATCATTTCTAACGGTTTATATTCCCTGTCTTCTGTCTGTTTGCTCTCATTTATTGTATATGCAACCTGAATATATGAATAATTCTGCTCCATATCCCTAAGAATAAAATCACACTCAAGCCTGCCTATCCTTCCTACACTTACTGCATAGTTTTTCCCTCTGGCATACAGATATACCATATTTTCAAGAGCAGGTCCATAGTTTATGCGATTATCTGTATTAAAAGCAAAATAAAAAGAAGTATCTGCAAGATAATATTTTTTCTCACCACTAAGTGCTTTCTTTGATTTCATATCAAAACGGTTACATTGATATAAAATTTTTGCACTGACCAATTCATCTATATATCGTTTTAAAGTTGCACGTTGTACAGATAAACCTGCTTTCTGAAGAGAATGCTGCAAACTTTGTATACTCATTGTTGCTCCAAAGTTATTGATAATAAAGTTTCTGACAGCTTCAAAAACCTCCACATTTCGAATCTTAACCCGTCTTTTAATATCTTTTTCAAAAATCTCATCTATTACAGCTTTTGCATACACCTGTTTTTCTTCAAAGGTGTCAAATCTGACTGTACGAGGAAATCCACCTTCTCTAAGGAATTTATCCAGTTCAACATGCAGATTACTGTCAATCGTTTTATTGTAAAACTTTTTCATAGAAAGATATTCATTAAAATTCAAAGTAAACAATTCAAACTCTATATATCTTCCGGTAAGTTTTGTAGATAAATCACCACTTAATAAATATGAGTTTGAGCCTGTTATAAAAATAGAATAATCCCCGTCATTTCTAAAGGCATTTATGATTTCTTCAAAATTTTTTATATTTTGTATTTCATCTACAAATAAATATTTAGTGCCGTTGCTAACAGATAACTCATCTACTACCTCTTCAAACTCGTTGTCAGCTTTTATTTTTCTATATTTTCTGGAATCAAGATCTATATAGATAATATGTTCTTCATTAACTCCCTCTTTTATAAGCTCATCCTTTATCATTTCCATCAGGCTTGATTTTCCACACCGTCTGACACCGGTAATAACTTTAATGATATCTGTATCATGATAAAATCCTCTGATTTTTGAAATATATTGTTCTCTATAAAATAATTCCATAATATTCACCTCAGGTTAAAATTTATCTCAAATTATTCACAAAATTACCCATTTAACAACTCACTTTTTGAGTTATTTGCAAAAAATGTACTGTTAAAACCTCACTCCAAATTCACTGCCCCTTCCTAGCTCTGATTTAACCTCTATTTCTATAGATAACCTCTTTCCTATTTCTTTTGCAAGAAAAAGCCCAAGACCGCTTGATTTCTCATTCATTCTGCCATTTAAGCCGGAATATCCCCTGTCAAATATCTTCGGAATATCCTCTGAACGAATGCCTATACCGGTATCCTTAATATACAATATCTTTTCTTCCTTATTATAGCTTATGCTTATGCTACCCCTTGGGGTGTATTTTAGGGCATTTGAAATAAGCTGTTCAATCAGAATACTTAGCCACCTTGTATCTGAAACTACTTTTTCTTCTATAAGCTCATAGTTTAGTGTGATATGATTTACTATGAAAAGTATAGAATATTTTTTAAGAATTGATTTAATTATCTCATCTAAGTTTAGTTCTGCTATATCCATGTCAGTTTCAGTATTCATCAGCTTGAGATAATTTATTGCCATATCGCAGTATTGCTCTATGTACATAATCTGAGCTTTAACCTTTGTTTCCTTGTCATCCACATTGTTATCAAGTATAAGTTTGGCAGCAGTTATTGGTGTTTTAACCTGATGTACCCAAAGTGAAAAATAATCTTTAAGCTCCCTCCTGCCGGAAATTATACTCATATGAAGTCTTTTATTTTCTTCCAAAAGCCTCTCATTTTCTGCTTTTAAGGAAAGCTCTTCTTTATAAGAGAAAAAGGCAATTATCAGGTAAATAACAAAGCCGAATACAGCTACCTCTAAGCCGATTTTATAAAATGAAAGTTCCAAACTTCCTAATGCAAAAATAAGTCTAAACAGAAAAATCAAGGTAAAAAAAATTATAAATTCGGGCAGTTTAGTCAGAATAAATTTCTTAATTGTATTTATCATATCTTAACCTATAATCAAAACTTCTTTGTTTATACTTTAAGTCAACTTATTATTCAAAAAATATCCTATTCCTTTTTTGGTCTGTATAAAGTCATTCAGTCCTATCTCAGCAAGTTTTTTGCGAAGCCTTGTCATATTTACCGCAAGGGTATTGTCATCTATAAAATTCTCTTCCTGCCAGCATTTATCCATTATTTTATCACGCTTTGATACAGCTCCCTTATCCTTAAAAAGAGTTTCAAGTATCATAAGCTCGGTTCTGGTAAGATCTGCCATCTTTCCCATAAAGTCAAGCTTTGCAGCCGAAAGCAAAAGTTTTACATTTCCAAAGGCTAAATAATCAGTTTCTTCTGCAAAATCATAACTTCTTCTGAGGAGAGCAACAATTTTAGCCCTTACTATCTGAATATTTATCGGCTTAACTATATAATCATCTCCGCCAAACTGCATAGCCTGAACTATGTCTATATCTTCACTCTTTGAAGAAATAAACATAAGAGGAACCTTTGAGATTTCCCTGATTTTCTGACACCAGTAAAAACCGTTAAAATAGGGCAGAATTATATCCATAAGCACAAGCTCTGGCTTTTCAGACTTAAACTCATCAAGCACATTGTTAAAATCCTTTACACAGACTGTATCATATCCCCATACGGAAAGCTCATTAGCAAGGATTTCCGCAATGTCATTATCATCTTCTACTATAAGTATTTTCATTATTTAATATCCCCAAGATAATCTGCTGAGTTATTTATCTTTTCTTTTAGCAGCTTCTTTATACACCTGTTCATCTGTTCTTGCCGAAA
>NZ_JBQNBU010000112.1:0-5492 GCF_052169795.1 Catonella sp.
TCATATACACCAAGATTTATAAGATTGTTGCTAAGCAGTTTACCAATAAGAAATTCTGCAGAAATGTAGTAGAGTTTTCTCTCTCCTGAAATCTGCTGTTTATCAGCCATAAGTTCTTTTGTAAATACCAGCAATGTATGAAAAAGCTCTGCCTCCGTACACTGCCTTATCGGTCTCCCATAGAGTTTTGCTGATAAACTCTCAAACCTCTCTCTTATCTCCATTAAACTATCGCTCCTTTCTTCATCCGATTCTTAAATTCATGCATTCTCTTATCCGCTTCCATTTCAGCCTTTTCAAGAGAATCAAAATGTTCTCTGTCATATACGGCATAGCCGTGGGCGATACAAAGCGGCATAATCAAATCCGGAGTCCTATTGTACTCCCTTTCAAGTTCTTTTAGTTTCAAAATTCCTCTCTCATAGATGTACTCCGAGCCGTCTCCTATGATTAACAAGGCAAACTCATCTCCATCCACTCTGAAAGTAAATCCGCTATTCCCAAAAGCCTCATTTATAATCTCAGCACATTTTATGATGTGGCGGTCACCATAATTATTGCCGTAATTATCATTTAATTTTCTCAAATCATTTATATCAAACCTGCCGACTAAAATTTCTTTAAACTCTCCACTATCAGCCTTATTTTGAATTTCTTTTTTCTTTAACTCAAAGGCACTTCTGTTTGCAAAGCCTGTCAAACTATCAACATATGAAATTTCAGCAACTTTTTCAGTCAGTTCGACACTCTTTATACCTTCAAACAGCTTCTTAAGTGAATCTCCTACCAGTATAAGTACTCCTATTAAAATACCAAGTCTCATTATAGAACCGATTTCTCTTCCATCATAGTCAAGATAATAAGTTAGCAAATCCCAAACTACACTTAATACTAACACACTTATTGAAAGTATTATTGTCAGCATTTTGTACTTGATATTATTTTTTTTGCAATAAGATATATTTTCAATAATTGCAATAACAGAAATCAAAAGTATTATTCCAAAACAGACATGAATTATATGTATAGACTCATGTGCATCCATAATTCCTACTACACTCATTCCTGTAATTGCAACCAGCTCTGTTGCCGTTACCCCAAAGGATATCTTTATTAGAATATCTCTGCTATATGCTAAATCCTGATAAAGGTAACTTATGAAAAAATAGGGCATAAAAACTATTAAAAGGTGATTAATCTCATTCAGCTTAGATGAATATCCAAACAAAAACTGTGGCAGCAGTGTCTCGCTTGTTGCCCACATACCGACACAAAGTGTGAGTATTCCCAAAACTCTGTTTCTTTCATTATGTCCACTCTCTAACTTAGACATAAACGATATTATAATAAGCATTAAGCCTATTAAAGCTGTCATAATACTAAATTGAAAGCCAAAGAAACTTTGGTCTAATATCTTTCCAAAATAATCCCAAACCCTGCCCAAATAGATGTTGTTTATATGACTTCCCCTATCATTGTACATGGGAAAAAGCCTCATTCCTATCTCTCTACCTGCACTTTCTCTATTTATATAGATTCTGTGAAAACTTGAACCATTACCCTTAGATAAGAGCTGTTGAGCCTCAGGCATAAAACTATAAACTACATCATTGTCGACAATAACCTGAAATCTTAAATTTTTACTCCTAAAATTTAAAAATGTATCAGAAACTAAATATGCCGGTATAGTATGGTGAATGTATATTTCAAACTCCCCCTTACTATTCTTAGTGGCAATTTTTCCTACATCTTCCAACGAGATTTCCTTGTCATCAGTTGTATACCAAGAACCTGAAAATTCCTCTAAACTTCTCCCATCTCTAATTCTGTAAACTGAATTATCCATCTTCATAAACACTATGTAACCTATGAAAATTAACAAAATAGTAATCAGTATAAAATCAAAAACAGAACTTTTTTCATGTTTTTTCACTTTTTTCCTCCGAAAATACAGATTGATACATTTTCTCCATATACAATATACCTTAAAATTTAACTTTTATCAAGGTTTTTAATAATAACAACATTTATTTATAAGTATTCACAAAAAGGTATGCTATATCCGCAATCTTTTTTTACAAAAAAATAACTGTTCATCCATATTTTTGTGTGTCAGAAGATAATAATTTCTTTTTTTATACTGTTTACACTTATATCATCGTTTTAAATTATGAAAGGCACATAACGGATTGGAGTTATGTGCCTTTCATAATTTAACCTAAAAACCCTTCTTTCTTTAATACAGGTCTTAATGCAAGATAAAGCAAAGTAGAAAATACTACAGAAGTAACTGCATTTACCGAAGTTGTAAGTGCTGCAATCTTTGCAAAAGCTGCTGATATTTCCTGCGGCATACCCAGTACATACTGTTTGTATATATATCCAACCAAAGGATCTGCGACTATATTAAACATAAGACCTCCGCCAGCTGATAATACGGTGGCAAGTAAAAGTTTCTTTTTTTCAGAAATTTCATTTATCTTAAAGCCTCTGTGTGCTATGAGCCCTACTATAAGCCCTATTAAAAGTTTTAAGATAAATGTTTTTGGAGCACTTGTAGCATAACCACTGGTTAAATCCGCAATAGTTAAACCGACTGCTCCTGCTGCCCCTCCCATAGCGCCACCTATGAACAAAGCTCCAAGTGCCACAAAGGTATTTCCCAAATGAAATGCTGTTTTATCAGTACCTACCGGAATATCAAATCGAAACACCTGAAAACCTATGTAAGACAAGGCTGCGAATAAGGCTGCTAGTGCAAGTTTCTTTATATTTTCACTTGTTCCTCCTACAACCCTTAATTCTTTTTCCATTTTACTCATACTCATATCCTCCTTAATACAGCTGATTCCTCATCTGGATAATCAGCTCCTGTCATAGGACTGCCAGTCTCTTACAATCCACGGACAGTATATAGGATTTTTGGTCTGTAATAAATATCCAATTTTTAACTTTTTAATAGTTCCAGTTTAATTCCCCATCTATGCCTCAAACCTCACCTCAACCTTAAATAAATCTCCGTCCACTATAATTTCAAGTTCTCCACCCATGAGATTAGTAAGACTTTTGGCTATGGAAAGTCCGAGTCCACTTCCCTCTGTGTTTCTTGACCTGTCACCTCTTACAAAGCGTTCCATAAGCTCCTCTCCTGTTATGTTCAGTTTCTCTTTGGAAATATTCTTAAAGGCTATAGTTACTTTACCTGCATTTTTAATAAGGTCTATATACACTCTGGTATCAGGCTGGGCATACTTTACCACATTGCCCAGAATATTGTCAAAAACCCTGAAAAGATGATTTACATCGGCTTTTATATGTACGGTTTCTGAAGGTTTTGTGACTATGCCTGTAAGTCCTGCCTTTTCAAACTTATCCTGATACTCTCCGTATACCTGTTCAAGCATAAGCCCTGCATCTACTTCTGCAATATCCATTTTTATATTACCGGAAGAGGCTTTTGAGGCTTCAAGCAGGTCATTTATAAGCTTTTTAAGTCTTTCCGACTGTCTGTCAAGTACTTCAATATACCCCTTAACAGGCTCAGTTTCTATATTTTCCTTCTTCAACAGATCTGTATAGTTAATGATTGAAGTAAGCGGAGTCTTTATATCATGTGATACATTGGTTATAAGTTCTGTCTTAAATCTCTCACTTTTCATCCTTCCGCTTACTGCATTTTCAAGCCCTGTACCTATTTCATTCAAGCCCTCTGCAATTATCTTTAAGTCTCCCTTGTAATTAGCAGTATTCAGCTTATAATCAAGGTTTCCCGCAATTATATTCTGCTCGGCAGTTTCAATTTCTTTAACACCTGTCATAACCTTGTAAATCACTATAAAAATAAATATATTTACTAAAAACAACAAGAATAACAATGCACTTGTTCCTTCTGTGCCAATCATACTAAACATCAATAATATAGCAAACTCTGAGCCTGCAAATATTCCAAAATATAAAACAGCTTTCTTAGTTACATCTGCATTTCTCAATGCTTTTCCTATGCTTCTAAAAATATATCTGAAAAATCTGACTATCAGCATATTCTTAAATAAAGTCTTTGCTTTAATATTTACAATAAAATTCATCAGAAATGATAACATTGCAAAATATAATATTACAAGGAATATTACAAACATAACCATTCCCAGGGAAACAAACCAGCGGTTATCTCTGCCTGCATCTGATATGTTAAAAGAAATTGTAAAAATTAATAAATACAGTATGCAAACCACATCAAACGGCCAGTCGGCTGTCGGAAACTTCGTAATTTCGCTGCTACCTCTTTTGTGCCCTGTGAATGCAAAAATAAAGGCCATATCAATCAAATACAGAATACCTAAGACAACTCCTATCGGAATTACTGCAAATCTCAAGTTGATAATAAAATTAACCATTGACAATATTGTCCCCGAAGAGTTAATAATCTCATATTGGGATATAAACTGATTTAATTTGGCATCTGTCATTTTATAAATACCGCTCTTCCAAAGCCAGAGAAATACCAGTACAGAGGCTATCCCAAGTATTATCAATAATAGTGAGGATATCACCGCCCCTGTCTTAAACGGCAGAGAATATATAAAGCTGTCATACTGTTTCTTCTCTTTTACTTTACTTATTACTTCAATCTCATTCTTTTCTTCCATAACTACCTTTCCTTATCTACCTTATACCCCTGTCCCCAAACCACCTTAATAAAGCGTGGCTCGGATGGGTTTATTTCTATTTTTTCTCTTAAATGCCTGATATGTACTGCAACTGTGCTTTCACTTCCATAAGGCTCTTCACCCCATACCTTGCGGTATATGGTTTCAGGTGCAAACACTCTGCCTTTTTCAACCATAAGCATTTTAAGAATCTCAAATTCCTTAGGTGTGAGGTCTACCTTTTCACCGTCAATCTGTACTTCTTTTGCACCATCATCTAATACAAGTCCGTCAAGGCTTAGAACTTTATCATCAGGTTTTTCAGGCTGTCCGCCAAATCTTACATATCTCCTGATTTGTGACTTGGCTCTGGCTATAAGCTCGATGGGATTAAAAGGCTTGGTCACATAATCGTCTGCCCCTATCCCAAGTCCAAGGACTTTGTCCACATCTTCACTTTTTGCAGTAAGCATAATTACCGGAATTATGCTGTCTTCCCTAAGTTTTCTGACTGCCTGTATTCCGTCCATTACCGGCATCATTACATCCATAAGAATTAAATGAATTTCTTCTTTTGCCACAATGTTTAGGGCTTCCTTACCGTTTTCAGCAGTAAATACCTTGTAGCCCTCTGCTTCAAAATAAATTTTGATAGCTGATACTATGTCCTTTTCATCATCACAGACTAATATATTGTACATGTTTCCTCCCTGCTCTTTCACTTAAGTGTAATTAGAGTATAGCTGATATTGTTTTAAGAATAAATGGAGTAAATGTTTAAGAATTCCTTAAGTTTTAGTTATAGCTTGCATGACATTCTTTATATTCTCCACTGAATTTATAATT
>NZ_JBQNBU010000113.1:0-5317 GCF_052169795.1 Catonella sp.
ATAATTCAGCGTGGCTTCGTCCACATCTTCAGCTACTCTAACAGGTGTCTTGCTTGTCATTATTTGAGAGATATATTTCTGTTTGTTCTCCAATATTTGAAAAAGGTAGGCATCAAAGGTATTTTCTGTTATATATCTGAAAATATGAACATCTTTATTTTCATTACCCTGTCTTACAATACGACCTGCTCTTTGTGCCAAATCGGCAGGACGCCAAGGCACATCAGTATCATGAATAGCAATCAGCTTATCTTGACAGTTAGTTCCTGCCCCCATTTTCTGAGTAGAGCCAAGCAGTACCCTTATTTCTCCATTTCTTACCTTGTCAAAGATAGCGTCTTTTTCTTTATTATTCTTTGCATTATGAATAAACTCTATTTCATTTTCAGGCACTCCCATCTTAATAAGCTTTTCCTTTATATCATCATAAATGTTAAATTCACTTGACGGTGTTGACATATCACAAAATACAAGCTGTGTAGATTTTTTCTCCTTGTATTTATCCCAAATGCTGAATATATTGCTTATACAGGCATTTACCTTACTGCTTGGATCATCCGGAAGTAGTGGATTGATTAGTCTTTGGTCAAGTGCCATTTTCTTTCCGTCATTGGTTATAAGGAGCATATTGTCAATGCTTGAATCCACCTCTTTGTTTCTTACTCTATCTGCCCTCTTAGAAAAACTTTCAAGTATCTCTTTTTGTTCCTCAGTCGGCTTGGTTTTTATGGTTTCATAGTGTGCTGTGGGTGTTGGAAGATTTAGTACATCGGCTGTCTTTATATCCATAAACTGTTTTACTGTATTCATAAGTTCCGGAAGATTAAAGAACTTTGCAAATCTTGTCTTGCTTCGATATCCGTTACCTTCAGGATTAAGTTCTATGGCTGTTACCGTTTCTCCAAATGTAGATGCCCACGAATCAAAGTGTTGATGGTGCATTTTCTTTAATTCATCATACTGAAGATACCTCTGCATTGTATAAAGTTCCGTCATACTATTACTTACAGGGGTTCCTGTTGCGAATACAACCCCCTTATTTCCTGTTATCTCGTCCATATATCTGCACTTCATCAGCATATCACTTGATTTTTGTGAATCGGTAGTTGTAATTCCTGCAACATTTCTCATTTTTGAAAATAGATAAAGGTTTTTGTACGAATGTGCTTCGTCTACAAACAGCTTATCTATGCCAAGCTCTTCAAAGGTTATCACATTATCTTTTTTATAGTCGTCATTTAATTTTTTGAGCTTTGCCTCCAGTCCTTTTTTGGTCTTTTCAAGCTGTTTCACAGTGAATTTCTGATTTCTATCCCTTTTATACTCTCTTATAAAATCCACGATTTCATCAATCTGGCTTTGAAGTTCATACTCCTGTCTTTCTTTTGATATAGGGATTCTTTCAAATTGGCTATGCCCAATAATTACTGCATCATAATCTCCTGTAGCAATCCTACTGCAAAACCTTTTTCTATTAGTCGGTGTAAAATCTTTCTCCGTCGCACAAAGAATATTTGCCCCCGGATAAAGTTCATTAAATTCCCTTCCGAACTGTTCCACTATATGGTTAGGTACTACAAACATTGCCTTATTGCTCAGTCCAAGCCTTTTAGATTCCATAGCAATACCTATCATCTCAAAGGTCTTGCCGGCTCCCACCTCGTGTGCAAGCAGGGTATTTCCTCCGAATAAGCCTCTTGCGATAGCATCTTTTTGGTGTGGTCTTAGTTCTATTTCCGTATTCATTCCCTCAAAGGATAGGTTGCTCCCGTCAAATTCTCTTAATTTAACGGAATTAAAGAGATTATTATATTTTTCAACAAGTGCAGTTCTTCTGTCTATATCATCGAAAATCCAGTTCTTAAACTCCTCTTTTATGATTTCCTGTTTTGACCTTGCAAGCATTGTTTCCTTTTGGTTTAATACAGATCTTTTCTTCCCCTCTCCATCGGTAACTTGATCATATACATTGGTATCTCTAAGGTTTAAGGTATCTTCAATCAGCTTATAGGCATTTACTCTGCTTGTTCCATAGGTAAAATCAGAAAGGTCATTGCCCTTATCTATACTTTTTCCTTCTACATTGTATTCACCTGTAAATTCAGTATATTTAATGTCTATATTCCACCTTTTTGAACCTGATGTTTTAAGCAGATGGAACATAAAATCTTTATAGTAATTTGTATCTACCCAAGTAGCCCCCATTTTTACAGTTATGTCGCTTGCTTCAAGTGCTTTCGGCATTACCTCTTGTAGTTTTTGCTTTTGAAAGTTAAGATAGGATAATTCTTTCTTCAGGATTTCATTTTCTTTTGTCAGTTCAGTTTTTTTATTTGAATTGTCATCAACAGAAATATCAGTTTTATCTGTGTCTGAAAGAGTAGTATCGGCTTGTAGTAATTTTTCATTTTCACTTATTTCATAGTTTACATTTTTTATATATGCATCTACTATTTCAATTTTATCCCTTATATTGCCGGACAAATATTCATCTGCCGTTACATAAGGTCTTGCAAAATCTCCGTTGTTTATTGCAAAAGAAAAAGGCATTGTATCACTTGGATCAAATCCGTCCAAATTTAAGAAAATCTCTCCCTTTAATTCACTGATAAGGACTTCTCTTGATTTGTCCGTCAGGCTCTCCATATAGCCAAAGTCTACTCTGCCTTTTTGCGATATGGAGAGTATCAGTGCATCTTGAGAATTATCCGTATGCTCTATGGCTGCCGCTTTTCTTATTGTTCTTTTTGTGAATATGTCCGATTTGCCGATAAAATTTCCCTTTTTATCCAATTTTTCAAGGCTTGACATAAGGGAGTAATTGGCATCTTCCTTGAAAAGATTTGAATTTTTTCTTTCATTTATCAGACCGTATTTTTTAGAAAAATCATCGTATATCTCATTTAACTTTCCTTGTGCGGATTTTATATCTTCTTCCGGATAATCTTCTTTTTGCAGTCTTATTACTTCTCTTAATTCCTGTTCCAAGCCTATATATGCCTTTACTTTTTCTGTATCCGACTTACTTAAGGCTACCTTTTGCATTATGGAGTTTTCTCTAAAATATATCTTGTCATCAATTACTGTAAATGAAAAGTTTTTAACATTATCATCTGCCGGTATTGCCTCTGTTTCCAATTCTTTATTTATCTCCGCTTTTTCATAAGTTCCTGATATATTTTTAATTGCTGAGGATAATTTTTCTTCTAAACTTATATTTTCGTCATCTATACACGCTAAAGCTGTTCCAAATCTACTTGATATTTCTTCCATGCTTCCAAGCACCTGCTTAGGATTGTCTACAAAATATTTGTTGTAAGTTAAGCCTTTTTCATCAGTAGCAAGCTTTACCCAAGGCTCATCAAGTTTTAATAGTCTATCTCTTTTCTTTAAAAATATAATATCACTTGTTACTTTTGTACCTGCTTCACCCTTAAAGGTATTATTTGGAAGTCTAACCGCTCCTAAAAATTCCGCCCTCTCACTGATGTATCTTCTTACATCTTCACTTTTCTTATCCATTGTGCCGCTTGAGGTGATAAAGGCTATTACACCTCCGGAGCGTACTTTATCTAAAGTTTTTGCAAAAAAATAATCGTGGATAAGAAAGTTGTTTTTCTCATACTCACGATCATTTACCTTAAATTCTCCAAAAGGCACATTTCCTATTGCTACATCAAATAGGTTATTTGAAAACTTTGTTTCTTCAAAGCCTTTTATCTGTATATTTGCATTAGGATAAAGCAATTTTGCTATCTTTCCGCTTATGCTGTCAAGTTCTACTCCGTAGAATGTTGATTTATTCATTTCTTCCGGGAGATTGCCTATAAATCTGCCCGTTCCCATACTCGGCTCTAATATATTTCCACTTTCAAATCCCATATCTGCTAATTTATCATAGATTGCCTTTATTACCGTATTGGGTGTGTAAAAGGCTGTTAAGGTAGATTCACGAGCTTGCTCATATTCAAAAGGTGATAGATTTTCTTTTAAGAATTCCCTTGCATCTTTCCATTGTCCCTCTTTTTCTTCATCAAAGACATCGGATAATCCTCCAAAGCCTACATATCTGCTTAAAGTGTCCTGTTCTCCTTTTGTAGCATAGCTATGCCTTTCTCCAATTTCTTTTAAGACTTTGATTGCCTCAATATTATTTTTCAGCCTTTCAGACGGAGGTAATATTTCATCTTCTCTATTTATTTTATAGTTTATAGGAGGGATACCTCCCAAATACTTATCATCAGGAATATGCATTTCTTTTTCAGCTATTATCTCCAAGTCCAAATCTTTTTCATTTCTAAAGATTAAATGTTCACTTCCTGTAATAAAGCCTTTCATATAACTTTCATTATCTTCAAGTTTTATTGCATTAAAACTATCATTAACCTTGTCAATAGATGATACGATGTAGTCTTTGCCTTTATATTTAACTGTCATTCCCTCTTTATATATATGCTCTTTCGACAAATCTTTCTCATTTTGTCTTTCAATTTCTGAATTTATATAGCCTGTTAAAAGTACATCTCTATGGTTATCATCAAGCAGGTATGGAAGATTTCTAAGCATTTCATTGTAGCTGTCATATTTAATTGCAATATTTGTTTTTACTACAAAACCATTGTATTTAAGATTTTGTTTTAGTTCTTTGTTTTTGGTATCAAGTATAAGCTCCGCTTCATAGCCTTGTTTGCCGTCAATACTGTCTGTTATATGGGTGATATCTTTCAGTCTGCCGACTTCTATGTTCTCGGTTTTTAAGATATATTCTTCACTCATAGGATTAAAGTAATAGTTTTTTCTTTCTTCTATATCTTTTTTAATTAAATTTGACAAAACTTCCTTTTTATCCCTTATCTCAAGAACCTTATTTTTTTCTTCATCAGGAAGATTTACTCTAAACTCTAATTCATTTTCCTTGTTTATATAGGCTATGCTTTGCCTTGCATCATCAATCATTAAGTTATTGTTTGAAATGTATATATCTTCATAATAGTTTGGAAACTGCTCACCAAAACTTGATATATAAAAATCATAGCCTAACTTTTCTTCTGTTACGGTATCTTCCTCTATTTCAAACAAGCCTTTATTTTCAATATAAAGCAAGTCATTTAAGTCGGTAAGAGGTGTATCTTTCATACCTACCGCTATTTCATCAAAGAGTTTATCTACTTTTTGGCTTTCTCCAAAAGTTCTTCCCCTATATAAAGGATAAACCTTGCCCTGTAAATTATCTTTCCTTGGATAAATTTTAATCCCTGTTTTGTGAAGGGCAATATCACTTACCTTTTCTTTATCAACTACTGCATAGTAATATCCT
>NZ_JBQNBU010000114.1:0-5316 GCF_052169795.1 Catonella sp.
TAGTCATTTTATGATATAGAAAGTTTTCATTGATATTTTGTTATAGCTACAACTATACAAACTAATACTTCTCCATAATCTCTATTTCTCCACTTCTTGACACGATTATTTTATCAATTGAACCGTCCACATAAGCCTTTAGCAAACCTTTCTCATCTAAGACAGCAATATCAGTTTCTTTCTTTGAATTAACTATATCGGTTTTAAACTCCTCAAGTCTATTTTTAAGCATCACCTTTTTATCTTGTATAAAAGATTTTTCCTTTAGATACACCTCTTTTGAAATAATTTTCTTTTTGTAGTTTTCATAGATGATTTGTAAATTGCTGTTTAATATGGATATTTCATTTAGAATATCTTCTTTTACTTTCTCATTATCTATAACCCTCTCTTCTTTTAATGTGTTTTGAATCTTAAACTCTTTTAATTTAGGTTTTATAAGTTTAATAATATCTTTCTCTCTGATATTGTTTGGTGTTTTCTCAGCTTTACATAAATTGCAATAATAACTTTTATACTTGTATATTTTATCTGAATTTTTCTTTTGTCTACTGTCGCAGCGAAAACTCATATGTCTACCACATTCTTTACAAAAAATCTTATCAGAAAAAATAGAACGATTTTTGTTTCCTGTGTATCCTCCAAAACTTCGTTTTTCTTTTATTTTCTTAACCTTATCAAACACTTCTCTGGAAATAATAGCTTCATGAATATTAGGAATTATTCTCCACTCTTCTTCAGGAAGTAAAATTCTTTTTCTTCCACCTATTTTGGTTTCTTTGTATTTATTGTATACATAATCACCTGTATATAGTTCATTACTTGTAATCTGCGAGATAGATGCATTTGTCCAAACTCTTTTCTTTACTTTACTTCCTGTAACCAAATTTCCGGTATAATCCGAAAGTTTAAGTTCTTCTTTTCGTTCAGAGCGAGTGATATAACCTTTTTCATTAAATATATTGGCAATTTGAATGCAAGAATACCCTTTTAACAACAAGTCAAAGGCTTCTTTAACTATAAAAGCTGTCTTTTTATCAATAATAATATGATATTTATCTTCAGGAGCTTTAATATATCCAAAAGGTGCTGCCCAGTTCGTATTCTTTCCTTGTGATTTGATCTGTTTGACGGAACTTCTTACCTTTTCAGATAGTTCCTTACTGAACAAATCATAATACAAGGTCTTAAACTGTGCATCCGTATCTATACCGTTCCCTTGTTCTTTCAAAGAATCATAGTTATCATTAATAGCAATAAACCGTATTTTTAAAAATGGTAATATGTTGGTCAAATAATCTCCGAGCAAAATATAATCTCTTGAAAACCTCGACATATCTTTTACGATTATAGTTCCTACTCTACCACCCTTTATATCATCAACAAGTCTTAAAAATGAAGGTCTGTTTGTATTAGTAGCAGAATACCCATCATCTATATATTCTTCTATTTCACTGTCCTTCAGAGAGTTCTCATTTTCAATGTAAGTTCTTATATAATCTCTCTGATTTACTATGCTTATACTTTCATCTGTTTTTTTATAATCTTCCTCTGAAAGTCTAAGATAAATAGCTATTCTATTCATTCTCTACCTCCAACTCTTTATCCATATCTTTATCAAGATTAAATTTAAAGTATATGGTTACTTGCTTATATTTTGAGATTTCTATGTGACTAATTAGAGTATCAATCAATTCTTTATCAACATCTATACTCTTGTCGTCTAAGCAGCAAAATAGAGCTTCTATGAATTTTTTAAGTTCTTTTTTTCTTTTCTTTACATTTCTTTTTTTATCGTCCAAGATTTTCAATTCATTTTTTATTGTTTTTATCTGTCTGTCTATTTTATTGCTTTCTTTTTTAAATTCACTTAAAAGAACTTCACCCTTAACATAATTTTCGTATTGTTCCTGCAATTTAACTCTAAGAGCATCAATCTTTTTATTATTTGTATCTGTTTTTAGAGAAACTTGATTTATCTTTTCAGTACTTACCTTCTCCAAATAAGTTTTGAGGCGTAGTCCTTTATCATCTTGATGAAAACTTAAAAACAGTCGTTTTAAAGTATCAACTAAAATCCTATCCAGATCCGTTTCATAAATTCTGACATGAGATTTTTCTAAGTTTAACTTATCGCCACCTTTACAATAATAGCAATAGCAAATTTCATCATTAACTTTTAGTCCCCTTGGTCCATATTGTTTTTTCAAATTTCTACCGCAAATGCTGCATTTTATAAGACCATCATACTTTCCTTCTTTGTTATGATCTCTTTGAATTTTTACTCCGACATTTTCTTTTCCGTCTTTTATGATGTTTTTCAGTGAATGATAAGGTAGATGATTTTGTTTTTTCTCCTTTATCTCTCTGATATTTTCAAATGTAATTTTGTCTATTAAACCTTCGTGGGTGTTCTCTGTTATAATCCACTCTTCTTTATCACGAAACTTGCTTTTTAGATTTAAATCATGTCTATTTGAATGTATCCTTTGGATTAAACTCCCAATATACACTTCATCGGAAAGGATTTTTGATATATAAGAAGTATCCCATTGTTTTATATCTTCTTTGTCCTTAAAAACCTTCCCGGTTCTTTTATATTCGGCAGGTGTCGTATAATTTTTAGTCAATTCTCTTGCTATTTGTATATTGGATTTGCCTTGACTTGCTAAATGAAACATAAGCCTTACCACATCTGCTACTTTTTCATCTATCACCAGAACTCTTTTTCCATCTATTTTATTTACTTTATAACCATACGGAGCCATAGCCCCTATAAAAGACCCTTGTTTCATTTTTACTTCTTTTGAGGCTCTTACTTTCTTTGAAATGTCTTTGACATATAAATCATTGAAGATATTTTTTATTGCTATTTCATAACTCTTATCCGATTTTATACCGTTTTTGGTATCAAGGTTATCATTTACGGAAATAAATCTTACCTCTAAAAATGGAAATACTTTTTCTATATAGTTTGAGATCTCTAAATATTCTCTTCCAAACCTAGACATATCTTTTACGATAATACAATTTATTCTTCCTATCCTTATATCTTCCATCATTTCAAGAAAGCCGGGTCTTTTAAAATTTGTTCCGGAATACTCATAATCCTTATATACTCTTAAAACCTTTATTCCTTTTTCATTTGCTTCTTTTATACAAAGCTCCTCCTGCATTTCAAGTGAATTGCTTTTATCTCTGTAAGCTTCCTTTCTTTCCTGTGATAGTCTTGTATAAACACCAGCAATATATGTTTTTTCAACTATTTTTATATTTTCTGTATTTATTTCTGATTGTGATTTATGTCTATTTTTCGTTCTAGCCATAACATACCTCACTTTCAGCACTTACAAGACTTTTATTCATAACAGAAGGTATAGCTTTTGACTTTCCGTTTGTAGCTATACTTTTCTTTGCTATAATATTATTCTTAAATTTGCTCTTGTCCGCTTTTGTCATTTCCTCAAGTAAAGATAGCTCTTCGGTATGATTAAACCTGACATCTATCGTCTTATCTTCAGAAATAAAAATTTTATCAATGAGCATCACAACAGATAGTCTATCTATTTCAGATAAATTTTTATATCTGTTAATATCAATAATCCAGCTCTTATTTTTATCTATCTTGTCCTTTGTATCTTCCTGTTTTCTTAATCTATACTGGATACTTTCATCTAACTTAGTGAGTTTTTCCATATAGTTTTTTCTAAAAAGCTGATATTCTTCTTTACTGATCACATCCTCTTTTAAATCAAGGTAAAGTGAAGATAACAGTTCTTCTGTCATAGCCTTTTCTCGTTTTAATATAGGAATTTGATTGTCTTTTAGATTTCTATTTATATCTATAAGCTGAACTTTGGAATATAGCTTTTCGTTAAATTCAATATATGATTTTATTATTTTAGACACTGCTTTTATCAAGATTTCTTCCTTTATGCTGTGTCTTGAGCAAGATTTTTCTTTGTTATACTTTGAGCATATATAGAAAACTTCTTCTCTTTCTTTATACTTTACAGTTCTTCTAATCAAAGAACTTCCGCATTCTTTACAAAATAGCATCCCGGTAAAAATATCAATTTTATCCTTACCACGAGAGTTGTTTAAATCTCTTTTAAGCATTGTATTTGCAATAGCAAAAACTTCCTTACTTATGATTGCTTCGTGGGTATTTTCTACCCTTATCCATTCATCTTTCTCTTTTTCTATCTGTTTTTTGTTTTTATAGTTTAAAGTAATACTCTTTCCCTGTAAGGTGTTTCCAATATATACTTCATTTTCTATAATTCTGTTTACTGCCTTCGCTGACCAATTTCCACCTTTTATATTTTGAAATCCATTACACTTAAAGCCTTGACTTTCTTTATATTTTCTTGGAGTTAGAACACCTAAGTGATTTAACTCATCTGCAATTGCCTTTGAAGAATATCCCTTAAGCTTCATATCAAATATATTTTTAATGTTAGGAGCAGCTTGTTCATCAACCACCAACTTATTTTTACTCTCATCAGATTTTTTATATCCATAAGGTGCAAAAGCACTGATAAAATCCCCTTTTTCTCTTTTTATCTTCTGGGAGCTTTTTACCTTATTGGAAATATCTCGGCAATAGCTGTCGTTGATAAAATTTTTTATAGGCAGTATTAAATGTGTGTCATTCATATCCGCACTTTTACTATCATAATTGTCATTAACGGATATAAATCTTATCCCGTTTTCCGGAAATATTCTTTGTATAAACTTTCCAGCTTCTATATAATCTCTTCCAAATCTTGACAGGTCTTTTACAATAATGGTATCAAATTTCTTATCATAAGCATCCTTTATCATTTCTTTAAAATTCGGTCTATCAAAATTCGCTCCTGAATATCCGTCATCAACATACTCTTTGACCATTGTAATTTGATTTCTTTTTACATATGAATTTATAATTTCTCTTTGATTTGATATGGAATTACTTTCTACTTTTTCTCCATCTTCTTTTGAAAGCCTCAAATACATAACTGCAATATTTTCTTTATCTACACTATTTTTAAACACAAAAAAGCCTCCTTAAATTCAATTTACATACAATAAATCGAACCAAGGCTAGGCTTCCACAAAAATATTATAACGCTCCTTATATTTTTTGTCAGCCCCTAATAGACAGAAAATTTTTCTTTGATGTATTCCTCCACTAAATCTTCTAAGCTAAATCCATTTTCATTAAATTTAACTTCGATATTCCAACCATCAATTTGATTTATTGTCTGTTTATCTTTTTTATCTGTTTTCATTTCTATATCTATATTATGTTCATCACACATAATATCTTCTCCT
>NZ_JBQNBU010000115.1:0-5282 GCF_052169795.1 Catonella sp.
AGCAAGCAAGCAAGCAAGCAAGCAAGCAAGCAAGCAAGCAAGCAAGCAAGCAAGGGGTTACTGCGTGATTTTATAGGCTTTGTTAAAACTGAATATTGTAAATTAAGGCATCTGTCTGATGAAATATCAGGCAGGTGCTTTTGTTGTTTAAAAATTGGATTTCTTTTTAACAAAGGTGGATAGACCTAAATTATTTATTAGTTTATTTAACAGAGTAAGTGATAAAAATAATGTGAGAATACGAGGAGAACTAAAGCATGAAATCTAAAAAATCAAAAGCATTACTAACAGTACTTCTTGCCGCCGTTATGATTGTGGGAAATATTCAGGGAGAAGTTACTGTAGCAAAGGCTGAGGAAACAACCATTAAGTGGGATAAGGCAGTTAAGAAAAAATACAGCTGGCTTGTTGAGAAGGGCTATAAGCTTGAAGGAACTATTGGAAATAATTTGCTTAAAATCAGTAATGAAAAGGGAGATATGTTTGGACTTGCAAAGGAAGATAGAACCATACTATATGAGCCTAAATATAAGACAATATCGGAATATAGTGGGCCAGCGTATTCATGGTACTATGATGGTAATATTATTATAGCGTCTGAAGAGGGAGAAGGTGAAAATGCGGTATATAGGGAAGGATTAATATCGCCTGATGGAGAAGTGATATTGCCGTTAGATTATGATATAATCAGACCTTTTTCAGAAGGTTTGATGTCGGTTTCTAAAAATTATAAATTTGCTTATCTAAATACAAAATTTAAAGTTGTAATACCTTATAAATATGATGATGCGAGCTTTTTCAATAAGGGCTTAGCGGTAGTAGCAAAAAAGAATAAGTATGGGGCAATAAATAAAAAGGGTAAAACGGTCATTCCTTTTGTTTATAAAGATATGAGTTATGACTATGAACATAAGGTGTACTCAGTTACTAAAGATTTTAAAAACTACGGATATATAAATAGTAAAGGCAAGGTTTTAGTGCCACTTAAATATGATTATGGTTCTGAAGAGGCAGAGGCAAAACTTATTAAAAAACTGAAAAAGACTAAGTAATCATAATAAATTAGTGCTCTCACTTGTTATTATAGTATTTAACATGGAGTAATATAAGAGAAAAAAGAAAGGAATAAAAAACATGAATGCAGCTAAAAACAGATTGTTACTTGGATTATTTAATGGAAATATGAAAAAATTTATAATTCCAGTTTATCAGAGGCAGTACAGTTGGAAAAAGGAAAACTGTATACAGCTTATGAAGGATCTTAAAGATGTTCATAAGAATAGAAATGAAACTCATTTTTTTGGAGCAATAGTTTTTGCATCAAAAAATGATGGCAGATGTGAGGAATTGACAATAATTGATGGACAGCAGAGAATCACTACAGTTTCACTGTTACTTTTAGCTATCAGAAATTATATGAGAGAACATAAGGATGTAGAGCTTGAGGTTACAAAAGAGGCTATAGAAGCATATTTGATTGATGTTCTTCAGAAAAATGAAAAGAAACTCAAGCTTAAACTGGTACAAGGAGATGATAATTCATATGAAATGCTTCTTAATGGCCATAATGATGGAAGTGACAACATAATGAACAACTATAATTATTTTTATAATGAGTTAGAAAAAATGAAACCGGAAGATATTGATGGTATCTATGATTCTATGGCAAAACTTGAATATGTTGGTATAAGCTTGGATGGGGATGATGATCCTCAGCTTATTTTTGAAAGTATGAATTCTACTGGCCTTGCACTAGATAATACTGACAAAGTAAGAAATTTTATTTTAATGGGAATGAAATACGATGCTCAGGAAAAATTCTATAAAAAATACTGGGAACCATTGGAAAAACTTGTAAGCAAGAATAATATGGACAGTTTTATAAGATACTATCTTGCTATCAAGACAAGGCAGTTATTTTCAGAAAAAGATTTATATTTTAAGTTTAAGGAATATTATTATAGTTGTAAAAAAACTGAAAAGGATGAGGTAAATAAAGAAGAGATTCTGAAAGATATGCTTGCATATGGAAAATATTTTTCGATTATAATTAATCCTGGTGAAGAAAAGAAGTCATATTTAGAAGTTTTAAGAAGGCTTTATAAATTACAGGTAAAGACCTGTATACCGCTCTTTATGGATTTATTTATGGCTAAAGAGAATAAAAAGCTCTCAGATGATGAGTTAGATAGAGCTTTTGAAATGGTTGAGAGTTATATTATAAGGAGAGAAATCTGCGATTTACCGACCAATTCTCTTAATAAAGGCTTTGCAAGGCTTGGAGGCGAAATAGAGAAAGAGTATAGTGAAGGAAGTTCTTACTTTGAACTATTTAAGAGTATGATGATGAGGAAGACAGGAAGAAGTCGCTTTCCAAGTAATAGTGATATGGAAGATAAATTTATCACATATGAGCTTTATACAAGAAAGCCTTCAGTTCGTCAGTATATACTTGAACGCCTTGAAAATTATGGCAATAAAGAGCAGATTGCAGTAGATAAGCAGATTTCAAAAGGGGAGCTTACAATAGAACATATAATGCCGCAGACTCTTACAGATGACTGGAGAGATGAGCTGGGCTCTGATAGTGAAGCTGTACATCTGAAATACCTTAACACTATAGGAAATCTTACACTAACAGCATATAATAGTGAATATAGCAACAATAGTTTTAACTATAAGAAGACATTAGAAGATAAGGGATTTTTGTCTAGTAAGTTATATTTGAATGAATATGTTGGACAGTGTAACTCCTGGGGAGAAAAGGAGATAGTAGAACGTGCAAAAATTCTTCTTGAAAAAGCAAAAAAAATATGGTGGATACCAGAAATGCCTAATGTAAAAGCAGATACTAGTACATGGTTTGAATGGGATAGTGACATAGATCTTACCAACAAAAAAATATCTAAGATTGATATTTTGGGTGAAGAAATAGATATTACAGGTGGAGTGGTAGATGCTTACAAGACAATAAATGAAAAACTATATGAGCTAGATTCAGAAAAATACAAACAGCACAAATTTTCTTGGACTTCTGACAAAGAAGAAGATTTAAGAAGTGCATATAAGATTGGGAATGAGCTTTTTATTGAAACAAATAACAACAGCAATGCTAAATTAAGGGCAATACAAGATCTTGCAGAAAGGTTTGAGCTTGAGTCTGAGGACATAAGGTTATTTGTTGAAAACAGAGAATAAGATTAATATTTTCTAGGCCATTTGTACAAGGTGTGTTCGAATGGCCTTTTAAACTATAAAATGAATATTAACTCAAAGAAAGCAACTAAGGTGCTTTCAGGTAAAAAATAATAGGTTAATGGCAGCAGGTGCACATTCAGATACAAGCAATGCCCTTATGGAAGTTATGACAGACACAGGAAAGAGTATATTTAAGCTAAAAGCTGTTAATGGAATGCTTTTATGGAAAGGCTTAGTATATGAACAGGAGTACTATGTAAATCATGAGCAGAGATTTAGGTATTATAAATGTGATGGGAATGGAAAGAATAAAACAAAGATAGACTATCGAGAATATGAGACTTATTTCAATCATCCACATTTGACATATGATGAATAAACATAAATTTCAAGGAAAGGATTGGTATTATACATGAAATTAAAATTTAATAGCATAAATAAAGCTATCTTTTTTATCTGTTTTATTTTCACTTTTTCAATAACTGTACTGCTTCATACTGCTAAAGCCTCTGATTTGGTAACAGTAAGCTACGAAGTAACTTATCATCAAAGTGAAGCCAGACAAATGTTAAGCCTTATAAATGAATTTAGAACAGGTGGAACATGGTACTGGAATGCAGATAATGATACTAAGACAAATATAGCAGCAGGGGAACTGGTTCCTTTGCAGCTTGATCCTGAACTTGAAAAAATAGCTATGAAGAGGGCTGCGGAGATAGCATTACTATTTCATAGTAGTCATACAAGACCAAATGGTGAGGGATGTTATACGGCTGGAGATTTCGTAGGAGAAAATGCGGCATATGGTCAAAGGAGCCAAAATGAAGCATTTATAGCTTGGTGTGAAGACAGTGAGGACTATAGCGGACAAGGACATAGAAGAAATATGCTTCAAAAAGGATATTCACATGTAGGCATTGGATGTGCAGAGGTTAACGGAAGAAAATACTGGGTTCAGAATTTTGGCAATAAAAGTTCAGGACAAGTTATGGGAATGGCAGATGATTCTAGAAAAATTGTAAGTGTAGATGTAAAAAGGGATTTTATAATGGACACTCCATTAATAGTCGAAACAAATGAAACATACCCTTATGACAGCCTTTTAATGTTGCGGGATAAAGAGCAGACAGTTAAATTAAAATCTAGTGATATTCTTAAAATAAAGAGGATGATTCCATACATTAAACTAATATACGAACAGCCGCCGATTCCTTTAACAGGAGTAAATGTTAAGGGGAAAAGTGTTGCTATTGATATAGTTGAACTTGATACTGAAGGAAATATAGTAGCTAAAACAGAAGGAAAAGGACAAATTATTTATGAGGCTAACTATCCTATGGGAGTATCAGAAAAGCGTTTGAATGTTGAAGTAGAGAGAATAGACATATCAAAAGATGAAGGAGTAGAAATAGAGATAGATACATTAAGCTATGGTCGTTATACTGGAAAACCTATTGAGCCTGTTTTGAAAATAGAATACACAGATGATTTATATAATGTAGTAGAGTTAAAAGAAGGTAAAGACTATAAATTAGAATTTAAAAATAATATAAATGCCAGTACAGAAAATAATGAAGCTATTGCAATTATAACAGGTATTAATGGATATAAGGGTAAAAAAGAAATATCGTTTTTTATTCCTCCTGCAGATGCTGATGAATTTACAATTTCTAAAATTCCTAATCAAAAATACACAGGCAAAGCGATTTGTCCCAAAGTGGATATCAAAAATGATGAGGGAATAGCCTTAGTTGAAGGAAAGGATTATATTCTTTCGTATGAGGACAATATTGCGGCAGGTACAGCAACAGTACATGTTGAATATAAAGGTAACTATAGCGGAGCTAATGATGTATATTTTTTAATTTTAGAAAAAGAGAAAACTTCAGCTAAAAATGATAATAACAAGAAAATAAAGCATGATAAGGAAGGAGACAAAAAAGAAGAAAATAAAGATAAAGACAAATCGAGTAGTACAACAAAAAATTCTGTTAAGTCAGAGGAAAAAATAAAGTTGCCTAATGAAGCAACTAATTCACAGACAGAAAATATTTCAAAGCCTTCAACAGTAATAAACAAAATAG
>NZ_JBQNBU010000116.1:0-5262 GCF_052169795.1 Catonella sp.
TTGTTTTAGTTGGTCACACTTTCGTTGGTGAAGGGTGATAAGGTGGTCGAGGTTAGAAAAATACAAACCTATTTTTTCTTGTTCAGCCTCAGATGGTATCTCTATTTCAAGGTTTGAAACTTGCTCCAAAGACAAATTCGGCTGTGCCCCTATTGTTGGATTTCTTCTAATGAAGTCTGCTACAACATTTCCTTTAAGACATGTTTTAACATATTCAAGATTCCCCTCTTTTAATCGAATGATGGAAAGAGCTTGATTTGTATTAGCAGGTAAAATTGCTTTATTTACTGATGTTACACGCCCTAACGTTCCTGCAATTGAAAATAAAATATCTCCTTCTTGCAGCTGAGAACGTTTCAGATATCCTTGATGCTCTTCAAGAGAAATTCTAGACTTACCAACAATATCACCCGAAAAATCATTTATATTTTCAACTTTGATAAAATTGACCTCTCCGGTTCCTGATTTATCCTTTGGAGTGGTTCCTTTTGTGATTACTGATGATATATCCCCCAACTTACGCTGTTCCCAATCGTTAGTAAATCCATAAAATCTAATCTCTGGAATTTTTTCACCATTTTTTGGAAACATTTTTTGAAGCATAAATTTTTTCAGCTTTTTTGTCTCATCACACTTACGCTGGTGAAGGGTGATAAGGCGGTCGAGGTTAGAAAAATACAAACCTATTTTTTCTTGTTCAGCCTCAGATGGTATCTCTATTTCAAGGTTTGAAACTTGCTCCAAAGACAAATTCGGCTGTGCCCCTATTGTTGGATTTCTTCTAATGAAGTCTGCTACAACATTTCCTTTAAGACATGTTTTAACATATTCAAGATTCCCCTCTTTTAATCGAATGATGGAAAGAGCTTGATTTGTATTAGCAGGTAAAATTGCTTTATTTACTGATGTTACACGCCCTAACGTTCCTGCAATTGAAAATAAAATATCTCCTTCTTGCAGCTGAGAACGTTTCAGATATCCTTGATGCTCTTCAAGAGAAATTCTAGACTTACCAACAATATCACCCGAAAAATCATTTATATTTTCAACTTTGATAAAATTGACCTCTCCGGTTCCTGATTTATCCTTTGGAGTGGTTCCTTTTGTGATTACTGATGATATATCCCCCAACTTACGCTGTTCCCAATCATCAGTAAAGCCTTTAAATCTTATATTTGGTTTATTTGCCATATCATGCCTCCCAAAAGACTTTCACAAATTCTTCCACTGCTTCTCTTGTATCCTGATTACTAAAGGTAAGTTCACCAAACATTTTCATGAGAACTTCATTACTCTCTTTAATTTCCCTATTTATATTTCTAAAATTTTCTGAAAATTCTCTTAAATCAATTTCTTCCTCTTCCTCACTTGTATCTATATATCTTGGAATATTCAAATTAAAATCATTCTTTTCTATGTCTTCATAAGACGCAAGGAAGCTTAGCTTATCTACTGATTTTCTTTCATTGTAAAGCTCAAGTACCTTATCTATATGTTCTTTATTCATCACATTCTGCTTCTTTTCCTTTTCATACAGCTTAGAAGCATCAATAAAGAGTACCTCTCTTCCTTCTCTATGTTTTTTTAGCACTATTATACAAGTAGGTATTGAAGTATTGTAAAACATATTGGCAGGTAATCCTATTACTGCATAAATAGAGCCATTCTCAAGTAGAGTTTTTCTTATCTCTCCCTCTGCTGCCCCTCTAAAAAGCACACCATGTGGAAGCACAATAGCCATAGTTCCACTTTGTTTCAAATGGTAAAATCCATGTAATAAAAACGCATAATCTGCCTTAGATTTTGGTGCAAGCTTCCCTCCATAGTCCATAAATCTTTCATCCTGTTTAAAGCCTTCAGCAGCCGACCATTTTGCTGAATATGGCGGATTCATAGTTACTACATCAAATTCTGTTTCTTCATCTGTAGGCCAGTCAGCATCCAAAGTATCACCATTTCGCAAATGCTGATTTTCCGGAAGTACTCTATGAAGAAACATATTCATTCTTGCAAGGTTATATGTAGAAGGCATAAGCTCCTGCCCATAATACTTGATATAGTCTGGCTCCTTAGAATAATTCCTACAGCTAAGCATAAGAGAACCCGAACCCATACAAGGATCATACACCTGCAAGCCTTTTTTCTCTTCTTTACCTGTTAGTGCAATTCTGCAAAGTATCTGTGCAGGTCCATGTGGTGTATAAAATTCTCCTGCCTTTTTACCTGTTTCAGAAGCGAACTGTCCTATCAAATACTCATAAGCATTGCCAAGCACATCTCCCTCAGCATTTATAAGATCAGCTCCCTCCAATACCTTTATCACTTCGGCAACTGTTGCACTTTGTTTCAAATCTACTGTCCCAAGCCTGTTGGAATACAAGTCAACATCTGCAAATAAACCGTTAAACAATTCATCAGATTCCTGAATCCTATTGAAAGCCGCCTGTAATTTTTCTCTGTTAAAAGCGTTGTTTTTAGCATCTTTTAATATACTTATATATGTCATATCAGGCTCTAAGGTATAGTGCAACGAACTTTTTAATTCTGCAAGAAGATCAGGTGCATCCTCTGATTTTAACGCTTCTTCATATTCTACCTGAGCTTCAAGAAGATTATCAGGTGTACTATCATTTAAAAGGTCATAGACCTTTGCCAAGTATGAATCTGATAAATATTTATAAAAAACCAATCCTAATAAATATGTTTTATATTCATTAGCATCCATTTTTCCACGCAGTACATCTGCTCCGCTCCATAATACATTTAGCAGGTCTTTGTTATCTGCCATTGTCTGCCCTCCATCATTTTTGTTATTTGCCATGTAATTTTCTTCTATAGTATAAAGTATTTTCATTATTGGGACAAGCAAATTATTACACCTTTTCTAGAGATACATTGTAATATTTATTTTATAGAAAATAATTATTGCTTATATTGTTATTTACTATCATTAAGTATATAATTTAAACAATGATATACAATATAATGAGGTGTCAAATGAAGCAATTACTAACTGCAAATGATTTAATTAATCATATGAAAGAAAAAGGAATTACATTTAATATTATCAGTGAAGCTGATGCTAAAAAATTTTTATTAGAAAACAACTATTATATGAAATTAGCTTCTTATAGGGCTAACTATCCAAAATATAAAGACGGAAAAAAGATAGGGCAATATATCAATCTAGATTTTGCTTATCTCAAAGAACTTTCTACAATTGATATGCACTTACGCTATCTAATTATGAAAATGTGTTTGGATATTGAACATGCCCTTAAAGTTTCCCTTATTTCACATATCGAGAATAATCCTAAGGAGGATGGATACGAATTAATTCGTCGTTTTATAGGATATACCAATTTAAAAGGACAACAGCAAAATGAATATATCCTTAAAAAAATTCGCAGTCATCAATCCAGTGAGTATTCAAAATCCCTTATTGAAAAATACTATCCGTATTTTCCTGTATGGGTTTTTGTAGAATTAATTTCTTTTGGAGATTTAGCTTACTTAATTGCATTTTATGATGAGCTTTATTCAGATAACATTGTGAATAATAAGTTTATGAATATAGTTCGTGACTTACGAAATGCCTCAGCACATAGCCATTGTCTTATAAACAAATTATTTGAACCTTTAGATATCAGCAAACAAATTGATAGTAATATATCCATATATATTAAGAACAGCGTTCCTAACATATCTAAAGCTGCCAGAACAAAAAATCTTAATTATAGAGTTATATACAACTTTATTGTGCTCCTTTATACTTATAACTCTGTCATACCAGATGGTCAAATAAAATCAAAACGAATTAAAGAAATTAAAGATTTGTTTGATAACCGCCTGATACTACATAAAGACTATTTTGTTTCACATAATCAAATTCAAGCCGTATACAATTTTGTTAAAAAAATAGTTGACACATTACCATTATAGTCATATAATATTGACAGAATTGAAAATGGTTTACCATTTTGTAAGGAGCGACATATCCATAAGGTGTTGTTGCTCCTGATTTTTTTATCAATTATTTCATATAGTTATCATTTAAATACATAAAAAAACTATCCAAACCTCGTAACCGAAATTCAGATAGTCTTATCACACTATATATCTACACCACTCCATGCGCAAGCATAGCCTCACAAACCTTCATAAAGCCTGCGATATTCGCTCCTGCTACATAGTCGCCGTCCTTACCGTACTTTTTAGCTGCCGCATCAAGATTATGGAAGATATTTACCATAATTCCCTTTAACTTAGCATCTACCTCTTCAAAGCTCCAGCTTAGGCGTTCTGAGTTCTGGCTCATTTCAAGCGCTGAGGTTGCTACTCCACCTGCGTTAGCTGCTTTTCCCGGAAGGAAATATACTCCATTCTTCTGAAGATACTCGGTAGCCTCCAATGTAGTAGGCATATTAGCACCCTCACATACTGCAAAACATCCATTTGCTACAAGTGCCCTAGCATCTTCAAGGTCAAGTTCATTCTGGGTTGCACAAGGAAGAGCTATATCACATTTCACGCTCCATACTCCCTTGCCTTCATGATACTCTGCATTCGGTCTTGCCTTTACATACTCTGTAAGTCTTGCTCTTTTAACTTCTTTTACATCCTGAAGCACAGCTACATCTATTCCATCCGGATCATATACCCAGCCTGTGGAATCACAAGCTGTAACCGGCTTAGCACCAAGAGCTATGACTTTTTGTATAGCATAGATAGCCACATTACCTGAACCTGATACTACTACAGTCTTACCTTCGAGACTCTTGCCTTTTGATTTAAGCATTTCATCAGTGATATATACAAGACCATAGCCTGTAGCCTCTTTTCTTGCAAGAGAACCGCCATAACTAAGTCCCTTACCTGTAAGCACTCCCTCATACAGCCCTGTTATACGCTTATACTGACCATACATATAACCTATTTCTCTTGCACCTACACCGATATCACCGGCAGGTACGTCCTCATCTTTACCAATATACTTGTAAAGCTCTGTAATAAGGCTCTTGCAAAAAGCCATAACCTCTCTGTCACTCTTTCCCTTTGGATCGAAGTCAGAACCACCCTTGCCTCCTCCAATCGGAAGTCCTGTAAGAGAATTCTTAAAGCACTGCTCAAAGCCCAAGAACTTAATTATACTCTGGTTTACAGAAGGGTGAAATCTAAGTCCCCCCTTGTATGGTCCTATGGCATTATTAAACTGTACTCTAAACGCTCTATTTACCTGAGCCTGTCCCTTATCATCCACCC
>NZ_JBQNBU010000117.1:0-5205 GCF_052169795.1 Catonella sp.
ATATTATTTTCTGTCAAGGACTTTGAATATGCTGACATTTGAACTGTTTTTAGGAATTTTGAAGATACCGATGCAGCAGTTCATAGAGTTTATGTATCTTTCAGACATTCTTATAGCCTTAATACAGCTGATTATATTTTTTGTAATATATAAGTTAGTAGTAAGAAGGGATGAAGATGAGTTAAGGACACAGCTTAATTTGAAAGATACAGGTTTCAGCGTGGTTGCAGGTATCGGAGTTTCAGGAATTTCATTTATCTGGCTTATAATTGCAGGAAAGCTGCCTATGTTTCAGGCACAGCTTGCTGCAATGAAAGAAGGAAATGGAATGATTGGCGGCGGAAGCTTACATGGAGTGCTTTTAAGTGCAGTAATTGCTGCCCCTGTTGTAGAAGAAGTTATATTTAGAGGAGTTGTATTTGGCTCTTTTAGAAAAGTATTTCCTGCGTGGGTATCAATACTGATTTCAGCAATAATCTTCGGTGCATACCATATGAATCCGGTTGCGATTGTATATGCTAGTATGATGGGAATTATAGCCGGTATAGTTTATGAGAAAAAAAGAAATTTACTTTTTACGATAATGTTGCATATGGCGAATAACTTTATGGGACTGTTGGAAGATTTTGTTCCGAAAGGAGTAGGAGTGACTATAGTCAACGGTGTTTCGCTGGTGATGATACTTCCTATGTGCTATGTGGTTTATAAGATGATTAAGAGTGATACACGCAAAACGGTATATGCTTAAAATTTTTTCATATTTGAAGTGACTTATTAAAATAATAAGGACTAAGTAAAAGTTATCTGATGAAAGTCAGAGGCTTTGACTTAGTCCTTTTATATTGCAATAGTTTTGCATAGTGTTGACAATGTTTGCAAATATTATGTATAATAATTATGAATATTGGAGAGGAGATTTAATATATGGCTACTATGAATATTAATGTTCGTGTTGATGCTTCATTAAAAAAAGATGCCGAAAAGCTATTTAATGAACTTGGATTGAATATGTCATCTGCTATCACAATGTTTCTTAAAAGTGCAGTAAGCTATGAAGGTATTCCTTTTGAAATAAAGAGAATTAAACCCAATGCAGAAACTAAAGCAGCACTTGCAGAATATATAGAAATGCAGGATAAAGCTAAATATAAAAGTTATGAAAGCTTTGATGATGTAATTAAAGAGGTACTAAATGAGGCTTAATATAGTTGTTTCAAACCAGTTCAAAAAAGACTTAAAGTTGGCAAGTAAGCGTGGGTTTGATATTGATAAGCTAAAGGAAGTGGTTGATAAGCTTGCAGAGCAGTCGACATTAGACAAAAAATATAAAGATCATAATCTTTTGGGAGAATATAAGGGTTTTAGAGAATGCCATATTGAGCCTGATTGGTTGTTGATTTATCGAATAGACAAATCAGAAGTAAAACTTTTTCTGTTTAGGGCAGGAAGTCATTCTGATTTATTTTAATAATAGATTTGAGGAAAATATGATTTGTGAAGATTTTGAAGTAATAGTAGTAGGAGCCGGTCATGCAGGTTGTGAGGCAGCGCTTGCAGCGGCAAGATTAGGCAAGAAGGTACTTATATTTACTGTAAGTGTGGACAGCATAGCCCTTATGCCTTGTAATCCCAACATAGGGGGAACATCTAAAGGACATCTCGTAAGGGAAATAGATGCACTTGGCGGAGAAATGGGTAAGAATATAGACAAGACCTATATCCAGTCGAAAATGTTGAATAAGTCAAAAGGACCTGCTGTACACAGCCTTAGAGCACAGGCGGATAAACAGACCTATTCTTTAGAAATGCGTAAGGTACTTGAAAATACGGAGAACCTTACCATTAAGCAGGCGGAAGTTGCAGAAATACTGGTAGAAGACGGTAAGGTAACAGGGGTTAAGACATACTCAGGTGCGGTTTATACTGCAAAGGCTGTTATTCTCTGTACAGGAACCTATCTTAAGGCTCGTTGTATTTACGGTGATGTAAGCGAATACACCGGACCTAACGGACTGTCTGCCTCTACACATTTAACAGACTCTCTGCTTAATATAGGAATTGATTTGAGAAGGTTTAAGACAGGAACTCCGGCTCGTGTGGACAAAAGGACAATAGACTTCTCTAAGATGGAAGTACAAAACGGAGATGAAAAAGTAGTTCCATTTTCATTTTTAAATGAAGATAAAGATATAGTAAGAGAGCAGCGTCCATGCTATCTTACTTATACCAATGAGGAAACTCATAGGATAATAAGAGAAAATATTGACCGTTCACCACTGTACGGTGGAATTATAGAAGGCGTAGGACCCAGATATTGTCCGTCTATAGAGGATAAGGTGATGAGGTTTGCCGATAAGGATAGACATCAGATATTTGTAGAGCCTGAGGGAGAATATACCAATGAAATGTACGTGGACGGAATGAGTTCTTCCATGCCGGAGGATGTACAGGTGGCAATGTACAGGACAATTCCGGGACTTGAAAATGTACATATAGTAAGAAATGCCTATGCGATAGAGTATGACTGTATAGATGCTACCACGCTTAAAGAAAGTCTTGAATTTAAGGTGGCTTCCGGACTTTTTGCGGCAGGGCAGTTCAACGGAAGCTCAGGTTATGAAGAGGCGGCTGCGCAGGGACTTATAGCAGGAATAAATGCAGTAAGGCTTCTTGATAAGAAAGAGCCGCTTATACTCAAACGTTCCGATGCCTACATAGGCGTACTTATAGATGATTTAGTAACAAAACATACAAAAGAGCCTTACAGGATGATGACTTCAAGAGCAGAGTACAGATTGCTTTTAAGACAGGATAATGCAGACTTAAGACTTACTAAAATAGGCTATGAGATAGGACTTATTTCAAAAGAACGATATGAGGCTCTGCTTAAAAAAGAAGCTGACATAGAAGCTGAAATAAAACGTCTGAAATCAAAGACGATTGGAGGCAGGAAAGAAGTAAATGATTTTCTTGTCGAAAATGGAAGTACAGCCCTACTTGGAGCAGTAACTCTGGCTGACCTTGTAAAACGTCCGGAACTTAATTATGAACTTTTAGCTGCTATTGATAGTGAGAGACCAAAGCTTTCTACAGCTGTAGGTGAGCAGGTAAACATCAATATTAAATACGAAGGCTATATCGAGCGTGAATACAGACAGGTGGAGCAGTTTAAAAAAATGGAGAACCGTCTCATACCTGAGGGCATAGACTATGAAAATATAGACAATATAAGAAAAGAGGCAAGACAGAAGCTCTCTGAAATACAGCCGCTTTCCGTAGGTCAGGCAAGCCGTATATCAGGGGTATCTCCTTCGGATATAGCTGTATTGTTGGTATACATAGAACAATTTTTAAGGAGCAGAAATGGGAATAACTGAAGCAGATATCAAAAGGATAAATGAGCTGTACCACAAGTCTAAGGCAGAAGGGCTGACAGATGAAGAAAAGGTGGAACAAAAGAAACTTAGGGAAGACTATGTTGCTGCAATAAGGGGCAATATAAGGAGTCAGCTTGAAAATGTAAGAGTAGTTGATGAAAATGGTAATGAGGTACCACTTAAGAGGAGAAAGAATGTATAAATATTTAATGTTTGATTTGGATGGAACCCTTGTTGAATCAGGAGAAGGCATTGTTGCTTCGGCAAAGCATGCACTAAATAAAATGGGATGGGACATGCTTGCTGAGAATGAATTTATGAAGTTCATAGGCCCTCCACTCTTTGATTCATTCAGAGATTTATGTGGAATGAATCCTGAGGAAGCTGACAAGGCGATTGATATTTACAGAGAGCATTATGAATCAGCAGGTTATTTGCTGGCACCGATGTATGAGGGTGTTGTAGAAATGCTTGAAAAACTTAAAGGTAAAGGTCATACACTTATGGTAGTTACCTCAAAGCCTGCTCCGATAGCTGAAAAAATCATAGAAAAGCATGGAATAGATAAGTATTTTGTAAACCTTACAGGGCCAACTCATGCAGAAAAGACCGTACACAAGGATGTTATGATTAAGCGTGCTTTTGAGAAAAATGGAATTACAGATCCGAGGAGTGCCGTTATGATAGGAGACAGAAAGTTTGATATTGAGGCGGCTAACAAGCATGGAGTTGATTCTATTGCGGTAATGTATGGCTATGGAAATAGAGAAGAGTTTGAGAAATATGGAGCTACACATATAGCTGAGAAATGTGAAGATATAATAGGACTGGTGAAATAAGATTGTAATAATTGTTCTTGTTTTTATTCTTGGTAGAAGTGATAGGATTTAAACTATAATAAAAACTATTTTGAATAAGTATCATTAGAAAAAGATATAATAAAGGGGGTGGAATCCCTCTTTTTATTATGATATAGTATACTCTGTCTTACTTTTGGATATGGTGTCTGTTTTAATTGCCAAACTACCAGCCCATATTCGTATTAAACAAAACAAGGAGGCTATAATGGAACAGTTTTTTAAGATGAAAGAAAGAGGTACAAATGTAAAGGTTGAAACTATGGCTGGAATTACGACCTTTATGACAATGGCATATATTCTTGCCGTAAACCCAAGTATACTTGGAAAAACAGGAATGGATCAGGGAGCTGTATTCACCGCTACAGCACTTGCATCGGCTATTGCATCGTTTTGTATGGCGTTGTTTGCCAATCTTCCTTTCGTTCTTTCGGCAGGAATGGGATTAAATGCATATTTTGCGTTTTCAGTAGTATTGGGTATGGGATATACCTGGCAGCAGGCTTTAACAGCGGTATTTGTAGAGGGCTTGGTGTTTATAGTACTTTCTGTAACGAATGTTCGTGAGGCTATATTTAATGCAATACCAAATACCTTGAAAGTAGCTGTATCGGTAGGTATTGGTTTATTTATATGTTTTATTGGACTTCAGAACTCTAAAATAGTAGTTGACGGTGCAACTCTTGTAACCCTGTTTTCATTCAAGGGTTCAATAGAGAACGGTACTTTTAATTCAGCAGGAATTTCTGTTATCCTTGCACTTTGTGGAATCTTACTTATGACCTATCTTTTATTTAAGAATGTAAAAGGCTCAATTCTTATCGGAATGGTAGTGCTCTGGGTAGTAGGTATGATTCTTCAGGCAGTAGGTATTTATGTACCTAATCCTGATGCAGGATACTATAGTCTTTTTCCAACTAAGATATTTGATACACCTGCGTCGCTTGCTCCTACTCTTGGACAGCTTGATT
>NZ_JBQNBU010000118.1:0-5145 GCF_052169795.1 Catonella sp.
TCAATATTATTCTTGACCTGCCTGTTGAAATTTTTCGTTTCATATCCATAGATTTCGGCTAATTCAAAGTCAAGCATAACCTTTTGTCCCCTAATAATATAAATCTTTTTTACAAGAGATTCATGATTTACAATCATCATTTCATCTTTTTTATCCATTTCTTTGTCCCCTTTATTCAAATCTCCAAACAATTCATTTTATAGAGCATATTGTGTCATAAAAATAGTTAGCTGAGTTTGCCTGTATTAGGGCTTGCTTTCAGTATAGGTAAGTAGAGCTAACTCTCATCCATTGTTTATATATTATTAAATAGAAGCTTTTAATAAATTCACTCTTAGGATACTAGGGGAAAGTATTGGAAAGTTGTATTCTGTTAAATAGAAAAGTGTGTGCTTGCACACACTTCGCGCGCGAGCGGTGCCGCAAGGCAAACTTCCCTGCCGCGAGCTGTGCATCCCTCGGAGAGATTTTTATTTAATAGGGAATTTCGGAGAAATTTCCTATTAAATAAAAAAAGGATACCACAGTATCCTAATCTGTGATATCCTTTTGGTTTTATTCAGTTTTTACAATAAAATTACAACTTACTTTGTAATATTAAGTGTTACTGTTACTACTTTCTCTACACCTTCAAGAAGAATCTTGAATTTAAGCTTTGGTGCATTTGTAGGTGCAGCCTTGAAAGCTGACTTAGAAACCTTAATTGTAAGTTTTCCACTTCCAGTACCATCAGTTGCCTTCTTCATCTTACTTGCCTTTACAGTTACTCCGGAAACCTTATCTGTAACAGTAATCTTTGGAGCAACACCGTCCTTAAAGAGCTTTGAAAATTTAATATCCTCTGTCTTAATTATCTCTGATTTAATCTTACCCTCTACAGTAAGAGCATCATCCGGCTTTGTAAACTCACCCTTATCAGCAGCAAGCTTAAATGCCTTACCCTCTCCATCTGGACTAGGAAGTTTTACACTTCCATCTACCTTATCCTGCTTTGTTCCTGCTAAGCGAACAAAAATCTTAGCAGCAGAATTATCATCTCCATAAGTATTATCAGACTTTGCAGTAGAATACTTAAGGTTAGTCTTACTTGGAATTATTTCATTCTTCTTTTTATTATCCTTACCTGCCTTTACCTTAATCCACTTTGTAGTAGCATCAGGTACCTTTCCATCATTTTTAATAGCTATTTCATATTCCACTTTAGTTTTATTCTCTATATAAGCACCCTTCTTAAGATCATAAGGAACTTTTACTACTAAGTCTAACTTATCAGTTACTAATCCACCAGCTTTGGTTAACTCCTCAACAGTCACAGCTTCTTGTTTAGAAAGAACAATTTCTGTAATCTTGGAAGCTGGTTTTTTAGCTGTAGCCTTATCTCTTACCTGTATAAGAGCATTCTTTGTACCATCAATCCCAAGATTAAGATTTCCACCTTTAAAAGCAACCTTTCCAGAAATATCTGCCCAATTTGCATCGTCTGCTATAGTTGCAGCACCAGCGTCATTAAGACCAATTTTATACTCCTGCCCTTTTTTGAAATTAATCATTCCCTTAGCAGTGTCAACTGTTATCTTAGGAGCCTTAGCTTGCTTAGTAAATTTTACCTTGACTTCCTTACTTGCCCAAGCAGTATCAGTCCCTTTAAGCCTAACTACCACATCCGCACCAGCCTGAGAAAGACCAGCTATTACTTTTGATGGAATACCTTCTCCAGGAGCTGCATCAGCTGCACCACCAAAGAACTGATTAAGCTGTACCCAGTCGCAGGTCTTTCCAAGCTTGACCTCAATTGTTTTAAAAACCTCAGGCTTTGTAATATCAAGCACACTATCACCATCTACAGCAGCAAAAGCCCCCAAATCACCATTACTATATGTTTGAGCCTTTGTAACTTCCTTACCTCCAACTGTTACTTTATCATTTTCCAACTTAATAAAATCTGCTTTAAAAGCCGTTTTCTGTGAGTTAATAGATTTTACAATCCAAGGCTTACCAGCAGCTGTAAATGACTCCACCTCTCCTAAGGCAATTAAATTATTATTTTTCTTATTTAAGAAAGAAAGATCTATAGTTCCTCCTTCTACAGGAGTAACCTCATCTACTTTATAATATTTACCATCTGATGTAAAATCACTCTTTTTCTCATCTACTTCCTTAGCCACCCCCCAAAACTTATATTTTGTGGTTGTTGCCTTTTCTAAATTTAATACAAAATCAAAATCAGCTGCACTAACAGTCTTTGGTGCTACAAAACCAATACAACCAAGAGTAAATGCAAATGCCATACCCTTAATCATTGTCTTTTTGAAATTCATAATAACCTCCTATGTTATCTAAGCCATCCTTTGCTCCAGCATTTCCAATCTAAAATTAAGAACTACACTTATATTTTATAATCTAAAATTATAACAAGTATTAAGATGCCGGAGTAAATTTTATTGTAGGACTAATCACATCAGCTCCCTCAGCACTGAGTTTAATTTGTTGGGTTTCCTCTGTAGTAGCCTTTTTACCAATCTTAACAGTTACAATAGCTGTAGCACTTCCATCACTACCTTCTACAAAATTATCTACCTTTACAGTGATATTACCACCTTTTACAGCCTCAAGCTTAGGCTTCTTATCAAATTTTTGATAAGAAGTAATTTTATAATTAAAAGTAATCTCTTTTTCCTCACCCTTGGTATAAGATGCAGTAACTTCTGTTTTTGACACAGCAGTCGTATTTCCACCTGCAATTGTAGTAAGATCACCCTCCTGTGCTATCTTACCAAGAGTCACCTCTACAGGTTTAGCAGCTGAAGCAAGGGTTGCTTCACCGTTCTGAAGCTTCTTACCAGCCTTACGAATCAGTACCTTAAATTTAGAATCACCATACGAATTCGCCTTACCGAGCTCCTTAGAATACTTAAGCTTTAATACAACATCCTTAGCCTCTGGAGTCTTCTTTCCCTTCAATACTGTCCACTTTGCTTTCTCAGGAAGATTAGCATTTTCTCTACCATCTACATAAACTTCATAATCTTCTGTAGACTTATTAGTGATAGTAGCACCCTTAGTTATATCAAACTTACGCACAAGAGCTATATCCACCTTATCTGCAACTAAAACACCATCTGGCTTATTTGCTATAGCCGCAGCATTAGCAAGATCTGCAGTACCAATAAGCCTAATCTTCGCAATCTTAGATGCAACTTTCTTCTTATCAGCTTTATTTCTGACAAATAAAGTGTAGTTCTTTGTATTTACAATTGCACTATCTGTTTTACTAAAAGCAAGTGACTTTTTATTCTCAGGAACTTCTTTCCAAGTATTACCAACTGCTGGCTCATCATTACCACTTTTTTCTACCACTTGATACTGCATACCTTTTTTTAAAGAAGTAACTTCCTCTTTCTGAACATCCACTCCTACCTTTGGAGCCTTAGGCTGAGCTGTTATTTTAAGCTTCGCTTCCTTAACCCAAGTATTAGCATCAGCTGCATATCTAAAAGTAAGGGAAGCTCCTCTCTGAATAAGTGCCTTTAATCTTGCATTAACCTTATCTTTATCTGGAGCAGCTCCACCTCCAAAGAAATCCTTAAAAGTAGCCCAGTTACCATCTCCAGCCTTAACAAATACCTTCTCAGCATTAGTTGCCAAATCTATTTCTTTAGTATTCTTACCTTCACTAGCCTCAGCCGCAAGATAACCAGCATCACCACCAAGGTCACTAGCTGCTGCTGCCTTGCTCATTTTTCCATGTTCCGATCCATTATAATAAACACTGAATTTCTTGCTGGCAGCACCTATCTTCTGTACCTTCCAGCCTGTATATTTTCCATCTGCTCCAACTGTATTATTTTCACCATATGCAATATAGAGCTCCTTACCCTCACCTAGAGCTGTAAGATTAACACCTGCTGAATATGCTTCTACATCAGCAGGCTTAATTACATAATTACCACTATCTATTACATTTGCTTTTTTTACATCCTTAACCGGCTTTGCCACTGCCCAAAAGTTTGTACCACTTGCAGTAAAGAAACCTGTTTTATTATCAAATTTTGGGTCTGAAGGTGCTGCTTCCACCCTCGCACCATAATTACCTAAAAACGAAACTGCTCCAAGTCCTAATGCAAAAACCATAGTTTTTGCAATTTTCTTGTTTAAATTCATAATAACCTCCTTATTTTTACGGACAGCATCCTCTTCGGATGGCGTCCATTCGCCATCCTTGGCTATTACTCATTTTCCTTATGTACGCTAAGGAAAATGAGTCTTGCCCAATGTTACATTGGTTTCATTCACAATTAATATCGGCAGCTGAGCCTTAAAACTTAACCGCTTAATTAATTTTTTTCAAACTGTTCCCTGTTTCAAACAATCTGCCCACTTATTTGGGAAACATTTTGAACGGTTTCATTTAATAAAAATTATGTATCAATCTTTATTTTTTGAAACCTTTATTTTATTAAAACACAATATATAGAAAAATGCAAGCCTTTTTCCCACATTTACCACAAAATTTCCATTAACATCATATTTTCTTAATAATGAAGATATAAATAAAATGCTAAGCCATAGGTTCTAATCTGTGGCTTAGCACTATTTTTTCTGACAGGGATAGTATCATATAATATTATCAATATCCCTTTTTTTGTAAATAATTCGTCTTACTTCCATAACATCTTCAATTACTACATAAAATATACAATAGTTATGTACAGTTATTCGATAGTATCTATGAGTTCTCTCTTTCATTGACTGATATGGTGCAAATGCAACAGGATTATTAAGTAAAAACTTCATCCTTAGAATAGCGGACATCACATTCATCCGCATATTTATCTGCTTCATCAAGGCTTTTTTCAACAGAATCCGTAAGGGATGAATACTGTTCTATACTCATTACCACCATTGTTCCATATCCGTTTTTTGTTAAAAATATAGGCGAATTAGTGCTAATCACTTCTTCTATCTCTGCGAATTTATTTCTTAAATCTGATACAGGTCTTATATTTATCATAATTCACCTCCTTTATTATCATAATTTTATCATAATACTAAAGAAATGTATATATGAAAGTTTTTCCTTTTAATACCTAGATTTATTTTAACTTATCCTTCACTACATCCAAAGCTTTTTCTAACTGATTATCC
>NZ_JBQNBU010000119.1:0-5128 GCF_052169795.1 Catonella sp.
ACATAATCGTAAGGAATTCCCTCTTTTTTCAGAGTCTTTTCATTCATACCGGTGCTTGCCGCATACATATCAAAAATACGCACGGTAGAACTTGCCATAAAACCTCTATTAACAGAAGGAATTCTATAAAGATGATTTGCAACTGCTCTGGCTTGCATCTGTGCAGGCCAAGCAAGAGGGAGTCTTGTCTGCTTTCCTGAGAAGAAATCGGTTACTTCAATTGCATCTCCCACTGCATAAATATGTGGATCATTTGTCTGATAATGACTATCCACTAAAATTCCGCCCTGCTCTCCAATCTCAAGACCGGCTGCTTTTGCAAGAGCTGTTTCAGGCTTCACACCGATTGCCATTACTACAACATCTGCTTCTACTTCTTTTCCGGAATCCAGCACGATATTTTTCTCTTTTATAGCCTTGATTCCATCACTAAGAATAAGGTTTACTCCATGATCCATCACTTCCTTATGAAGAACATGTACCAATTCTTTATCATAAGGAGCCATAATCTGATCCATAGCCTCTACAAGAGAAACTTTAAATCCGGCTTCTACAAGGTTCTCAGCTACCTCTACACCGATGAAACCACCACCGATTACAGCAATATTCTTTGCTCCATGAGCCTGAATATAATCATCAAGTTTTCTGATATCCACTACATTTTTTACAACAAAGACATTTTCATTACCGATGCCTTCGATACTTGCAGGAAGGATGGCTTCTCCACCCGGAGAAAGTATAAGTTCATCATAAGACTCATCGTACTCTGTTCCATCTGCATGATTTTTTACTTTAACTTTCTTATTTGCCCTATCAATAGAAATGACTTCATTTTCTACACGAGTATCAATATTATACTGCTTCTTAAACTGTGTAGGATTCATAAGAATGAGGTTATCACTCTTTGCAATCTTTCTGGAAAGGAAATAAGGAAGTGCACAGTTACTGAAAGATACATGAGGTCCCCTCTCAAAAACCGTAATATCTGCACTTTCATCTAATCTACGAACTCTCGCAGCTACAGATGCTCCACCTGCTACACCACCAACAATTAAAATCCTCTTGCCCATAACAAATTTTCCTCCTTTAATTTTATAATTAGTTTTATTTTACTTTACACTTCACAAAGAACCTATTTCCTATAAAACCGCCCACAAACAGGAATACTAAATAAATCCAACCTGAAAGTGACATATTGGATATTGGTGCAAAAAGAGCTCCTGCATTACAACCGTTACCAAGTCTTGTTCCAAATCCCATGATGAATCCACCAAGAGCGAAGAGCCAAATATCTTTCACTTTAAAATCTGCAATTCCATCCTTAAACTCGAACACAAATCTGCCCGCCATAAGAAGGTACATAACAGCACCAATGAAAATACCTATATTCTGTATACCACCGCCATACTCTAAGAAAGGCTTGGCATAATCATCAGGAGGCATCTGTGCAAATTCTGCAAGTGTTTCGGAACTAACACCGAATAACTGCAGGAAATTACCAAACCAAATACCAAAAGCGGTAGTAACACCCCAACTCTTTTTAGTTACTCCAAGTACAACAGTAGCCATAACAGCAAGACCGATAGCTCCCTGATTTAATGTCCAAGGTCTTGCAAAAATATAGTAATAAGTATCTTTACTAAAGAATTTTCCGTTTTTTGTATCAAGTTCAAAAGGAGTTTCCTGTACTGTTTCCATGCCGATACCTGAAAACTCATTTTTAGCTCTTTTCATCTTCTCATACCAGAAAGCATAGCCTACAAGAGCCAAAGAGAAAATTCCTGTAAGAACAAGACCTCCGATATAACCATTTAAAGGATCGCCTGGGAATAAATCCGGAAGAAATACACCCTTTCCCTGATAAGAACTTGAGCTGAATAAAGTATCCTTAATCCAACTCTGAGTATGCTGAAGACGGAAACCGAGATATACACCCGGAAAGAAGAAAATCAGAGTGACAATCGCTCTGGGAGTTCCGTTTGCAAGGTCTGTTAAAGCTCCGGAAGCACAGCAAGAACAAAGTGCCATACCAAAACCGAACAATAATGCTCCGATTACAAGGCCTAAATTAATAGCCTTTACAGAAAGCTTATAGCTTTCCGGATCTCCATTAAAATACATCAGTGCCACAAAAAGAACAGCAGAAACGAAAAACATAAGTGCCATAGACCTCATAAGCTTTGTAGAACCGCCACGAAAAGCACGGTTTACAGAACCGGCAAATCCCGTATAAGCCCTCATAAGTACATAACCGAAGCCCAGACCCACTAAAAGTCTGCTTCCCACCTTCATTTGTGTCGATGCGAAAAGCAGTACCGCTAAAAGCAGCCAACCTATAACAGGCTCTACCTTGCTTTTCATAAACTCTTGTTTCATAGTATTACCTCCCTATATAATTTTTAGAGTTTCTTTTTGAAAACACGAACTTTTCTACTTTAACCATTGCCAAATCTCTTCCGTGATTTTTTCCTCATCAGAAAAATCAGTATATTCCTTTACAATATAACTTGGTCTTGATTTTAAGACAATCAGTCTTGTAGCAAGCTCCAGTGCTTCTTCAATATCATGTGTCACCATAATAATGGTGCATCCCGTATGTTCCCATAGGGATTTAATCAGCTCTCTCATACTCTTTCTTGTGACTGCATCAAGAGCTCCAAGCGGCTCATCCATAAGCATCATCATAGGTTTATTTACAAGAACTCTTGCAAGTGCTGCTCTCTGTTTCATTCCTCCGGATAATTCATGAGGATAGCGATTAAGAAAACCGTCAAGCCCGACTTCCTTAATAAAATCCGAACAGAGTCTTTCAATTGTTTCCTTCTCAACATTTCTCATCTTCAAACCAAAAGAGATGTTATCTTTTATCGTAAGCCATGGATAAAGAGTCGGATCCTGAAATACAAAACCTCTGTTAAAATCCGGTCCTTCAACTTTCTCTCCCAAAAACAACACTTCACCGGAAAGTGGCTTTTCAAAGCCTGCAATCAAATTTAACAGTGTACTCTTTCCACAACCGGAAGGCCCTAAAATCGTAATAAACTCTCCTTTATTTACCTCTATACTGATATCATTTAAAACTTGAAGGTTATCTTTTCCATCTGAAAACTCCATACTCACCTTATCAAGTTTTAAAAGTTTACTTTCTTCCATTTATTTCCTCCACCAACATCTCCGCATACTTAGGCTCAATAAAGGTTTCAAGCCTTTCTATATCAGGCTTATCTGTTAAAGACTGTTGTTCATATAAAAAATGTGCAGTATCAATTACTGTATCAGTAAAATCTCCTCTTTCTCTGCTATTTCCAAGATACTTTTTCTGAATCAACTCTTTAGCATCAAGATGAATTGAGCCTTTCACCTGAATATCAACCTCTTCCTTCGTTTGTCCCAAATAATCCGATAGAACCTCTACAACATTTTCATGATTATTTTTTATATCTATCTTTGCCCGATTCAACGCTTTTAAATAACTCACTACAAGCTCCGGATAACGATTTGCAAAGTCTTTTCTTACAATTTCAACATTTGCTGTAATCATTCCTCTTTTTGCAAGGTCTTCACTTGTAATAACGGAATAACCTCCATCTTTTACCATTTTTGAAAGTGTAGGCTCCCAAACATAAGCTCCATCTATTTCTTTTTGAATAAAGGAACTATAAATTTCGGGCATCTGCATATCAAAAAGTGTCACATCTTCTTCTTTTATCTCAGCCACTTCAAGGCTTTTCAAAATACTGTAATGAGCAGTCGAAGTAAACGGTGCCGCAAGTTTTTTTCCTTTCAAGTCCTTCAGCTCTTTTATACCGGAATCTTTTCTTACAATAAGCTGCTCAGCGGTAGAAATAATATCATGAATCCAAATACATTCCACCTTCATTCCATTTGCAAAACCAAGGATAGCAGAAGAACTTCCAAGCATTGCAAAATCAATATCTTTTGATACAACAGCATTCCGAATATCCCCTGCCTGAAATTCCAAAATTTCCACAGGCAACTTAAATTCTTCTTCAAAATACCCTTTAACAATAGCTAACATTTCATCATTTGGAAGTTGTTGTGTTCCAATTACAATTTTTGTAGGATAACCGTTAGAAACTCTTTTTTCCATACAGCCTGACGAAAAAAAGAGACATCCCAAACACATCAAAACTAAAAATAACCGTTTCAAAAAGAACTACTCCTTCCCATTCCAAGGCACTAATTTTTTCTCTAATTTTCTAAGCCCAATATCCATAAGAATACCCGTAAACCCCATCAAAAAAATTCCAACAAAAATAACATCGGAACGCATAATACGGCTGGCATCAAGCACCATCCAACCAATTCCTGAAGTAGCCGCCACCATTTCGGAAGAAATCAATGTAGTATAGCCAACTCCAAGTGCCGTCCTCATTCCTACTAAAATAGAGGGAAGTGCCGCAGGAAAAACCACCTTGCGAAAAGCCTGTCCATGAGAAGAGCCTAAACTATATGCACAATTCAAAAATCTTTCGGGAAGTCTTGTCACTCCTGCTGCACTCGCAATAAAAATTGGGGTAAAACAAGCAACAAACAAAAGAGCTATCTTAGACTCATTTCCAATCCCTAACCAAAGTACTAAAAGCGTGTAGTACGCAAGAGGCGGAAGTGGTTTTACAAAATCAACAATTGGTTCAAAAACTGCCCTTGCCTTTTTACTAAAACCCGCCCACAAACCTAACGGTACTGCAACTATCGTAGCAAGTACAAAGGCTGCAAGTAAACGATATAAACTGGAACCTAAGTGAAATAACAAAGATTGTCTTTTATAACCTTTTTGTAAAATCTCAAAAAAAGCAGAAACCACAGTTTTCGGCGATGGAACAATGAGAGACTCAACAAGATGAAGAGAGGTAATCAACTCCCAAATTAAAATAATAATACCGATTGTAGTAATTGTTATTATGCGATTATCTTTAATCTTCAAATCTACCCCCACTTTTTGTTCAAATTATATAACGATTCACTATCCTTATAAATAACTAAATAGTTTCTCCTCTTGTTTTATTTAAAATCGTTAATAAATTATCATTTTTTTTGTTCAACATTCTAATTATATCATTTTATACCATTAAATCAATAAGAATTTTTATTTTATCTTTTTTTT
>NZ_JBQNBU010000120.1:0-5021 GCF_052169795.1 Catonella sp.
GTGTAGAGTTCAGGAGGCAGTCCTAACATATGATAAACAAGACCGCTATAGAAGTCGATATTTGCACTTACTCCCTTGTATATATGCCTTTCTTCGGCAATTATTTTTGGTGCAAGCCTTTCTACAAGGCTATAAAGAGCATAGTCTGCATCATTTCCTTTTGATTTTGCAAGCCTTTCTACATAACCCTTGAAAATATTTGCTCGAGGATCGGAAATGGAATATACAGCATGCCCCATACCGTAGATCAGTCCCTTTTTATCAAAATGCTCTTTATGTAAAAGTCCTCTGAGGTAATTGGCAATCTCATCCTCGTCAGTAAGGTCTTTTACTGTATTTTTAAGATCTTCAAACATACCCATAACTTTTATGTTTGCACCACCATGCTTAGGCCCTTTTAAGGAGCCGAGGGCAGCGGCTACGGCGGAGTATGTATCTGTTCCTGATGAAGTTACTACATGAGTAGTAAAGGTAGAGTTGTTACCGCCACCATGTTCCATATGGAGTACGAGGGCAAGGTCAAGTACAGTTGCCTCTATTTCAGTATATTTTTTGTCAGGGCGTAAGAGTCTGAGGATGTTTTCTGCTGTAGAAAGTGATCTTCTAGGCTGGTGTATATAAAGGCTCTTACCATTATTGTAGTGATTATGGGCATGATAGCCATAAACCGAGAGCATAGGAAAGACTGCTATCAGGTTGAGGCACTGACGCATAACATTTGGCAGAGAAATATCGTCTGCAAGTGAATCGTAAGAATAAAGGGTAAGTACACTTCTTGCAAGAGTATTCATCATATCCTTGCTCGGTGCCTTCATAATTACATCCCTTACAAAGTTGCGTGGAAGGGCTCTTTGGTTTGCAAGCTCTTTTATAAAATCAGCAAGTTCATTATCTGTAGGTAGCTTTCCGAAGAGGAGAAGATAAGTCATTTCCTCAAAACCGAAGCGTTTTTCATTTATAAATCCGTCAGTAAGCTCATGGATGTCTATACCCCTATAATAAAGTTCTCCTTCGCAGGGAGTCTTGACTCCGTCTATCATTTTAAAAGAGTTAATTGTTGAAATCTTTGTAAGACCTGCCCTTACACCTGCACCGTTAATATCACGAAGTCCTCGCTTTATATCAAGTTCTTTATAAAGTTCAGTATTGATTCGTGAATTATTTAGACATATTTCTGTAAGCCTCTCAATTTCAGGTGTAATACTTAGTTTGTAAGCCATAGACCTCCTCCTAACATATTGTATACAATTATACATTTTATAGGTATTATTATACACGATAATATCTTATCTGTATATGGTAATAAAAAGATTATAAAAATATTTTATAACAAAGTATTGGTATAATGTATTTGTAATACCAAGAAGAATAGTATACAATATGGCTCATAGAAAAACAAAACATAAAGAGAAAAGAGGAGAAAATATATGAGAAAAAATAGTTTTAAGAAAATAGGAGTTCTAGTTCTTTCAGGGGTTTTAGCCTTATCGCTTGCAGGTTGTGGAGCATTAGGAAATTCTAAGTCTGATGATAAGAAGATTTCGATAGGAGTAACACCTGTTCCTCATCAGGAGATAGTTAAGGCAGCTGTGGTTCCTGCTCTTGAGAAGGAGGGGTACAAGGTTGAGGTTGTAGAATTTAATGACTATGTACAGCCAAATACAGCAGTGCAGGAGGGGGAGCTTGATGCGAACTATTATCAGACTACCAGATACATGGAAAATGAAAATAAGGAAAGAAAACTTGACCTTGTAGCAGTTGCTGAAATTCATCTTGAGCCTATGGGACTTTATTCAAAGACTTTTAAGGACATTAAAGAGCTTAAAGACGGAGCAACTATAGCAATTCCTAATGATGGTTCAAATGAATCAAGAGCACTTGCTTTACTGGCAGACAATGGCCTTATCAAGCTTAAAGAAACAGAAGAACTTTATAATCTCACAAGTATTGCGGAAAACCCTCATAACTTTAATTTTTCTGAAATAGAGGCAGCGAGTATTCCTGTAACTTTAAGTGATGTAGATGCAGCGGTTATAAATGGAAACTATGCTCTTGGGGCAGGTTTCAATCCTAAAAATGATTCCCTCATACTTGAAAGTACTGATTCAGCATCTATAAAACAGTATTTCAACGATTTGGTAGTAAAAAAAGGAAATGAAAATTCTGAGAAAATTCAGGCTCTGAAGAAGGCATTTACCTCTGATGAAGTTAAGAAGTTTATAGAGGATAAATATGCGGGCTCAGTAATACCTGCATTTTAATGGAAACACTTGCTTTCTTGTATTATAATTGTAAAATGATATAGTGTAAGAATATAATTATATTTACAGGTTATGTCTCTGATGAGAGGCATAACCTCTCTTTGCTGCATAATTATAATTAGAAATGGAGATAACATGATTACGGTAAGTCATCTTGAAAAAAACTATGGAAATGTGAGGGTTCTAAGTGATGTGAGCCTTCAGATTGAAGACGGTACAGTTTATGGAATAATTGGGCATAGTGGAGCGGGAAAGTCTACCTTGCTCCGCTGTCTGAACAGGCTTGAAAGTTTTAGTGCAGGCAGTATTGAAATTTTAGGAAGAAAGGTTGAAGAATTAAATTCAATAGAAATAAATGGACTTAGAAAAGAAGTGGCAATGATATTTCAGAATTTTAACCTTTTATCAAGGAAAAATGTATATCAGAATGTAGCTCTTCCCTTGGTTTTTGAAGGAAAGAAGGAAAATTCCCCGGAGGTAAGGGAGAGGGTTACTAAGATGCTTGAATTGGTAGGGCTTTTGGATAAAATCGACAAGAGACCCTCAGAACTTTCAGGAGGACAGAAGCAGAGGGTGGCTATAGCAAGAGCACTCATCTTAAATCCTAAAGTACTTCTTTGTGATGAGGCAACATCGGCACTTGACCCTATGACAACAAGGGAAATCCTTGATTTACTTAAGAAGATTAATAAAGAAATGGGTATAACAATGATAGTTGTAACTCACCAGATGGATGTTGTTAAACAAATTTGCGAAAGAGTTGCATTTCTTAAAGACGGGAAAATGGTTGCAGAGGGTAAACCGGAGGATATTTTCATAAAGCCTGATAAAAATGTTAAAAATTTTCTTGGAGAAAACTTGGATATGCTACCTGATGGCGGTATAAATATGCATATTTTCTTTGATAATGAAACTGCCGGAAAGCCTGTAATTGCAATGATGGCGAGGGAACTGGGAGTGGAAGCCTCTATTATCTGGGCGAGGTTGGATGATTTTAGGGGAACGGTACTTGGAAGCCTTACTGTGCAGATTAAGGAAGAGGAAAAGGACAAGGTCTTTGCCTTCCTTAAGGAGCAGGGTGTGAAATGGGAGGTAATCTAATGAATGAAGTAGTGTTAAGAGCTTGCTTGGAAACTTTGTATATGAGTCTTTTTTCTACATTTTTTGCTGTAGTTTTAGGCTTTATTCCTGCCATAGTACTCACTCTTACATCAAGTGACGGACTGAGTCCCAATAAGGCTGTTTATGGTGTTTTAGATTTTATAGTAAATATTTTCAGGAGCTTTCCTTTTATAATACTTATGGTTATTCTGATACCGGTTACAAGATTTATAGCAGGTAAGGCCATAGGCACAACAGCAGCTATAGTTCCTCTTACAATAGGAACTATTCCTTTTGTTGCAAGAGTCATAGAAACAGCTATGCGCAGTGTGGACAAGGGAGTTATAGAGGCTGCAAGGAGTATGGGTGCAACCAATATGCAGATAATAAGAAAGGTAATTATAAAAGAGGCTGTCCCGGGAATAATTTCCGGTATAATTTTAACTCTTATTTCTGTTATAGGCTATTCGGCTATGGGTGGAGCTCTTGGAGCGGGAGGCTTAGGTGATGTTGCCATCCGTTACGGTTATCAGTCCAGAAATACGGCTTATCTTGTTGTAACAAGCTTAATTCTAATTGTCTTTGTTCAAGCTGTACAATTTGCCGGTAATAAGATATATAACAAACTTTCATAATACCAGCTTTTGTTTGGTATAATAAAAAGGTGTACAATTCCTATCCGTATTCCTTTTCAGCTAAGATATAAACCGAAAGTATGTCTTAAGGTATGTAGAGTAACATTATGGTTAATTACTGCATTGGTTAAGTTTTTTAAAGGCTTCTCTGCAAATTTATTCTTGAATGTAGAGAGCCTTTTTTATTGAGAAATATATATATTTTGAAACTATATTGTTTCTTTTGTCATAGTTCGGAATAGGAGAGGGGGAATATTTTACAGAGCCATAATCTTCTTCTCAGAAATGCCGGTAATCTCTGCAATAAGGCTAAAAGGTAGACTTTTTTTCTTCATATCTTTAGCTATTCTGATTTTCTCGTTTTCAGCACCCTGTTTTTCGCCCTGCCTTTCACTCTCTTCTTTTTCTTCTTTGATAATCTTTTCTAACATTTCATTCATTTCTTTTCTGCCTCCTTCGCTTATTTTAAACCTGGTCTTAATCTCACTTGTAACAGGAAAATCCTCCATATTATAAGCATCATCTTTTATAAACAGTTCCATAAGTTTTGAAACTTTAGAACCATCTTTTTTAACTGTAGTTACATATATTTCCGTAAGTCCATCGTCAATAATTTCACCGGTTTCACGCACTACCTTATCTACATGGTAGACCGGAAAACCGCCCTTAAATATGTCAAACTTAGATATGAATATAATGCAAACATCGGGTATATCTTCAAACTTAGTACCGGTATCAGTTATATTTGTAGTTAGGATAGCTCCATTGTAGCGTACCCTTTTTAGATGGTCATCATCATTTTCTTTTTGGACTTCAATATTGATATGTCTTCCATCTCCGGATATGCACTTGGCATCAAGCACTACAGAACGCCCATGTAGGTTTGTACCTTCCCACTGAGCTCTGGATTCTGTTACTGTTAGTTTATCATCTTCTAAGATTACTCTTAGGATTTCTTCACAAAACTCTTTATGTTCAGCCATTTTTTTAAACATCACATCGTCGATAGGATTTAAAAGTCTTG
>NZ_JBQNBU010000121.1:0-4982 GCF_052169795.1 Catonella sp.
TTTTTTCATATGTCAGTTGACACTATCATGTTTATTTAAGTTTTTACTTTACCTATTGTACACCAACAAGTAATTTATAAACTCTTTCTACTTCTTCTGCAAATCTTTTGTACATATAATGCGAACAAGAAGTGTTTCCGTGAATCATTGAATCAAACTGACCTTTTAGCACAATACTAGCTATTTCCTCATCTGACATATAAGTCTTTAGTTCTTCGTCTACTTTAAGTCCATTATCAATGAATACTTCATACAGTTCCTTTGCAGATAAAGCATTTAACTGCTCATATGTATATTTTGCCGTCTTTCTTGTTTCCACAATTTTATAGACTACTACTGCTGATAAAATTATAATAACAAGACATATTATAATTTTGTATTTATTTTTTTTCATCTATCTCACACTCCTATTCCTAAAAGGAATTACAAAACTCATACAAACTACATATGAGATTCTTTATTGTCTCCATTCTTATACCTCTGTGGATTTGTACTTTTCATTGTCTGCCTCCAATCATTTTTTCTTTTGATTTACAGGGCGTTTTGGTTGATGCAATATCCCCAAACAAGTAGGCGGAAACTTATCCACACTATGTAAGGCTTCACTTCTCATTAGATGCTCTACAATTTTCAGCACCTTTTTGTTGATTTTTTTCATTCTCTGTCACCTCCTATCTTAATTTTTTGATATATATAACAACACTGCACATAAAATAACAGCCATTGCCATATAACCAACATAAATTTTATTATCATTCAACAAAACGCAACCAAATATTATGCTACATTCCAATATAACTACAATTCTTGCAATCTTTTTTGATTCTGTTAGTTCTGTTGAATTCTGTTAATATTCTGCCTGTGTAAATATTAGACCAACAGGTTTATACGCATTTCCCGTTCCTTTCGGATACCATAATCCAATACTTGAACTATATTCGGTATAGATTGTAAACGATTTTTTTTGATAATTTGTCCATATTTTTAAAATTACTTTTTTCCCAGCCGGAACATTTACAGTTACACTATCAGACTTTGTGTAATTTCTACCAATAGTAAATCCCACACCTGCACTAACGATGTCAGCATTTAATGAAACCGTTGCATTATATGAACTTGTATCTGTTCGACTATATGTATAAGTACCTTTGATTGGACCTTCATATCTATTCTCATCAAAATGATCCACAAGCTTATAACCTGTTCCTTGGTCTACCACATCACTTATAAATGTTCGGGCAGTAGTTAATTTACTTAGCAGGTTTGTTTCATTATCATTCAGTTCATTATCATTCAGTTCATTTTGTTTTACCTTACTAAACTTATAAGTTAATTTTTTTATATCTTTTACATTTGGGAAACCCTGTTCTTTTGCCAGCTTCCGGATTACAATAGGATCGGTAATTACAATTTCATTTGGTGCACTATCCATAAACATTTTATCTTCATATTTTGAAATCTCATCTAAACTAACAAAGCTCTCTTTTACTTCATATGAATTTGCTGAAACTACATAAGATGAACTTAATAGCACAGCTAGCGATAAGCAAACACTTAAAAATATTTTTTTGGCTTTCATGTAACTTCCTCCTCAATTATTTTTCTTTTGATTTCCAAGACATTTTGGCTGATACATCACCTTTTTGCTGATTTTCTTCATTCTCTGTCACCTCCTGTCTTAAAATTTTTGATATACATAACAACACTGCACATAAAATAACAGCAATTGCCATATAACTAACATAAACTTTATTGGCATTCAACAAAACGCAACCAAATATTATGCTACATTCCAATAAAACTACAATTCGTGCAATCTTTTTTGACTCTGCCAGTTCTGTTGAATTCATTTGCATATTGGGATGATTAACAGTACCTACTATTTCAATATACACAGTTGCGATTGCTAGTATTCCTAATAAAATTTGTATGTGTTCAACTAATTTTGTACCTATAATCATTACAATTAAACAGGATGCTACTGTTGCCAAATAGCACTTGTAAAATTTGTCTAAATGGTATCCACCGGTTCTCTTTCTTAACTCCCAAAAAAATATAAGAAACAAAATAGTTGGAAGTAAATTATGAGTTATTAAACTGATTACTACAATACTTCCAATTGTAATGATTTTCTCCACCATGCAAATAAAGGCATAAATATATCTTTCTTCCATTTCTTTACAGATTAGCTTATTTTCAGTCATTTGCATAATAAGATCTGTTGCCATTTTCTCAATCATAGCTTTTATCTCCTATCAAATCCAAGTATAACTGCTCTCACATAGAAAACAATATCCATTGCAGAAAATGACCTTTTACTGCAGAAAACGGTAAGAAGAGTGATTGATAATTACAATCACTGTTCTTTATCCGCTAATATTATTGAGAAATAAAACTCCTCTTTATCATTTTGTATAACATATGAACCCTGATATTTCGTTACAACATCAATAATATTTTTTATTCCGATTCCATGCTCATCCATATTATATATTTTTGATGTCTGTATTTCTCCGTTCCTAATGTCAAGTTTGCCGTCATAGGTATTCTTTACAGATATAATGATGCTGTCACACTCTTTCATAAACTTCATCTTTATAACTTTTTTGCCACAATATTTTTCACACGCCTCTATAGCATTGTTCAGGAGATTAGATAAAATTATGACAATGTCTTCATCAGCAATACTTATATCGGATAAATCATTGAGCTGAAAGATAAAAGTAATCCTTTTATCTGATATTTCCCTATATTTACTGTTTAATATTGCATCAACAATAACATTATTTGTCTTGATATAATCCACTTCCCGGCTTAAATTACCACTTATATTTCTTACATAATTTTTCAGTTCATCGTATTTCTGTGCTGCCAGTAGAGATTCTATGCATAAAATCTGATTCTTATATTCGTGTGTCAGTTTCCGCTGTTTGACAAAGTTTTCGGAAATTGAGCGGTACATTTCAGTTTGATTTTTAACTTTCAGCCTAAAAATTTGACTTTCACGAATCTTTATTTCACGCTTTAATATATCATTAAGCAGATAAAATACTGCAAAGTTCATTCCTGCCAGACACAGAGCTATAGGCAAAAATACATTTCCCCATTTTTGATTCTCAATACTTCCTGATGTGATTATTAAGGCAATAATAGTAAATATGGTAAATATTGGAAAAAAGATAAATCGAAGTAAATCTGTATTTTTCAAAACATATGATGATTTATCTCCGATTTTCTTTCTGATTAATAGAACTATTAAAAATAGAACTATTTTTGACATAACTGTTAGCAAACCTGCACTAATCAAATGTGATTCATTTATTTCTGCAATGCTGTTAAAAAGTGAGATATTTAGCCAAAGAGTAAAATAATCTGCCGAAAGCATTAAGCCTTGGAATAATACCGAAAGAATAAACGACTTGCCAGGATTTATTCTAAAATATAAACTCATAAACAGGGCAATTATGATAACAGCCAATATTTGTTTTAATATGAAGCTGTCATGAAATACTGAGGCTGTCAAATATCCGCAGACTATTAAGCTAAAAAGAATGGCGCAGTTTCTCCTGACATTTTCACTTCTCTTTTTACCAAAGCTTTCAAAGAACATTTTACAGCATATTAATTCAAGTGAAATCAACACTACATCCTGTATATAATCAAAAAACATCTATATTTCTCCCTTATATGACACAAATATTTCCTGAACAGATTTATATCTGGCTTTTGGTATTTCAAGCTTAATGCCATTATTTAGTGCAGCTTCATACCGGCTTATTTTTACTATATGCTTCATATTAACCAGATAGCTTTGATGTATGCGTAAAAAATGTTTATCGGCTAGTTCATTTTCTATATCATCCAATTTAGCGTATAGTGAATACTTATTTAGCACATTCTCCATAATATTAAATTCTAGTTTATGTAACCGGCTTTCTATATACAATATCCGCTCTAATGAAACGTTCCTTATACCTTCATTAAAATTAAAACTTATCTTTTTTATGGCATAGTTCATCTTCATGCTGATTGTATCCATACACTCAGTCACTAAATCACTGAAGTTTTCATTATTTTTTAGTATATACCTTATGGCGCCTACACTATATCCCTGAACTGCACAGTTAATGAATGCCGTTACAAAGACTATAAAAATATCACTGTTTACTTCCCTTATTTTTTGTGCGGTTTCCATTCCGTCCATCTCATCCATATTTATATCCAGGAAAATAACATTATACTTTGTCAGGTTTATACCTAAATTTACAAAGCCTCTCCCTGATTCGAATTCATCTATCTCATACAATATTCCGTGGATATTAAAATAATCTGCTAAAATTTCGCGGATATTCTCTCTGAAATATCTTTCATCATCACATATGGCAATTTTGAACATATATCTACCCCGCTATAAGTTTGATTTTGCATATATAAAAGAATTTCGGAGTTTTCTGCTCAAAACTTTATGATTACCATAAATATTTAACACAAATATGACAGGCTCTAATCTAAATATTATTGCCTGTCACATTATAAAAGTATACTTTTGCTATCTTTCAAAGTTACGGATTATATTCTCATAAATTGCCATATTTTTTTGATAAAGTTGAACCAAATCATATCTTGCTAATATCTGCATATCATTGATTCTTTTTTCAAATATGGACATAAAATTATACCTATCATCTAAATGGGCAGCGCCTGTATCAACAGGAAATGAAGACAGCAATTCTCCTCTATCTACTTTATAATGTGCCTCTAGCGCCTGCATTTCAACAACTGTCGCATTTGATGGATTAATATTCTTTATAGCAATCTTTTGTTCAAAAGCTTTACCATTTTCATCAACGCCCTTAGCAATTACTACCGGGTTATCTTGTGTTGATTCTTTAGCATACTCAATATAAAATGAAAGCCCACTTCCATAACCACCTGAAAATATCATATCATCAGTTTTCAAGTAAACTTGTACAGATTTATTT
>NZ_JBQNBU010000122.1:0-4899 GCF_052169795.1 Catonella sp.
CAGCGAAGGCGTGACTTAGTCTGTCAAACAAGTACATTAGCCCTACAACTTCAAATTTGCTTACTTCTTAGCCTTAGCTTCCTTTTCTTTTACATCCTCCTCAGAGAAGGTCTCCTCAAGAGTAGCACCGGCAGGAACCATAGGCCATACACTTTCATTCCTGTCTATTACTACCTCTATAAATACAGGCCCCTTAGCCTTAAGAGCCTTCTTTATAACTTCCTCTACTTCCTCTTTCTTTGTAACTCTAAAAGCAGTTATGCTCATTGCCTCAGCAAGCTTAACATAGTCTATATCCTGAGAAAGCATGGTCTGTGAATATCTCTTACCATAGAAAAGTGTCTGCCACTGCCTAACCATACCGAGTACATTATTATTGAATACAACTTCAATTATAGGTACATTATAATGTGCTGCTGTTGCAAGCTCATTCATGTTCATACGGAAGCAGCCATCTCCCGCAAGGTTAATAACCTGCTTATCAGGACAACCTATCTGTGCTCCTATAGAAGCTCCAAGACCATAGCCCATAGTTCCAAGACCACCTGAGGTAAGCAGTGTTCTTGGTTTACTATACTTGTAGAACTGTGCAGCCCACATCTGGTGCTGTCCTACTTCTGTAGAAATAATTGCCTCACCCTTGGTAAGTTTGTAAAGCTCTTCTATAAAATATGGACCGGTAAGTTCATTTTCATGATATCTGAGTGGGAATTTTGCCTGCATCTCAGCTATATGCTCCATCCATTCCTCATGGTCTTGCTTCTTTAGCTTCTTATTAAGCTCCTTAAGCACATCCTTAACATCGCCTTCAATGCTGAGGTCAACCTTTATATTCTTGTTTATCTCAGCAGGATCTATATCTATATGAAGGATTTTAGCCCTCTTTGCAAAACTCTTGGTATTGCCTGTAACTCTATCCGAGAATCTTGCTCCAAGTACGACTAAAAGGTCACATTCTGTTACCGAGAAGTTTGCGGTCTTAGTGCCATGCATACCTATCATTCCCATATAACGCTTGTCTGTGCCATCAAATGCACCTTTTCCCATAAGAGAATCGCAAACTGGGGCATCCATAAGATCTACCAAAGTTTTAATTTCTTTATGTGCCTCTGAAATAATAGCTCCGCCACCTATGAAAATAACAGGACGTTTAGCCTTCGCTATCATCTCTGCTGCCTTATCAAGCTCTTTATCAGTGAAATTATCCCCTATTTTTTTCTTTTCTACCTTCTTTATTTCTTCCTTTTTATATTCACATTTATTAGCTGTTACATCCTTTGTTATATCTATAAGCACAGGTCCCGGTCTGCCGGTTGAAGCTATTTTAAATGCTCTTCTTATTGTTTTTGCAAGCTTTTTTACATCTTTTACAATAAAGTTATGCTTTGTAATAGGCATGGTTACGCCTGCTATGTCCACTTCCTGAAAAGAATCCTTACCAAGAAGGTTGGTGCCTACATTACCGGTAATTGCAACCATAGGAACTGAATCCATATAAGCATTTGCAATACCTGTTACAAGGTTAGTAGCTCCAGGTCCACTGGTAGCAAGGCAGACTCCGACCTTACCTGTAGCTCTCGCATATCCGTCAGCCGCATGTGCAGCTCCCTGCTCGTGAGAAGTAAGGATATGCTTTATTTCATCCTGATGACGATAGAGCTCATCATAAAGATTTAGAACTGCTCCACCCGGATATCCGAAAATAGTATCTACTCCCTGCTCCTTCAAACATTCAACAAGAATCTGTGATCCATTAAGTTCTGCCATAAATTCTCCTCTTTCTAAATTTGTTAACTCCGGATTATATATCAAATATTATAAATATAATAATGATATATTACCCTGAAACAATTATAATTTGATGTGGGCGTCAAAAGTATTTGACACCCAATGATACAGGATTGCTTCGGCTTCACATCCGCAATCCTTGTAAAAATATTCGTAATCCGCTCATTTTTTTGCAAAAAATGGCTACTTACTCATATTTTTTGCGTGTCAAAAGATAATAAATTCTTTTGCAAGCAAGCTTGCACAGAATTTTTATACTTTTGACACTTGTATCATAATTAAGTATATTATAAATTCCAACACCAATCAAATAAAAAAATAATTATTCATATTACATCTTAGGCACTTCAAGAATAGCTCCTCTGTTTCCTGATGTAACCATAGCCTGATACCTCTTAAGATAACCTGTGATTTCTCCCATTTCCTTAGGTTTCCAAGCTTTTCTTCTTTCCTCAAGCTCCTCATCTGACACCTTCATATTAAGTGTCATCTCAGGTATGTTGATAGAAATTATGTCTCCTTCTTTAACAAGGGCTATAGGCCCTCCTACTGCCGCCTCCGGTGAAACATGTCCGATAGATGCGCCTCTTGAAGCTCCTGAAAATCTTCCGTCTGTAATAAGGGCTACTGTAGAGCCGAGTCCCATACCTGCTATCGCTGAGGTAGGATTGAGCATTTCCCTCATACCCGGTCCGCCCTTAGGCCCTTCATATCTTATAACAACCACATCTCCGGGTACTATCTTGCCTCCCTTAATCGCCTCTATAGCTTCTTCTTCGGACTCAAATACCCTAGCAGGACCTTCATGCACCATCATTTCTTCTACAACTGCAGAACGCTTAACCACACTTCCATCCGGTGCAAGGTTTCCCTTAAGTACCGCAAGTCCGCCTGTTTTACTATATGGGTTGCTTACAGGTCTGATAACTTCTTCATCTCTGTTGTAAGCATGTTTTATATTTTCACCTATAGTCTTGCCTGTAACTGTCATACATTCGGTATTTATAAGCCCTATATCTGCAAGTTCCTTCATAACCGCATATACACCGCCTGCCTCGTCTAAGTCCTCCATATAAGTATGTCCCGCAGGTGCAAGGTGACAGAGGTTAGGTGTTTTTTCACTTATCGGATTAGCAAAGGCTATATCAAAATCAAAGCCTATTTCATGTGCAATCGCAGGCAAATGAAGCATTGAATTTGTAGAACAGCCCAAAGCCATATCTACTGTAAGTGCGTTAATAATAGCTTCTTTTGTCATTATATCACGAGGTCTTATATTCTGCCTGAACATTTCCATAACTGCCATACCTGCGTGTTTTGCAAGTTTTATTCTCTCAGAATAAACTGCCGGTATAGTTCCATTGCCACGAAGCCCCATTCCGAGAGCCTCTGTAAGACAGTTCATTGAATTTGCTGTATACATACCTGAGCAGGAACCACAGCTAGGACAGGCTTTGTTTTCATATTCAAGTACATCCTCTTCACTTAAGCTTCCTGCTGCATAAGCTCCAACCGCTTCAAACATAGAGGAAAGACTGGTTTTACAGCCATTAACCCTTCCGGCAAGCATAGGACCGCCTGAAACAAAAACTGTAGGTATATTCACCCTTGCTGCTGCCATCAGAAGTCCCGGTACATTCTTATCACAGTTAGGTACCATAACCATGGCATCAAACTGATGAGCCATAGCCACACATTCAGTTGAATCTGCTATAAGGTCTCTTGTTACAAGAGAATACTTCATTCCTATATGCCCCATAGCTATGCCGTCACAGACCGCAATAGCAGGGAAAACCACAGGTACTCCGCCTGCCTCTGCAACTCCCAGCTTTACTGCATCAACTATTTTATCTAAGTTTATATGTCCCGGTACTATTTCATTATATGAACTTACTATACCAACTATAGGTTTCCTCATTTCTTCCGCTGTAAAGCCCAGTGCGTTGAAAAGGCTCCTTGCCGGTGCCTGCTTCATACCGGCTCTTGCGTTATCACTTCTCATTTATTATTTCCTTTCTTGTTACTATCATAAAACCTTGCAAAAAATTCGTAATCTGCTCATTTTTTGCATATCAAAAGATAATAAATTCCCTTACAATCGAGCATCAATCGGTTTTTATACTTTTGACACTTGTATCATTAATTTAACTGATTATCAAAATTATTCATGCCAAAGTTACAGACCTCTAAATACATGAGGGTTGTTGTCAGATTCCCGTATATAATTTAACCACAATAATTTGGAGTTAGAAAATATTATTTTTCAATCTCAGCCGCTATCCTGTCTCCCATTTCTTTACAGCCAATATGCATCTTTCCTTCACTGTAAATATCACCTGTCCTGTAGCCCTTTTTAAGTACAGTCTTAACCGCTTCCTCAACTTTATCTGCTTCCGCATCAAGTCCAAAGGAATATCTAAGCATCATCGCTGCCGACATTATTGTTGCAATAGGATTTGCCTTATCCTGTCCTGCTATATCAGGAGCTGAACCATGGCTTGGCTCATAAAGACCGAATTTTCCTTCTCCAAGACTAGCTGAAGGAAGCATTCCCAGCGAACCTGTCACCATACTTGCCTCATCAGAAAGTATGTCTCCAAACATATTTTCAGTAAGGATTACATCAAACTGAGCAGGATTGGCTATAAGCTGCATAGCACAGTTATCAACCAACATGTTGGTAAGTGTGACTTCCGGGAAATCTTTAGCCACTTCAGAAACTACCTGTCTCCAGAGCCTTGAAGAATCCAGTACATTTGCCTTATCTACACTGCATACCTCTTTTTTTCTTTTTGACGCAGCCTCAAAAGCTCTTCTTGCCACTCTTTCTATCTCATCTTCTGTATATACTAAGGTATCTATCGCTTTTCTTTTTCCTTCTACAACTGTAGTGCTTCTCTCTCCAAAATAAAGCCCACCTGTAAGCTCTCTGAATATAACAAAATCAAAGCCTTTTTCTCCTGTAGACTCCTTTAACGGGCAGGCAGCTCTTAATTCATCAAACAAAATAGCAGGTCTTATATTTGCATAAAGCCCCAGTTCCTTCCTTATTTTAAGTAGTCCTGCCTCAGGACGTTTTTCAGGTGGAAGCTTGTACCAAGGAGAAGTATC
>NZ_JBQNBU010000123.1:0-4856 GCF_052169795.1 Catonella sp.
ACACCATCCCTGCTAAAATCAATCTTGTCCATTGACAAAACATATTTAGGGAAATTATCTTCTATTAAATTATAAATACCAAACTCTCTTTCTCTTGTATCTTCATTTTCCATAAGATAAGAAATCTGATAATAGCACAAGGTCCCATCCTTTTCCGCTATAAAATCAATTTCTTTGTCCTTTACCTTCCCTATTTTTAAATTATATCCCCTTGAAATCAGTTCTATACAAACGATATTTTCAAGTGTTCTTTCTATATCTTTAGTATTTGAAAAGCCTTTTGCCTGCCTAAAGCCATGGTCTGTAAGATAATATTTTTCATCTACACTAAGTATCTTTTTACCTACCGTATCATATCTTGAAACTTTCTTTATAATAAATGCATTTCTGCAATATTCCAAATAGTTAAGTATGGTATCAACAGAAATTTTTCTGTCTTCACTTTTAAGATATTTTTTTATGCTGTTAGCCGAAAATGTATTGCCTATATTTTCCAAAATATAAGTGAGTATTCTCTCAAATAAGTCCACATCTCTTACATTGTTATAGCGTAAAACATCTTTAATCAATACAGTATTATAAACATCACTCAGATACTTTAAACTAGGTATTTCATCAAGATTAAAATATTTTAAAAACGGCATACCTCCAACTTTTATGTAATTATTAAAATATTCTTCATTTGATAGTTCCAAACCTTCAAATGCTTCTATAAATTCATTAAAGGTAAATGGCTGTATTTCAAATTCAACATATCTCCCTGCAAGTAAAGTTGCTAAATCACCTGAAATAAGAGTAGAATTAGAACCGGTTATATATATATCATAATTTTCATCCAGTCTTAGCCCATTAACAACCTTCTCCCAATCATTCACAAGCTGTATCTCATCAAAAAAAATATATTGCTTTTCATTTTTTTTAAGTAACGGTTTTATATATTCCAGCAATTTTCCTGCTTCATTTATCCCAAATAGTTCTATATTTTCAAAATTTAAATATATCTTATTTTCTTCAGGAATATTGCTTAAAATTTCATTTCTAACGATAGTTAAAAGTGTTGATTTCCCAACTCTCCTCATACCTGTCAACACTTTAATTACAGGTTTATCAATAAACTGTTTCAATTTGTCAATATACCTTATTCTATTTACATAGTTTTTATTCTCCATCTGAGCCACCTCCTTTTATCTATTATAATCGATAAAACCCTAAAAATCAAACCAAGTTTCTATTATAGTCGATAAATTTTAGTATTATGATATCATTTCGATTATAGTCGATAAAATTCAGCATTAAAAATAATGTATTTTATTCGATATTCATTAAATAAAAACTCCCCAATCCTGTCCTCTTATTCCATCAGACAAAATCAGGGATTACATACTGTTATTAAGAAAATCATCTTATTGTTTCATTTATCTTATCAAAAACAAGTTGGTCTTCTAAGATATTAAAACTAACTTTATCTCTACTATGCTCTTTAGCTGTCTCACCTAGCTTTTTAATAATATCTTCCTTATCTACTTTCGATAAATCGCTAAACTCCGGATTACTCCAAATCTTTCCGGCTGCAAGCATAAAGCCTCTTACCGCATTATCCCTTTCAGCCACTGTAATTTTATCTTTTTCTTTTATCTTGTATGAAAATGAATAACTGCAATCGTAGCTTTCATATCTTCCATCTCCTACTTTTGTAGCTTCACTAAAGCCTATACTGATAACCGGCAGCTCTTCCTTCCCTTTTGTATATAATGCCTTGAATTTTTTTGCATTTTCAAGTCCTGAGAAATTTATGGTTGTTGTGACAAACTCCCTTTCTTCATCTGTCAGATTTACCGCAAAATTTTCATAATTTATGTCATCATTTATCCTGTCCATACGCATTCTATCATCATCTGCGGAAGCCCATTTTGCCAATCTTTTATTAAAGTCCTCCAACTTCATATTCTTGTAATCAGGCTTTTTCAGAGCGTTAAATAATGAGTCATAATCTTCCTTAGTTGCAGACTTAAAGCTTCTAGTTTCAGCTTTGCCATCTACTTTCTCTACAGCAATTTCATCACTTTCTAACTCATTATTTTTTTCACTTACCATTTCCGAAACTTCTTCTATTTCCGAAATACCTTCTAAGGTTATTATTAAATTATCATTGCTTAATTTTTCTGAAATTTTAATTAACCCTGTTCTAAATTTTTCACTCACCTCTTTAGCATTTTTCACTTCTTTTTTAGTCAGATTGTTTTTTAATAAATTTACACCTGAATCAATGCTTTCTATGGCATTCATATATTCTCCTACCTTAAGCTTTTCAGGGTTTAATATTTCAACATTAAGTGCATACTCTACCTGATATAGATTATTATTTATTTCAATATTTCCACTAATTATTCCATATTTCCAGTTTCTTGCAAGGATAGGTGAAAGTACATAATTAAAGAACCGTGCTTTCTCATCTATATTTCTTTTTTCATAGAATTCTTTATTATTTGCAATCTTATCCAAGGCTTCTGCATATTCTTCACTGTCAACAGCCTTAAGCACCTTATCCGAATATGCTGCAACAGACATTTTTTCATAATCCTTAAATTTTAAATCATCAATTTTCTTATAATCTATTCCTGAAATACTTTCATTCTCCTTTTCTTTTGCAGAAGTCATAAATACAGCAGTAGTTCCTGTTACAAATATCACTGCAAACAATATCATAAATAATGAAATCTTCTTTATCTTCATAACCGATATTATCCTTTCTTTAACTGCATTATCACTAAAGTTACTGCAAAGCGGCATAAACTTGCCCTTCTTTGCCTCCATATCAATAAGTGCATACGCGTATGCTTCCTTGCTTTTTTCACCAAAGATTCTCACAACAGCTTCATCACAGGATAATTCTATGTCACGGTTAAACAGCATAAACATAACCCATACTGTCGGATTGAACCAATGAACACAAAGTGCCGCTATAAGAAACATTTTGGTTATAATATCAAATCTTTTTATATGCACATATTCATGTGTTAAAATGTAACTTAAAAGTCCGGTATCTCTCAAATCAAGATTTTTGGGAAGGAGTATCACAGGCCTAAAAATCCCATAACTTAGCGGTGTAGAAATCCTATCAGAATATCTTATGGAAATTTTCCTTTTCAGCTTATGTTTAACAAGCCAATCTTTAATAAAGGCATTGTTTATTGGCAAAGAAGTTCTAAACTCCCTCATATTTCTAATGTATAGAAAAAGGAAAATTATAATTCCTACTATCATACCCACAAATCTTATTGCTTCATTTGGTGGAAAAATTGTTTTTTCAAAGTCTTCAGCCCTATTATACTTTATATAATTATATGGCTTATTCGTATTACTTTCTTTTATAACAGTTTCTTTTATATTTTTTGAAAACACTGAGTTTTTTACTTTTTCAGATGTATTATTATCTGCTATATAACTTTCCCCGGCAGAATTTATACTTGGAAACCAAGAATATATACTAAAGGATGAAGGTATTGAAAATGGTAGTAAAAGCCTTATCAGCACCAAAGTCCATAGTATTGTAAAGGTCTTTTTAGGTAATTTGTGCAAAAACAATGCTCTTATTACTATGATAGCAACTATAAGCACAGCCCCTGACAAACTCATTTGTAAAAGGTTCATACTTCACCTCATTTCAGCTTATTAACCAGCTCTTTTAAGTTTTTTCTTTCATCTTTCGAAAGTTTCTTTCCACCTATTAGAGCTGCAAACATTTTGTCCACTGCTCCGTCAAATATCTTATCAAGCAGTTCTCCTGCTTCTGCTACCTGTACTTCTTCCCTTGCTATAAGGGCATGGCACATAAAGTTAGGCTCCGAACGCTCTATAGCACCTTTTTTTATACACCTTTTTATTAAAGTATAGGTAGTGTTCATATTCCAGCCTGTCTCTTCTTTTAACACATCTGAAATATGTTTGGCTGTAGTATCACCTTCTTTCCATAATACATTCATTATCTTTAATTCCGAATCAAATAATTTAACATCCATCATTATTACCTCCATTTACAAGACTACAGTAGTTTGTATTTTTACACTACCACAGTCTTGTGAATTTGTCAACACTACTATAGTAGTTTTATTTTTTTACGGATTTGAACTTACCAATAACTATATGGAGAGATTTTATTTAATAAGAAATTTCTTATAAATTAAAAAATGAGCCTTCAGCTATAATTATAGCCAAAAGCTCTTATCTGTTATAGATTAATTTTTTACTTTGGTTCTCCCACTGCCAAAAACACTTCATATTCTATATCGTCTTTTTTCCCATGTCTAATTATTTCGTAGTTAGTCAGTTTCCAACCTGTATTCTCAAAATAAGTATGTATTTCTTCCTTTGAAAACCCATCATGTCCATCAAAATTTGGAAAATCCTTATGAAATTCTGCCGGAATTGTACAGAAGTCTATAAGATATAGTTTTCCTCCTGTTGCAACAACTTCTTTTAAAAGCTTTAATTCACCTGCTACATCAACAATATGATGAAAAGCTTTATGACTATATATGAGATTATATTTTTCAGTTGTATTCTCAAGAAAGCTTTCATCATAAACAAAAATATTATTTGCTGAAAATTTTTCTTTATTTCTTAAACACTCTTCTCTCATACCCTCTGAACTGTCTACACAGTCTATTTTATTAAAATGTTTTGAAAGAAGCATAGCCAACATACCATCGCCTGCACCTATCTCAAGTGCCTTCATATCGGAGATACTGCTTTCTTCAAAACCATCCAAAATAATCTCTTTAATATGTTCGTTTGTACTCTGTCTCTGTGGTGTATTCCACTTGTCTGCTACTGTATCAAAATAATTCTCTTTCATA
>NZ_JBQNBU010000124.1:0-4790 GCF_052169795.1 Catonella sp.
AAAAAGCCAAAACCCAAACAAAAGCAACAGGAACAGACAAAGCAGCATACCCACAGATAGAAGATGCTCCACCAAAAGAAGAATTTGATATAGGAAAGTTCGCAAAAAATATATTAGCAGGACTAGCAGTAGTAGGAGCAGTAACGGCAGTAGCAGCTGCGACAGTAGCAACAGGAGGAGCAGCATTAGCAGCACTAGGAGCTATAACAACAGCAACCGCATCAGCTGCATTTACAGGAACAATAGCAGGAGCGTTACTGGGAGGAATTACATTATTAGGCATACAAGCAGTAGGAGATATAAAAAGAGGAGAAGTAAGTGACATAGGAGAATATACATCTGCAGCATTTAGAGGAGCAGTGACGGGAGCTATAGGAGGAGTAATACCAGGAGGAAAATTAATAGGAATAGGAGTAGGAGGAGTAGCAGAAGGAATAGCAGACAGAAAACTAAAAGGAGAAAAAAACACAGCAGAAGATATGATACGAGATTTCTTCGTATCAATGGTAACAGCAGGAGTACTAGATGGAGTAGCAAGAAAGATTGGAAGCACACAAGCCTACAAAGTAGTAAAAGAAAAAGTAGGAAAACAAATAAAGAAAATATTTAAACCAGTAGTTGATACATTCAATCGAGGTGTAAAAAAAGTCATACCAGAAGGATTAGCTTTTTCTCCAAGTAAAATTGATGATACATTAGGAAAAGAAAGCAAAAACTTTTTGTCAAACTTTAAGAAAAATTTTAAAGACATAGTGACAGGTTCCGGAAAAGAAAGTGTAGAAAAAGCAGCTACAAAAGAAACAAAATTAATAGCTAATAATACTAATGATGTAGTTTCTTTTGAGGTAAACAAATCTTTTAATAGCTATTCAGGAGATTTAATGTTACCAAAAGAATCTGCTAGGTATAGTGAATATTGGAGAGAAAAGGGGATAGGGTCAGATAATACTTGGAAGGCATTTTCAGTGGCTAATCCGGATAAAACTATTGATGATTATTTTAAATTAGTGAATGAAATGTCACCTTGGCCTATTGGAAAGTCAGGAACTCCTAAATTACTACAATCAGGAGATAGATTTTATATGGCTGTACAAAATGATGCTCCTAATAATATGATAGGAGGTTTTGGTGTTAAAGAAAAAATAATAAGTACTCAATTTGTTAGAGAAAATTTGGCTGTAAAATCTGATTGGAAGAAAACATGCAATGTTATAAGAGAATTTGAGGTTAATGATGGCATTAGCCTAAATGTTTTAGAAGGACCTGTAGGTCCACAGGTTGATTTAACAATAGATTCTTATTTGCCAGGTGATATGACTATTACGCAGTATGATTTATTCTCAGGATTGGATCATGGTATTAATAGAGAGGACTATATTCATATAGTAGATGAATTTTGGGTTGATTAAAGTGGAGGTGTTAGATGAATATTTTAACAGATAGGAAAAATGGTATAGTAAAGTGGACATTAAATTGCAAAGATATAGTAATACAGGATTATAATATGATGTATGCGTATGAATATGGTAGTGAAATGGTAATGTTGAAATTAAAAAGCAACGACGGAGAAATAGCATTTTCTCTGTATGACATTAATGGAGATTTGATTTTGTCTTATGTGCCAAAAAGCAGTGAAATAATGATTGGGATTAATAAAAGTATTCATTTAGATTATTTGATATCAGTTGAGTATAGTAAAAAAGATAAAAAGATAGTCGCTCTAACAGGGATTAAAGAAGATGAACGAAAATTAATTATTTTGGATAATGAAGGAAATATAATATCAAATATTATTAATCCTAGTGGTTATACTTATTATTTTACCCAAAATTTTGGTGATAAAATAATAGTAGTTTGTCGAGGAAATAGTGATGCAACTGTGGATAAGTATGGAAGAAACGACTGGAATTTTAGAGTTGATTTAGATAATTATTATGTAGAAAGAATGTCTATAACACAATTATAAAATATATGATTATCAGGGACACACATAGTACCGCCCTTCAGTATTTATATAAATAGGCAGGAATTGAAAAGATTCTGCCTTTTTTCATGTTTTTGAATTGTCAAGCTAAGTGCAAAACAGTTGAATAATAAACTTCATACTAATTTACTTTGAGAATTGTAGCATATATCTTGAAAAGAAATTTATGCTACTACCTTATGCAAAAATTTTTACAATGAAAACTAATACTACACTTTCTTATGTAAGTTAGTATCATATGGGGTTTTGAACTCAAGGTATTAACCATATACAAAAAAATCATACCAGAAGATTAGCTTTTTCTGCAAGTAAAATTGATGATACATTAGGAAAAGAAAGTGTAGAAAAAGCAGCTACAAAAGAAACAAAATTAATAGCTAGTAATACTGACGATGTGATTTTTGAGGGAAGAAAAGAGGCTACTTCTAATTTCTCAAAAACCGTAAGAAATGTAGCCGAATTAGATTCAGAAGAAATATATGCATTAATAAAATATACTGGAGATAATTATCGAAATATAAATGATTCATTACGTGGTTTAGATATTATGACAGATGATAATAAAATGATAACTGAAAAACTAAAAACAGCTCTAGATAGGGCAAGCTTACCAAATAATATGACTTTGTATAGAGGCACATCAATAGAAGCTTTAGGTGAATATAAAAACCTAGATCCAAAAAATTTACTGGGAAAAACTATTAATGAAAAAGGGTTCATGAGCACAAGTATGAATAATTCTGTAGCTGAAGAAACGTTTTTAGAAAATATGCATATGACAATTGAAGCACCAAAAGGCTCTAAGGGCTTGGATATATCTCCGATTAGTCAATATCCTGAGTCAGAAACATTATTTAAATCTGAACAAGAAATTGTTATTACTGATGCAAAAGTGGAAGATGGTGTATTAAAGATTATAGTTAAATTGTTAAATTAGGAGCGAAAAATGGAACATAAACTAAGACAATGGACATTGGTCGAAAGATGGAAGGCTGATATCGAGTCTTATAAAAATGGTGGAGCAACGGTATCTGCACCTATGTGTGAAATGTGTAAATATTTTATTAAAGGTAATGTATTTCATTGTAAAAAATATGAAGGCAGTAATGAAAAGCCAAAATATGTTGTTTTTCCGAAAAAAGAATGTCCAGAATTTAAGCATTTTAATCCAATAATATTTGATTTTGAAAAAAGAGAAAAAGGAACTATTTTTTCTGGAATATTTGGATTTATAGTAGGTGATGCAGTAGGAGTTCCAGTTGAGTTTTCTACAAGAGAAGAAAGAAAAATTGATCCAGTAAAAGAGATGAGAGCATATGGTACATACCATCAACCATATGGAACATGGTCTGATGATACATCATTAACATTATGTTTATTGGAAAACATAACTGAAGGATATTATTTAGATGGATTGAGTGAGAAGTTTATAAAATATTATACTGAGGGATATTTAACACCATACGGAAAATTGTTTGATATTGGAAATTCTACAAGACTATCAATAGAAAAAATGTTAAAAGGAGAAAATCCTATAGAATGTGGTGGTAATACAGAGATGGATAATGGAAATGGCTCACTCATGAGAGTATTACCATTAGCATATTACTTGAAAGAAACTCCACCTATGGAAAAAATAAAAATAATAGAGGATGTTTCTTCATTAACTCATGCACACAATCGCTCAAAATTAGCATGCATTATATATGTGGAGTATGCTATAAATTTGATCAAAGGTAATAGTAAAAGTGATGCTTATAGGCAAACAATAAACTTTATAGATAAATATTGCTATAAAGATTATAATGAAGAGATGAATAATTACAAAAGAATATTAGATGGTAATATTGCAATATATAAGCAAGATGAAATAAAATCTACTGGATATGTAGTTGATACGTTAGAAGCTTCACTTTGGGCATTTATAACAACTGATAATTATAAAGAGGCTGTATTAAAAGGAATTAATCTTGGAGAAGATACAGATACAATAGCAGCAATAATTGGAGGACTAGCTGGAATTTTTTATGGGATTAGCTCAATTCCTGATACATGGCTACAATCTCTCGCACGAAAAAGAGATATATATGAAATTGTAGAAAAATTTGCTAGTCGGTTGAATGTATAAATTTAAGTATACTATAACAATAAAACTTTGAAGATCTAATGTAATATAATTAAAACTATATACTGAGTTTATTTATATTAAAAAGATTGTTTAGAGAAAATTATACTATACTGTCTATACCGTATGTATATGACAAAATAAAAACAAATAAATGTAAGGTTTCAGTAAAAGAGTACACACAACAAATATCATAAAAATTAGAATTTTATCTGGAAGAAATGCGACTGCAAAGTAAAACAAAGTAATATACAATTAAATGTATATGCCAAAACTAGCAACAAAAGACATAACAATAGTAGACATAATAGGAAACCAAACTAAGGTATATAAAATACCACTAATACCAAGAATAAACAGCTTAACCCAAGATAGTAGGTTAAACGAAAACCAAACTAATATAGAAAAATGTAAAATAGATTTAAAAAAAGTAAAACATAACCCGCTATTTTACATAAAAGAAAGCAAAGAAGATGCAGTAGTAATAAGACTAGATATGATAGAAAGCATACTAAAAAGAAAGCTAAGAGGAATAAATCTAGAAGAAATAGAAGCAGAAAAATAACAATCGAAAAACAATAGAAAAGAGCACCAAATAAAAGAAATAATAGGAATATAAATACAAGAATCGGAGGTGAAGAATGACTTCGACGAAGACTCACCACAACCTGAAGATAAAAA
>NZ_JBQNBU010000125.1:0-4777 GCF_052169795.1 Catonella sp.
ATTGTAGGCAGGAGGTGATGGCTATGTTAAGAAATGAAATTCAGAAATTGTCCGGTTTGACAAGAAAGGCAATAGAGTATTATGAAGAAAGAGGCTTGATTAACCCAAAGAAGTCGGAGAATGGTTATAGAGACTATAGCGAGAAAGACCTACAAATCTTAACCAAGATATCTCTGTACAGAAAAGTGGGTTTAAATATAGCTGAAATTGAAAATGTATTGAATTCGGATTTGAATACCTTATCAGCTACGCTTCGAAAGAAACAGTATGAGTTAGAAATTCAAGAAAAGAGAAAGGATATTCTGGAGCTAATAGTTAAGGGAGAAGAGGACAATATTATTCAAGAAAAATTAGCCATTCTTGAAAATGAAGAAACCATTTATGAGAAACTTGAAAGAGCCTTTCCCGGCTATTTTGGAATGATGATATTTAGTGCGTATCAGCCATTTTTAAATGAACCCTTGAGTGAGGACAGCAAATCTGCTTATATTAAGTATGTAAAATACCTGGATAACTTACCACAGTTTGAACTATCTGAAGAAGAACAGAAATATATTGAAAAGAATACTTCTGACATCAAACTTGCTGATTTAAAAGGTGTCTCTGATGCTAAAATCAAAGCAGTAGAAAATTTTGAAAAATGGTGGGCTGAGAATAAAGACTTTGTAGAAAAATATGAAGAATTTAAAAGGAGTGATGAATACTCAAATAGCCTGATGAAGCAAATTCAGGATAAGCTGCAAAAATATATCCAGGAGAATAATTACTATGATATTGCAATTCCGCTTATCAGGAAATTTAGTAAAGGATATGATGATTACTATAACAAGCTGACCAGCACAAATGAAAAATATATGAAGATACAATAAATATAGTGGTTAATAGAACTGATTATTATTAAAATGAATATCTGCCTCGCCATAAAAGGTGGGGCAGTTTTCTTTACTTTTTCTTTATTTAAGCTTATACTATAAACATAATATAAAAATTTGGAGGTAATTATTATGGCACAGGTAGTTAATGTGAATTTTAAATTAGATGCAGATATTAAGAAAAGTATGGAAGAGGCTTGTTCAGAAATGGGAATTTCTATGAGTGCAGCATTTAAGATATTTGCTAAAAAAGTAGGAAGAGAAAAAAGGATTCCGTTTGAGATAACAGCAGATCCGTTTTATTCGGAGAGTAATATCAGGTATTTAGAGGAAAAAATGGAAGAATACAAAGCTGGAAAGCTTAAATTTGCAGAACATGAATTACTGGAGGACTAATTATGCAAGTGTCACAAGTGCAGTGGGATTTTGATGCGTGGGAAGATTATTTATATTGGCAGCATCAAGATAAGAGGGTTTTAAAACAGATAAATAAACTTGTAAAGGATATAGTTCGTAGTCCGTTTGAAGGTTTAGGTAAGCCGGAACCACTTAAAGAAAATCTGAGTGGCCTTTGGAGCAGGCGTATTAATAAAGAGCATAGACTTGTATATATGGTTAAAAACAATACTGTGCTTATATTTTCTTGTCGTGGACATTATGATGACTAGCCTTAATGTAAGATACTTTGAAAAAATCAAAATTAGTTTTACTGACTTTAGTTCCTATAGTTGTCGGATGGCTGATAAATCGTTAGTTATGACTCCTGTAATCGGTATGTTATTGTTTTATTTGTGGATATATCAAAGGTAAGAAAAAATGATAAATTTAAATTTGGAGGCATCGCATGTCAGTTACATATTTTATTTCTATGAATGGTGAAGAAAAATATGATTTTGATACAGTAAAATTTAATGAGGATATTGAGGAAAAGTATCCCGGTGTTACTGCTGAAGTTCGCGGCGGATTGTATGATATTCGATGGGAGAATTATTCAGGTAAATATCAGTTTGAATTAAGCATGCATAAAAGCAGGTGTACATTTGCAATAGATTATTTTAATTCGAGTGACAGATTACAAGACTTTGCAAAATTTATTATATGGCTTAGAGGGTATTTTCCTAAGGATAAGGAAGTAATTTTATGTAATGAAGATTATAGTGCTTCACTGGTATTGATAGGCGATGTATCTGTAAATGATATAAAAAAGCGATTGGAGTAATTGACTGATTTACGATTTATAACGGTCGTAAATTCGGTCGTAAATTTTTACGATTGAAAATACGATTGAATTAAGTTAAAATATAATCGTAAATATTGGAGGTCAGCTATGAAAGAAACAAAGAAATTAGAATTTAAATCAGATATAACCAATACTTTTTTAAAAACAGTCAGTGCTTTTGCAAATTATGAAGGTGGGCAGATTAGATTTGGTGTGGCTGATAATGGCGAAGTGATAGGACTTAAAGATCCGGTACAGTCGTGTCTTGACATAGAAAATAAAATTAATGATACAATTCGCCCACAACCACAGTATGAATTGGTGGTTCAGGAGTCTGATAAAACTGTAATTCTTACAGTGGAAGCCGGTCGGAATAAGCCATATACATATAAGTCTAAGGCATATAGGAGAAATGACACAGCTACTATTGAAGTTGATGAATTGGAACTTACCAGACTGATTTTACAGGGAAAAAATATAAATTATGAGGAACTGCCTGCAGATAATCAGGAACTTTCTTTTAAAATATTGGAGAAAAGAGCAAAACAGGAAATAGGCATTAAATCACTGAATAAGGATGTTCTTAAAACTTTGAATTTATACAGTGATTCAGATGGATATAAACAGGCAGCAGCATTGTTGGCGGATGAAAATGAATTTCCGGGAATTGACATAGCCAGATTTGGTGAGAGCATAAGTATAATATTAAAACGCGTAACATTTGAACATGAGTCAGTACTGGAAGAGTTGGAAAAAGCAGTCCGGATATATAGGGATTATTATCAGTATGAAGAGATTCAGGGAATAGAGAGAAAAAAGGTAGAAAAAATTCCGGAAGAAGCTTTCAGAGAAACAATTGCAAATGCATTAATACATAGAACATGGGATGTAAACGCACAGATTAGAGTAATGATGTTTGATGATAGAATTGAAATATCATCTCCCGGAGGCTTACCTACCGGTATTTCAGAAGAGGAATACCTTAAGGGAAATGTATCTATATTAAGGAATCCTATTTTAGGCAATGTATTTTATCGCCTTCATATTGTAGAAATATTAGGAACCGGAATTGTGAGAATACAGGAAGCTTATAAATATAGTGACAAAAAGCCTGTATTTGAGATATTTGACAATTCAATAAAGGTTATATTACCGGTTATTGGTAATGCAGACCTTACTGAGGATGAAAAGGTAGTATATGAAGTGCTCAGTAAAACAATGCCGAAATCAATCAGTGAAATTACAGATATGACACCATTTGGTAAATCAAAGGTAACTACCTTACTAAAGAACTTAATAAGAAAAAATTATGTTTCAGTAACAGGTAATGGCAGGGGAACTAAATATAAGCTGTAAAATGTGATACAATTATTATTATTTTGAAAACTGAGAACGTTTTGAAAGAAGGGAGCTTGTATGAATGAAAATCAGTTCAGTGCAATGTTGACTCTCATCGTGCCACCGATTATTGAGCAAATCACAAAAAATAGTAATCTGGATGAGAACAAAATAATTTGCCTTTTCTATAAATCAAAGCTGTATAAAGAGCTTTCAGATGAAAAATCCAAGTTATGGCATTATGGACCGGTAACTTTATATACTATGTATCAGGACGAACTTTTAACCGGCTCATACTCTTATCCGGAGGAGGCATAACAATGAGTAAAGAGAGTAAATTTCTGGTTTATTGTATAGAAAGATACCGTCATTTCAAAGGATTGTCAGGTTCTGAGGTGGCAGAACTCTTTGAAAAATATGGTATCTATGACTATATAACCAAATATTTTGAAGCTCTGCATACAATGGGAGATGATTATATCATTAAGGATATTGATGATTATATAGATAGTATAAAGGAAGATTAAAATGATACTCCAAACAGGTCAGCGCACCGATATTCCTGCATTCTACAGTGAATGGTTTGTAAACAGGGTGAAAGAGGGCTATGTGCTTGTAAGAAACCCTTACAATCCGCAGGCGGTTACCAGATATAACATAAATTCTGATGTAGTAGATTTAATTGCGTTTTGTACCAAAAATCCTTTGCCTATGCTTGATAAAATGGATATATTAAATCCGTACGGGCAGTACTGGTTTGTTACTATAACTCCTTATGGCAGGGATATAGAGCCGGCAGTTCCGGATAAGATGAAGGTAAGGGAAGGCTTTAAGAAGCTTTCTGAAAGGCTTGGAAGTAATTGTGTGGGCTGGCGTTATGATCCGATTTTTATCTCGGAGGAGTACAGCGCAGACAGGCATATATATGAATTTGAGGTTATGGCAAAGGAACTTTCGGGCTACACTGGAACCTGTGTAATAAGTTTCATAGACTTATTTGAAAAGGTGAAAAAGAATTTTCCGGAAGCTAAACAGGTAACTAAGGCAGACAGAGAAAAGCTTGGAAGAGCTTTTACAGATATAGGAAGAAAATACGGTTTTATTATAAAGCCTTGTGCGGAAGGTGATGAATTAAGTAAATACGGAGCAGACTGCAGCGGTTGTGCCACTCTTAAAACTTTCGAAACAGCACTTGGTGCAAGACTTGATGCACATAAGTTTAAACCGGGCAGGAAAGAATGTGCCTGCCTTATCACAGCAGATATAGGAGCCTATAACAGCTGTGGACATGGGTGTAAATATTGCTATGCAAATTTCAGCGATGATACGGTAAGAAAAAATATGGCTA
>NZ_JBQNBU010000126.1:0-4729 GCF_052169795.1 Catonella sp.
TGTCATATCTACCCCATACCAAGTCCTCTTGGCTGAATTAGAGAAAGCATTAATCCTTAAAATATCCCCAAACAATATAACAGCTAATAAGACAAAAATAATTTTTTTATTTTCTAAATTTTGATTATCGGCTTTCATATTTTGTCCTCATTTCTCCAAGTGCTACTCTCGCATCTTTCACCTGACCTTGTTCTATCTGTTTTTCAGATATTTCTACATCTCTATACATTGAAAGCTGTTTCATGGTAGCCTCATAAGTATCTAAGCTCATAATAACCATATCGCCATAACCATTTTTGGTAACATAAATAGGCTCAGTAGCTCTATGACACATTTCAGAAATTTCTGATGTATTTTTTAAATCTTTTATCGGTATTATTTGTGGCATTGTTTTCACCTCCTAATGGTATAATTATACCATTATTATTCCCGTTTTTAAATGGTTATTTTTCACTCCAACTCCCTTGTTATATTCTTAAGCCACTTAAAACTCCTGTAATGCTTATAAACAACCGGAATTTTCCAAAATTCATCCAGACATAAAATAAAATATACAACCATAGGTGGCAGTTTTAGTACAAAGGCACTTAAAAATCCGAGTGGAACTGCAACCACCCACATGGTTATAGTATCGCAGATAAGACCAAATCTTGAATCTCCTCCTGCCCTGAAAATCCCTGCTATCAACAGGGTATTCATAGCCTGCCCTATTACATAATAAGAACTGATAATCAGCATAATATCCAGATAATCATAAGCCTGTTCACTAAGCGTAAAACTCATAAATACTATAGGGCGAACCGCCAAAATTATTAAACCTGTAAGAACTCCAAGCCCAAGGGTTGCATGACAGGAACGAGTTGCATATTCTTTTGCCTCCTCCATCTTTCCCTCGCCTATTTTAATTCCAAGAAGCACCGAAGCTCCTCCTGCCATAGCGAAGCAGGCAATTGAGCATAACCCACGCACTGTAGAAGCAACCGAGCTTGCTGCAACCACATCTGCATTCATATGTCCCATGATAATTGAATAAGTAGAAAATGCCAGTGTCCACAGAAAATCATTTGCTAAAGCCGGTGTTGCATATTTTACAAAATCCTTAAACAACAGTTTGTGATGACCAAACATAAGCTTAAAATCTATCTTAAATATCTTTGCTTTAGCGGCATCAGCTATGCATAGAGATACTTCCACTACTCTTGCAATAAGGGTGGCAATACCTACTCCAATTACTCCAAGCTTAGGCATACCAAGTAAGCCGAAGATGAATACTGCATTAAGTGCTACATTTAAGCCAAGTGCAATCGAGCTTATGGTTGTGCTTAATTTCACCCTTTCCATGCTTCTTATTGCACAAAGATAAACCTGTGAAAAACTTAACAATAGATAAGATATTCCTATGATTCTTAAATAAGATGCTCCTATCTGCCTAAGGACTTCATCATCTGTATATATTGTCATTAACTGACTAGGAAATAGTATTGCACAGGTTGAAAGTATGGCTGTAACAACTACCGAAATCTTAATTGCAATTCCCATAACAGCCTGAATAGAGTTCGTATCCCTCTTGCCCCAGTACTGGCTTGCAAGTATGGTAACTCCTGAAGTTACTCCGAAGAAAAATCCCCAAAGCAAAAACTGAAACTGATTGGCAAGGGAGACTGCTGCCAGCTCAGACTGCCCTACATAGCCCAGCATAAGCACATCTGCTGAGTTTACTGCACTACTGATAAAATTCTGGATAGTAATCGGAATAACCAGTGCAAAAAGTGCCCTATAAAACTTTTTTTGCTCTTTTGATATTTTAAATCCTATTTTCATAAAACCTCATTATAGATTTCTAATTATTAATTCAAATAAAATAAAATGCTTACTTCGTTAAATTTTTAACTTAAATTAACCCCTTAGCTTTCAGATAATGATACACACCATCCTCATCTACACTTCCACAAACTTCATCAGCAACAGCCTTTACATTATCACCTGCATTACCCATAGCAACCCCTATACCAACAGCTTCAAGCATATCCACATCATTTCCACCGTCACCAAAGGCTATCACTTCTTCAGACGATAAGTTCAAATGTTCAAGCACTTTTTTGATAGCATTTCCCTTGCCACTGTCTTTTGGAATAATATCCACTGCACTATCCCACCAAGCAGCGATTTGTGCACTGTGAGTACCCTCTAGAATGGTATCCCATTCACTCTCCACACAGCCCATCATAAACTGATATACATCCTCTTTAAGGGCGTCCTCAAATTCCTCAGAAGGAGTTGAATCAAGACTTGCTAATTCAAAATATTCTCTTAAGGCATCATCACAGCCATTTGTCACTATCCTACTTCTTGTAGCAACCGCTAACGGTCTTCCCATCTTAGCTGCATTTTCTATAATTATCGACACCTCTTTGGCAGGTATCATTTTATTTACAATGAACTCATTGTCCAACAAACAAACTGAACCGTTGAAAGCTATCTTCATATCAAAATCTACCCCTTCAAACTGAGGAATAGCTACAAGGGGTCTGCCTGTCGCAATACAGATTTTTATTCCATTTTCCTGTAGTTTATTAAGTGCCTCTTTAGTCTTTGGGGTAAGATCCGGCTTTCCAAACCTTAAAATAGTACCATCTATATCAAAAAATGCAATTTTAATCTTCTTCATGCTCTGTCCTCCCTGTTTTATACCTAAAAATAGGCTGTACTTCATTCTATATTAATATATAGAAAAAGTACAGCCTATTAATTGTATTTTATGCTTTTTCAGACTTTCCGGCTATAAACGAACTATATTCCAGCCTGCTTTTCTTATAAAACTCTTCCTTGGTAAATAACATGTAATGTTCCTTTTTGTCCTCTCCAAGTGCTTCTATTTTTACCCGTTCTGCAAAATGACTATAAACAAAACCAAGCTTTTCTGCTACCCTCATCGACCTGTGATTTCCATCAAAATATGCTATCCATATCCTATTCAATTCAAGGTCAAAAAAACCAAATTCTATAAGAGGTTTTGCTGCTTCTACCATAAAACCGTTTCCCCAATAAGGTTTCGCCAGCCAGTACCCTATTTCTGCCTGCTTCTCATCATTGCCAAGTCCTCTGCTTTCTTTATTCCCGGCATGTAGGCCTATGCTTCCTATAACTTCATTAGTCGGTTTATATATAATAGCATAAATCCCCGGTTTCATAAACACATTTTCAATTACTTCTCTGCTTTCTTCCACTGACCTATGTGGTTTCCAGCCTGCTGAAAGACCTATGCAGGGATCTGAGGCATATTTATATAAATCACCTACATCATCCAAATCCCAAGGACGAAGGATTAAATTATCCGTAATAAAACATGGTACAGCATCATAGACAGCTTCTAACAGCTTACCATTAATATAGCTGAATTTCATAGAAAAGAATCTTTTTCCTGCACTGTTTATAACCGAAAGAAACAGTTCATCTCCCTTCCAATGCGGAAGGGACAGCAATTTTTCTTTTTCTACCCAAACCAGCTCGCCCTCATCACATTCCTTAAGTTCGCCCTCAAAGCCGGTAACTTTAAATAAATGCATATATTCAGTTTCATTCTTATCTTCATTTCCAAGATATTCCGAAACAAAGGTAACTATTCCACAGTAAAAATATCCTGTTGCATATAACCCTGTTTCTTCATAAACTTCTCTTTCCATGCACTCTTCAGGACTTTCACCAAATTCAAATTTGCCGCCCACACCTATCCACTTGCCTTCGTTTATGTCATTTGCTTTCTTATTGCGGTGCAGCATAAGATATTTATTATCTTTTTCTATATAGACAAGGGTTGTATTCGTACTTTTCATATTTCACACCTATTTTATCCTTTATTAATTGCCTTTGCATATTCTTTCTCAGCATCGGCAAGCACATTTTCATGCTCCCTGTTTTTATTGAACCAGTCTACCGCATAAGAGCAGGTAAGTTCCAATTTTCTATCTTCCTTTTCCATCTTTTCAACTAATGCCTCCATAAGCCTGCCTGCAACTCCCTGCCCCCTTAACGAAGAGTCAACTACAGTATGCATTACATTGGCAGTTCCATTTATCTTAGGAAACTCTACATAGGCAATTATCTTACCCTCCTCATTCTCCATCCAAATTTTTTCTGTATTTTCTTTAAATTCCATAATAACCTCTCCCTTTAAGTAAAAAATTATTTCAGATTATACATCTTAATTGTACTATATTTTCACATAACAGTCTACAAAAATCTATAAATTTAATAACTTTTCTGATAAGTTAACTATATATTCAACTACAGTATTTGGATAATCAGGGAGACTGCTCTTTAAAATATTTTTAGGACTGTCACATCAATATACTTTAATGTAACAGCCCTAAGCTTATCCCAGAAAAAACTCTACTGTTTTCTTATATTCATTTTGCTCCTTTACAAGAAGGTTGTACATTTTATCTGACGAGCCTGTTTCCGAATATTCTTTTATTCCCTCTATATATTCCATCCTGTTCTCATCGTGGATAATAGGTGGTATTATATCATTTTTAAGAGTTTCTCTAAACAAAATCACACGCCCTGTACGCCCATTTCCATCTTGAAACGGATGGATTTTTTCATACCTTACATGAAACAAAGCAAGTGTAGTTAGGTTCTTCGGTGCATTTTTATACCAGATTAAAAGTTCCCTCATATCGTCTGAAACTTTGGCAGGCATTGAAGTCTGCATAGTTCCTGCTATATT
>NZ_JBQNBU010000127.1:0-4715 GCF_052169795.1 Catonella sp.
CAAAAAGAAAAGTTTGTAACCTGATTTTTCTTGGCTACAAACTTATTATACGAGGGAGGTGTATTTATGGAAACATTAGTAGCTTTTTCTCTGTCACAGCAGGCATAGTTGCCAACTATATCTGCAAATGGCTGGACAGAGATAAGAAAAAGGGCAGCCAGCCTAAAAAGGACTAAGCCACCTTAAACAAACGGAATAGAAAATCCCAAGAGATACCGCTCTTGGGGTTTTCGTATTTATGGCATTAGTAGCTTTTTGCCTGTTTTCATTATAAGATATTCTAATATTAAAGTCAACCGTAATTCCAGCCCAAATTTTTCATCGCATAACTCACTTTCCGGAAAATATTAACTATAATCTTACACTATTTTTTAATTAATTTCTACATTTTTAATATTGACTATTGGTCATTTTTAGTATAATCTATTTTACATCATAAATGACCATTGGTCAATAACAGTCGGAGGTAATCTAATGATACATTTTGGAAAAAGTATAGTGAAGCTTAAAATACCTATTTTCATCATTTCACTGCTGCTCTTAATACCCGCTACTTTGGGCTATATAAATACCAGAGTAAACTATGACATACTTTCTTATCTTCCTAAAGATATAGAAACCATGAAAGGGCAGGACATCTTAGAAGAAGATTTTGGAAGTGGAGCGTTTGCCCTCCTTGTAGTAGAGGGAATGCCTGAAAAAGATGTTGCCGCATTGCAGAAAAAGATAGAAAAAGTAGAGCATGTCAAATCAGCCGTCTGGTATAGCTCTATAGCAGATACATCCATACCTATGAAGCTTCTGCCCGACAAACTTTATAAAAAGTTCAATAATGGTGATGCTACACTTATGATGGTAATTTTTGATGAAACCACTTCATCAGAGGGAACACTTGGTGCTATAAAGGAAATTCGTTCCATTTCAGATAAAAACTGTTTCCTCTCAGGTATGTCCTGCGTTGTTTCAGATACAAGAGATTTAACCAACAACGAAACTCCTGTATATGTTGCAATAGCAGTTATACTTTCCTCGATTATACTTGCATTTACAATGGACTCCTTTCTTGTGCCTGTATTTTTCCTTTTAAGCATAGGAATGGCCATCATATATAACCTCGGTTCCAATATAATGTTTGGAGAAATTTCCTATATAACCAAGGCACTTTCAGCGGTACTTCAGCTTGGTGTAACAATGGACTACTCTATCTTCCTTTGGAACTCTTTTAAGGAAAATCAGCATAGATTTCCGGGAGATAATAACAGAGCTATGGCACACGCCATTTCAAACACTCTTGTTTCAGTGCTTGGAAGCTCTATAACTACAGTAGCAGGCTTTATAACGCTCTGCTTTATGAGCTTCACACTGGGGCTTGATATAGGTCTTGTTATGGCAAAAGGTGTCATCTTCGGTGTACTTGCCTGTGTAACTATCCTTCCTTCCATGGTGCTTATTTTTGAGAATGCTATTGAAAAAACAAAACATAAGCCTCTTCTTCCTGAATTTCATGGAATAGGAAAGCTGATAGAAAAAAGATATTTCATATTTATAGCTTTATTTTTAATAATCCTGATACCTGCATTCTATGGCTATAAAAATACTAAAAATTATTACAACCTTGCAGACACCCTGCCTAAAGACCTGCCTTGCAGTGCCGCGAATGCAAAGCTTCACGAAAACTTCGACATAGCTACCACTCATATGGTGCTTATTGACAGCAAATTAGAGTCAAAAAAAGTCAGTCAGATGTGTAATGATATTAAAAAGGTAGATGGAGTCAGCTATGTGTTAGGGCTTGACAGCCTTAAAGAGCCCGGTATCCCTGTAGAAATCCTCCCTCATGATGTAGTAGGGAAACTTCAAAGTGACAACTGGAAGCTCATTTTAATCGGAACTTCTTATGGGGTTGCTACAGATGAGGTAAATGCACAGTGTACTGATATTAACAATATAGTCAAATCCTATGATAATCATGGAATGTTAATAGGTGAAGCACCTTGTACCAAAGACCTGATAGACATAACCAACAAAGACTTTGCCACCGTAAACCTTGTATCTGTCGGGCTCGTATTTATCATTATTTTAATTGTATTTAAGTCAATCAGCCTCCCTGTCATCCTTGTAAGTGCGATTGAATTTGCAATCTTTATAAATATGGGCATCCCTTACTATACAAACACTTCCATTCCTTTCATAGCTTCCATAGTAATAGGAACCATACAGCTCGGAGCAACAGTTGACTATGCAATACTTATGACTACAAGATATCTTAAAGAAAGAAACAAGGGAGCGGATAAGAAAACGTCTATCCGTATTGCCAGTGAAACCTGTACAAAATCTGTCATCATAAGCGCACTTTCTTTCTTCGCCGCAACCTTTGGAGTAGGGCTTTATTCAAAGGTGGATATAATCAGCTCTCTCTGTTCTCTTATGGCAAGAGGTGCCATTGTAAGTATGATAACAGTTATCTTCATACTTCCATCTTTACTTATGGTATTTGACAAAATAATAGTTCATACAAGCCTTGGTGTTAAGGCTGATCATTGATTGGAGGGTAATATAACATGAAAAACAAATTTTTATTAAAAACTATTGGAATGGCAGCAGCAGTAGCTGTAACCATAGGCGGAATCGGAGTTTATAATTACAATTCAGAAGCGGTTGCAGGTACAAGCTCTGTTTCAGGCAATATATCCACAGAAACAAATACTTCCGTTAAAGAAGAAACTAAATCCACAGCCAAAATTCCTTCAGGAAAGGCTGAAAAGGAAGAGACTGTCTATATTTTCACAAATGCAAAGGGTGAGAGGCAAGATATAATAGTAAGCAATCATCTTAAAAATACCGGAGGTGCTGACAACTTACAGGATAAGACTTCACTTTCAAATATAGAGAATGTAAAGGGAGATGAAAGCTTTAACCAAAATGGTGAAAATATAGGCTGGAAGTCAAATGGTTCAGATATTTATTATCAGGGAAATACAGATAAAAAGCCACCTGTCGAAGTCAAAGTAAGTTATAAATTAGACGGCAAAGACATAGAGCCTGAAGAACTATCAGGAAAAAGCGGAAAGGTTACTATCCGTTATGATTATGAAAATAATGCCGGCGAAACAAAGAAAATAAATGGTAAGGATGAGAAGGTATTTGTACCGTTTACCATGGCTACTGCACTTACTCTTTCAAATGATAAATTCAGCAATATTACAGTAACTAACGGAAAAGTTATGTCTGAGGGCAATAATTCTGTAGTTCTAGGCCTTGCCTTCCCAAAGCTTGCAAAGAGCCTTGGCTTAGATAATAAAAATGAAAAGTTCCCCGAATATTTTGAAATTACTGCTGATGTTAAGGATTTCTCTTTGGGAATGACATTAACAGCAGCCCTTCCTGATATGCTTTCAGACCTTATAGATACAGACAGCAAAGAAAAGAACAAACTTCAGGAGAATATTGATAAGTTAATTGACGGTGTGGATGAACTTAAAGGCGGTACTTCAGAACTTAAAGAAGGTACATCCAAACTTAAAAGCAAAAGCCATGAGCTTAAAGACGGTGTAAATACCTTAGATTCTGGTTCCGGTAAATTAAGCGAAAATATTTCAAAGCTTACCTCAGGTGCCACCACTCTTAAAACCGGAATAGTTTCACTTAAAGATGGTGCTGACAAATTAAGTACTGGTACAGACAAACTTACTGCCGGGCTTACTTCCTTAAAAGGCGGAGCTGATAAGCTCTCTAAGGGCGGAACTAAGCTTTCTTCCTCTCTTACTACACTAAGTACAGAGTATTCTAAGATAAATACAGGTATCATCGCTCTTGTAGACAAGGTAAGCGGAATTTCAACTTCTGCTTCTAAGCAGGGGGCTGAATTAACTGCTAAAATAAATGGATATAAGGAGAAAATGGCTGCTCTTGTTAAAGCCTATGGAAGTGAAGAAAAGATAGCTGCCAATCCTGCCGACTGGGCTGCTTACAACCAGATGAAGGGCGCAGTTGGAGCTATGGAAACTGTAATGGCTTCTCTTTCTTCACAGGCTTCATCTGACGGAGATACTTCCAAGAGCCTTGCTGCCCTTAAAGAAGGCTCCGCAAAAATAGATGCTGCACTTAAAACTCTTGCTGCTTCTTCCGGTACATTTAGTGAAAATCTTAACAAACTTTCTGCAGCTTCTGATTCTCTTTCGGCTGGAAGCAAGGAATTAAAATCCGGACTTAATGTTTTATCCACAGGTGCTGATAAATTAACTACAGGTGCTGCTGCTCTTGAAGAAGGCACTATTAAGCTTGATGCCGGAGCCAAGAATTTACATAAGGGAACAACAAAGCTAAATACCGCTGTAGCTAAGCTTATAGACGGAATTGCTACTCTTGATACCGGTGCAGGAAAATTAAAGGATGGTGTCCAAAACTTTTCTTCAAAGCTCTCAGATACTGACATAGCAAGCATTTTCGACCATTTTGATGTAGTTGCTAAAATGGGTAAGGACTATAAGACTTTCTCAGGAGCTTCAGAAAATGAGGGAAATTCGGTTAAATTTGTAATTAAGGTAGAGGGAATTGAGGAAAAATAAACAATAAGCTAACCCTGCAGAGCTTTTCAGCTTCCGCAGGGTTATTTTTATGCCTTCACTACAGGCACCCAAAGCTCCATTTTATAATCAGGGCTATACATATCACCTTTGAAATAATACTCGAAATCAGGCTTTCCTGAATGGATA
>NZ_JBQNBU010000128.1:0-4637 GCF_052169795.1 Catonella sp.
ATTTTCAAGGGTTTACGCCTTTTAATATTTTTTAACTGTCGAAAACGGGATTATACTAACATTTATAAAAAATGTTATGAGTAAAAAGTGCAAAAAAATAAAATTTTCAATTTTGAGTTATACCGACTTTTATACGCTTTAAGAAAAAGTTATACCGACTTTTTGTAAAAATATCTTTTATCTATGCTATACTAAAAACCTAAAAGATTTATCCATATATTTTGCCTTGATATAGCTTAATATTGCTAATTCTTTAACCGTTATAAATTTCAAATCCTTAAATATCATAAATCTAAAAAGCATTAAAATCCTTCTGAACTTTCGCAGCAAGCACAGTAAGTGCATATGCACTTACAGAAAAATTGACATATCCCTTGCTTACGCTTCAGTCTATTTCGTCAATTTTAGCTTGTTGGGGAGTATCCCCAAACCCCTGTATAAAAACCTTAAAGGCTTTAATGAAAAAATTGGAAAAATACATTTTTCAATTTTTTTATGTTTGTATTTTCTCTCATTTTTTGATATAATATCCCCATATTAAATATACAAATCAATCTCTTTACAGGAGATTTCCAAGAAGAAATATATAAATAAATTAAACCTGTAATTCAAGTTTTTCACTTGATTTTACAGGTTTTTTGTTTGCTTTTTTATAAAAAATATCACGAGGGAGGAAATATATAATGGCTAACAGATACAGAAAAAATGGAATATACTTAATGCTTTCTGATGAAGAACTTGAAGTTTTAGAAAATAAATATAATCTATCCTGTTGCAAAAGTTTAAGACAATTCATTATGAAGTGTGTACTTGATACAGATATTTTTGTGCTTGATATGGAAGTATTTAAAAGTATGTCAGTAGATATAGCAAGAGCTACAAGTAGTATAAATCAAATTGCCAAAAGGGTAAATTCTACTGCCAGCATCTACAAAAGTGATATTGATGATTTACAAGACCTACTGTCTAAACAAAGTAAAAATATATTTAATATCAGAAAAAAAATCTTTGATTTAAGTAACTATGATGATAAGTGTACGGAGGAAAAGTAATGGCTGTTACTAAGATACATCCCATTAAAAGCACTCTTAATTTAGCATTAGATTATATTATGAATGAGAATAAAACAAATGAAAAACTTTTAATATCTTCTTTTGGTTGCAATCCACAAATTGCTCATTTAGAGTTTGAGCAGACAAAAAAAGAGTGCGATTCAAGAGCTGTCATTCTTGCAAGGCATCTCATACAATCTTTTGCTCCTAATGAAACTACACCTGAACAAGCACATCAAATAGGACTTGATCTATGCAAAAGAATTTTAAAAGACGAGTATGAATATGTACTTACAACTCATATAGATAAAGGGCATATCCACAATCATATCCTATTTAATAATGTCAATTTTAAGACCGGCAAAGCATATATAAGTAACAAAAGAACATATCATCAGATACGCTATCAAAGCGATAAATTGTGCAAGGAAAATGGCTTATCAGTTATTGATGAAAATTATAAAATCTTCAAAACCAAATACAAGACCAACGGTAAATCCTACAAGGAATATATGGAGTTTAAAAAGGGTAACTCTTGGAAGAACAAGCTACAAATAGCTATTGATAAGGCAATAGAAAAGTCTAAAACCTATGATAATTTTATCAAGGCTATGGAAGATTTCGGATATGAAATTAAGTTCGGAAAATACCTATCATTTAGGCATAAAGACAAAAGAGATAATGGAAGATTTACTCGTGCGAAGGCATCTACATTAGGTGCAGACTACACGAAAGAAAGAATAAAAGAGAGAATTGAAAATAGAGAAAAGACTACTTCAAAATCATTTAACTACGAAAAATCTTCAGGCAAGAAGTTTGATAATATCATTGATACAAAGAACAATGAAAAAGTTAAATCCTCAAAAGGCTATGAAGTCTGGGCGAATAAACACAATATGAGGACTATGGCAAGTACACTTAATGAAATGAGAAAGTATGGAATAAATTCTTATGATGAATTAGATAAAAAACTACAAGAAATGGCTTCACAAAGACAGAATATACTTAATAATATTAAGCAAATTGAAAGCTCTATGAAAGGGATTTATTCAGTTATAGAAAGCAAAAATATCTTGAAGAAAAATAAACTTGTCTATGATATGTATAAGAAAAATAAAGATGATAAAAACTTTTATGAAGAATATAAGGCTGAAATAATAGCTTATGAAACAGCTCTTAAAGCCATTAAAAACTCCAATTATGGTAGTCTTAATATAAATACCTTATCTGATAAATATATGTCTCTGAAAGACCAAAAGGGCGAGTTAATGGATAAATATTCTACTGAAAATTCTACTATTTATGATTTGCAGAACTTAAAGAAAAATACTGATAAGTATATCGAAAATGAAAGGTAGAATATATAAAAGACGGTGTGAAATTTATATAGCTTCATTTATTCTTTAACTGGTACAATTTTCGCATTTATGGCAATGCTGTTATTAAGGCAAATAAGCATCTTCGGAATAACTTGTGTAAGTATGATAGGCGGTGTATTTCATAATATAGGATAGTTATTATGCGTAATACTCCTTATCAAACTTCCTTTTGTACTATCCTACTTAGCTTATATGATAATTATAGGCACTTTTACTGGTGTACTTATTGGTTTAATATCTGTAGCAATATTTAAAAGACTTAATTTGAAATATATAATCAGCTAATTTCTTGCAAAATAAAAAAAGGCTATGCAAGAGTGAAATAAATCACTTTCGCATAGCCTTTTAACTACTATCTTTCTACATTTTTATTTTTTTTTACATTTTCTAAGGCTTGCTCTTTTGCTTGTTGTTTATATTGATTTAATTTGCCAATAACAGAACTTTTATCTTTTTTAACTTCCTGCTTTATCTGCTGTTTAGCCTTTAATAGCTTTGTTTCATTTACTTTAAGGCTTATATATTCTTTTCCATCTTTACCTATTGTTTTCTTTTCTTGTCCGGTCAGCTTTACAAAATCTCCTTTTTTTAGGTCTTTTACCGCTTCAGCTTTATCATTATATGCCAAACAATTTGTGTATTTAACCTCTCCATCTTTATTTTCTGCAACTGAAAAATTAGCAACAGTAAAAGGATTGCCGTCTTTAGATGTAAGTTCTTTTACTTCAACATCTTTTACTATATTCCCTGTTACACCTATAATTTCAGCTTTATCCGATTTTTGTTCATTTTCTTTTTCAGGCTGCGTATTTTCTAAATCTTCTTTTGAGTTATCTACTGCTTTTTCTTTATCTTCAATACCTTTTTCTAACTTTTCATATTCTACATATTCATAGAATTTTTCATCAACTAAAGTCGCATCAGATTGCATATATTCTTCATAGATATTATCCAATAAATCTTCATTTTCTATGCCTGTTTCAATAGATACGACTGATTTTACATAGTCTTTATGGTTATATTCTACTAAAAATGATACAGTATCTTTCATAGCCTCAAAGCTGTTATTCTTCATATCGGAAATGGTCTTTATGTCATTTGCATATCTGCCATTATCCCACTCAAATTTGCCTGTTTTATCGTTCAGCTTTATTCCACTTGCTATTACAAATTGTGTTCCTGTAAATAATACCGCCTGTTTTTGCTTACTATCCATATCTAAAACTATCATAGTGTCCGATAAATCTGTCTTTATTACATTACCTTTTTCTAACTTCATCTTTATTTCCTCCTGTAATTTAACTTTTTTCTTTTTATTTTTTTTAAATAAAAGGAAGAGTATCAAAAATACTCTCCCTAAATGCTTATATTACTTCTTTTTGCTCAATTTTCTTTTCTATATTCTCAGTTTGCATACTATCTCCACTTGCTACTTTTTCTTTGAAATAGTTTAGCTTTTCCAATACAGAGGTTTTTTCTTCTTTATTTTCTGATTTTTCTTTTTTCTCAAAATCTCCAATATTTTGTACCTTACTATCTCTAAAGTCGGCATCATACCTATCTGCCACTCCATCTAAGTCCATATCTTTTGATAATGGATCGTAAAAATTTCCATCATCATCTATTTCAAATCCAAGCACTTCTTTTAATTTTTCTTCATTTACTGATACAAGTTCATCAAAGCTCCAAAAACCTATATCTGTTTTAATCTGTAATAGTTCTTTTTGACTTGCTGCATCTTCTTCATCATAAGTGTATGGATTGCTTTCAATAAGAGTGCTGTCTACATAGGTATTTAGCTTAAAGTTAATCAAATCTATACTTGTTTGTATTTCGTGGTTTCCATCAGGTGTAGTTGTAAAAGCTAATCCTATATCATTAAGTTCTGGAAATCTCTCATCAAAATCTTCAAGCCTATTTTCCTCGTCATACTCATGGTTTATGAAGTTTATTATTTCTTCTTTAACTTCCTGTAAAAGTGCATTGTCAACATTTTCTTTCACATCAGTTTTACCCATATCAAGTAGATTATTTACTTCTGCAAGCCTTAGTGTCTTATCTCTCAATAAGTCAGCCTGTGGGAATTGTTTTTGTACTTCTATCTTTGCAGTTTCTAATTGTTTCTGAGTATCTTCAAGTTTAGATAGTGTCTGTTCTAATCTTTCAGGCAATTTATCAAGCACATTATCCATTCTTGTAATGTTTC
>NZ_JBQNBU010000129.1:0-4632 GCF_052169795.1 Catonella sp.
CTATAGCTTTTACACTTATAGGAAATAAGGCTACTATTAACCCAAAGGTAAATGGTGACCAGATTGGAATGGGAAATAAGGTAAGGGCAATGGGGTATGGAGATGATGACAAGTATCCAAGTCCGGGATTTCAGAAGGAGGAGTTTTTAACGAAACTACGTTTTACTGGAGCTATAAACAACGGAAAGGGAAGCTTTACCCTAAACTGGGAGGATGCTGTTATCTATGATAAAGACGGTATTAGAAACAAACCGGGTGATGATATGTCAGGAGAAATCAAGTTTTCAGGCAAAATAGGTTTGGATGATATATATACAGAAGGCGGAATTGAATGGCATCCGGATTATATTGGAGGATTATTTGATCACGGCAAGTGGCTACCGAATCAGATGAAATTTAAGTGGAATTACAAGAGAGTGGCAGATCTTGAACTAAAGGGGAAAACGGAGTTTAGCACAGAGGAATTTGTTCAAAAGCTTAACTCAGGCTTTAAAAATGAAGCAAAATTATTCGGATTAGATATATCTGGAGTTGAAACCTTTAATAAAAAATGGGTAATAGGAGCAGTTGGGCTAAGACTTGTAAGCAAAACCGGTGTTGGTGGAAATATAAATCAGATTGCACAACAGTCATCTTTAGCAGATCCAATAATAATGCTTTTTATTTTTATAGATATAGATGGAAATATTACAGTTGAAGGAGGAATAAAGACCGAGAATTCGACCTCGTATGTAAGCGGATTTAATATCCAAAGAAATGGTTTTGTTGGAAGCTATGGAAGTCAGGCAGATAATTTCAGTGCAGAAAAACATATCAAGATGGATGGCTACACCTTTGATATATATGACAGTACTGAGAATAAGAACAGTTTTTCAGTATATGGAAAAGCTGCAGCAGAACTTAAATTAGGTGCTGGTCTGGGAGCAGGTCTTATGGTAGCAGGCTTATGCCCTGCTACAGTAACCGGGGAAGTATTTGTAGACAGTAAGATGGAGGCAGAACTTGAAGGAAAACTGGAAATTCCATTAAAAAATTCTAAAATAGATGGCAAAGCCAATATGGTAGCTTCGTTAGGTGCCACAGCAGAGGCTGATTTCAGAGTGATTATAGATAAGACAGATAAACCGAGCTGGGAATTTAAATTCCATCAGGAATGGCCGAAATCACTAGGAGAACTGATAAATATACAATTTCCTAAAGAGAATAAGAAAAAAGAATCAGTTGGTAAAGTGGTAGTAGACTTTAAATATGATGAGGTTCGTAAATTTAGTGAAGAAATGGCTGCTGTAAAGGTGAGTGGTAAGTGGGGGTTTATAAATAAAAGTGGTAAAGAAGTCATAAAACCAGAGTATGATGTAGCTTTTGACTTTGAAAATGGTTTTGCAGGAGTTAAGTTGAATGGAAGATGGGGATTTATAAATAAAAAAGGTAAGGTAGTAGTTCCAATAAAATATAATGCAGTACTACCAATAAGAGAAGGGTTGGCAGGTGTCATCAGAGGTTTTATATTTGAGGAAGCAGGATATGTGGATACATCAGGAAATGAGGTTGTTCCTTTTAAATTTTATGGTGGGCTTTCAGGCTTTTCTGGGGGATTAGCACATGTATCATTATCAGGAAGGCATGGATTTATAAATAAATTAGGAGAGGTAGTTATTCCGCTTAAGTATGATGAAGCAAGTGGTTTTTCTGAGAACATGGCAACTGTTAAGATGAATGGTAAATGGGGAGCTATTGACCGCAGTGGTACAGAAATTATACCTCTTAAATACGATGCTATATCTTATGAGAATGATAAATTTAACGATAGAATTCAATCTAGAGGATTTAGAGAAGGTATGCTATCCGTAAAATTAAATGGTAAATGGGGATATGTAAATCAGTATGGCGTTGAAATCGTACCTATGCTTTTTGATGAGGTTGCAATATTTTTTAGAGGTGGTATGGCTTCTGTAAGGTTAAATGATAAATGGGGTTATGTAAATCTTTCAGGAGATATTGTTGTACAGCCTAAGTATGATGATGTTAATGATTTCTTTGATGATTTGACATCTGTCAGCTTAAATGGCAAGTGGGGATATGTAGACAAAGCAGGTAAGGAGATTATCCCATTAAAATATGACTATGCTAAAGAATTTAACGATGGTCTTGGAGCTGTTAAGGTAGGAGATAAATGGGGTTATATTGATAAGACAGGAAAGGAAGTAATTCCGTTTATTTATGAAGATGCGGATTATTTTAGCGAGAGTCTGGCTGCTGTAAAGAAAGATGGCAAGTGGGGATTTATAAAGAAGTAAGGATGTAAATCTTTTATGCAACTAAGAAGCTAAAAAGTATAGTAGCTTCTTAGTTGTATACTAAAATATAAACTAATAAGAATATTTAAGAGGGAGCGAAAAAATATGAATAAAGAGACATATAATATTTTATTAGAGATTAAAGAAAGTACAACTAAGGAAGATTTACTTACGGCTATTAGGAATAATGAAAGAGAATTTTCCAAATACAGAGTATGGGTATTAACGGGGAAAGAAGAAAGTGATGCTGAAGAGGAATACCTACTTGTAGCTCAGACTGAAAATATAATAAATGAACTTAAGGATAATATAAATGCAATGTTTAATGTGGGTTATTCAACTAAAGGGAAGGAAAATATTAAATTATCGAAAACTGAATTTGGTGAATTTCCTTACATTAATGGTGGCACTAAAGGAAATTATAAAATTAGATATATAAAAGAAACATTTAAGGAGCTGATATTTTATGGAGTAGATTTAGATAAATACTTGGAATTGTCTGATGGGATTAATATCTCAGATATTCAGAATGAAGCAGTTAAAAAAATACTTGATATGTCTGAGGATTACTATGTTGAGGCTCAAATTGCTTATGAGCATAAGCCAAAGTATTGGAACTATTACAGGTCAGGAGTTGGAAAGAGAACTCTGTATATGATTTCTAAAGAAAATAACAAGAAGTTAAAAGAGGTACAAAATGATAAAATTATTTGAAAACTGGATTGATAATCAGACAAAGAACTTAGCAACCATACTTTTGGCGGTGGTAAGAGCTGTATCTCTTATATACATTATCATACTATTAAAACCTTTTGTTGTGAAACTATATAAACTATTTAAAAAAGAAGGAATTTTAGGACTTGCTAAAGAACTCAGAAATGATGTATGGGATATATATTATGGCAGTATCATATTTAAGCTTATTATCGCAATTTTGATATTTGTACTGATATACATAATGTTTAGAGGTGTGAAGGCAATGAAAAGTATTGTCAGAAAGATATTTATAGCACTTCTTTCGATAGTTGCTGTAGGATATGGTGTTGAGGGGTATTTATCATATAAATACTATATATATTATCCGAATCTTTGGGCTGAGAAGGCACCTTACCTTAGAAAACATGAAGAAGAATTAAGTGTTCTGGTTAAGGACTATAACCTGACAAACGATTTGATTGTTAAGTTGGGAACAATATTGTTAGGCATTACTATTATAATGGCAATTTTTACTCTTTACAAAAATTCTGAGAAAGATAATTTTGGAATATTTATTTATTCAACAATATTTTCTACAGCTATAATTCCTTTATTGGCTTGGCTTGTGTTAAATATCACTAATATCTATATATGGGGTATAGCAGTACTCGTAATTTTCGTAGTTGCATATATAAAGATAAAATTTATTTGCTGATGATTAGGAAATAATGGTGAACCTAGAATTAAATTAAGGAGATTCAAAATGAACAATGGATGGATGCTGAAACAAGCAGAAAAGCAGGATGCATTTAAGATTACAAATCTGACAAATTATTACAGAGGTGGAGAATACAATAATGTAATAAATAGAGCCTATGCGTTGGAAGAAGAAGGACTTACAGAACTTCCGCCACAGGTAGTAAGTATGGTAGAGAATATAAAGGATGAGGCGGAAGATTACAACCTGCTCTTTAACGAGGGATGTGAAATGCAGGAATTAATCAATTCAAAGTTCCAGACGCTTATCCTCAGCCATTATAAGAGAAAGTTAGCAATTATTTCTATCTTTGTATCAATAGTTATTGCAATAGTAATGAAGCCAGATATTTTTAATATACTTCCGTTAGTCGCTATAGTAGCAACCGTAATACTTTCGAGAAAAAGACATAGAAGCCAAAAAGATTATGAAGCTTGTGTGAGCGAATGTGTGAATACTATAGAGGATATAAACAAAAGATATCCGGATACTTTAGGTGGTAAGTTCAATAGGATTGACAATGCGTATATCCTTTCCCTTCCTAAAGACGTACAGCTTATAATACGCCATAACAGAGAACTTAAAGCAATGCATGCCCAGATGGAAATAATGGAAAGGAGACAGATTGAACAAACTGAAAGAATGACTGAAGCTATAGAGGAAAGTCAAAGCTTAGCAAGAGAAAATATTGAACTTACTGGCAGGATTTTAGAGATAGAGGAAGAAAGGGAAAGGCGTTATAGTAACCGCTAAGTATGATAATAGACATTTAAATTGTTGGAAATTCCATAGGAAAAATGGATTAAAGAAATTAGGAGAAAATAACAATGCAAAATACAAATGTAATGAAAAAATACCTTGGAAAAGACTACAGCAAGAATA
>NZ_JBQNBU010000130.1:0-4631 GCF_052169795.1 Catonella sp.
TTCTATTCATATAAGCCATAACATCATCTTTATTGAGGGGAAGTCCGGCAGGACAGCCATCTATAACTACTCCAAGTCCTGCTCCATGTGACTCTCCCCAGGTTGAAATGTGGAATAAGGTACCAAAATTTGAACCTGCCATATGAGCCTCCTAAATGTTTTACTAATTTTATCAGAAAACATATCTCAAAACAAGGGATTATAATCACACTATATTTGATATATGTTGTTAAAGCAACATACTTTGGTGTAAAATTATTATATGATACAAGTGTCAAAAGTATAAAAATTCGATTGGGGCTTGCTTGCAAGAGAATTTATTATCTTTTGACACTCACATCATTATATAATAGTAAAAAGATAACTGAGGAGGATATTTATGACAGAAAAAATTTCAGAGGAACTTGCAAGGCGAGATTCTTTTCCTAAAAAAGACTATTCAGATAAGCATGAAAGAGCTGCTGAACTTATTAAGATTACAGGGCATCCGCTTTATACATTTACTAAAGAAAATGAGGCTTTAGCCATACTTCTTGAGAAATATAAAGATTCGAGAGCTGATGAGATATTTGAGAAAATCCAGGAAATATCAATCCATTATGCTAAAAAAGGGGATTTATTATATCCACATTTAAAAGTACAATATGGTATTTTAGGACCGTCGGCAGTAATATGGACAACAGATGATGAGATTAGGGGTGAAATTGGGAAGCTGGCAAAACTGAAGGAGCATGATGAGGACTGGATTAAGCGTACTGATGAAGTAATAAAGCGCATAGAAGAGATGGTTCATAAAGAACAGAGCATATTGTTTCCAATCTGTGCAGTAAATTTTACTGAGGAAGAATGGTTCGGAATATATTATGATTCTAAAGACTATGCAAAATGTTTTGGTGTGGAAAATGTAATTTGGGAAAAGGCAGAAGCAGCTAAAACAGATGTAAAGCCTGGTTTGGATGAAGAAATAGTGATGCCTGGAGGGCATCTTACAGTAGCTCAGCTTACGGCACTGCTAAATACAATTCCACTTGAAATTACCTTTGTTGATGCAGATAATATTAATAGATTCTTTAACGAAGGACCTAAGGTATTTAAGCGTCCCGGAATGGCAATTGACCGTGATGTATTTTCCTGTCATCCACCTAAGATTGAAGTGATGGTTCGCTCAATCATAGATGATTTTAGAAGTGGGAAAAAAGATAAGGTTCAAATATGGATGGATAAGGGTGGAAAATGTATGCTTGTAACTTATATGGCTGTCAGAGATAAGTCGGGAGAATATCTTGGCACTGTGGAGGTAGTACAGGACATGGAATTTGCAAAAGAGCATTTTCAAAAATAACATTATGCTGCTGAATAAAGAAACGGAGGGATAAATAATATGAGTATGTTTTTAGGACCTATTCACTATTGGCTTTATGATAAGATTGGAAATCAGGAAAGACTTACTGCGTATATTGCGGATAAGGAAATCAAAAGAGGTCGGATACAGGATGCAGCTCCTTATATAAAAGAACTTCCGGAACTTGAGTCGGTAATAGATGAGAGCAACATTCATGGATGGCTTCAGCTACAGATTAGGGATGCAGAATACAGGTATGCAAGGTTGATTGGTGATATACAAAAACAGGGTGAAGATATTGCCAAACTGAAGCTGACGGCATATGATTTTGGAAAAGATAATGCTGTTAATTTTGATACAGGGGCAGCAGGAATATATCAGTATTTTGAAGATTTTTTTGTAAATGGAATGCCTTGTGACCATGTAAATATGATAATTGAGAAAGATGAAGAGCAGGTTGTATGGGAGATGGTACAGGATATTCATGCTGCTTATTGGGAAAATGGAAATACAGCAGTCTATTATGAACTGCGTAAGGCTGTAATGGATGGTATGCTGGAGAAAACTAAATATTGCATAACTATGAGTGATTATTTTCATTATTTAATTCAGAAGAAATGATGTGGAGAAGTCCAATAAAGTCTATAGATGATTTTGTTGGACTTTTTTATTATATGTTTTGTTTGATTAAATATGATTGAATAATTTGATAAAAAATATTAAAATGGCAGAGGAAGACCTTTGTCGTTTTAATTTTAAAGGAGAGCAAGGGATGAAGGAAGAAAAGGCGGTATTAAGGACGGAGAGTGATTCTATTGGTGAAAAAGCTGTGCCGGAGGATGCTTATTATGGAGTGCAGTCGCTAAGGGCGGCAGAAAATTTTCATATCACGGGACTTAAGATGCATCCTGAACTTATAAGGAGCCTGGCTTTTATAAAAAAAGCAGCGGCAATTTCAAATCATAGGGTTGGATTGATGGATGATGATATAGCCCAGGCTATTATAGATGCCTGCAATGAGGTGATACAGGGAAACTATTGGAAAGATTTTATAGTTGACCCTATTCAGGGTGGAGCAGGAACTTCTATTAATATGAACGCAAATGAGGTCATTGCCAATAGGGCAATTGAGCTTCTGGGAGGGAAAAAGGGAGACTATTCCTTTGTTCATCCTAATGATCATGTAAACTATGGGCAGTCAACTAATGATGTGATACCGACAGCGGGTAAGATGACTACTCTTCGCCTGCTTGACAGATTAAAGTATGAGCTTTTAAGACTTCACACAGCTTTATGTGATAAGGCTGTTGCATTTGACCATATTGTTAAAATGGGTAGAACTCAGATGCAGGATGCAGTGCCAATTCGTTTAGGGCAGGAATTTAAGGCATATTCCGTTGCAGTTATGAGGGATATAAACCGTATGGAAAATGCTATGGAAGAGATGTGTTTTGTAAATATGGGTGGAACGGCAATTGGCACAGGGATTAATGCAGATAAAGGATATATGGAAATAATAACGCCGATGCTCTCTGAGATTTCAGGAATAAAATTTGAACAGGCAAATGACCTCATAGACGGAACTCAGAATATAGACTCTTTCGTATCTGTATCCGGAACAATTAAGGCTTGTGCGGTTACACTGTCTAAGATAGCCAATGATTTAAGGCTTATGTCTTCAGGACCTCGTGCAGGGTTTAATGAGATAAATCTTCCTGCTAAGCAAAATGGCTCGTCTATTATGCCGGGGAAGGTAAATCCGGTTATTCCGGAAGTGGTAAACCAGGTTGCTTTTAAGGTTATTGGAAATGATATGACTATTACGATGGCGGCAGAGGGAGGACAGCTTGAGTTGAATGCTTTTGAGCCTGTGGTATTCTACTGTATGTTTGAGTCTATTGATATGCTTGCAAGTGCCATTCAGACCTTTGTAGATAACTGTGTTGTAGGAATTACTGCAAATGAAGCCCGTTGTCAGGAACTTGTTGACCATAGTGTGGGTGTGGTTACAGCACTTTGTCCATACCTCGGTTATAAGAAGTCTGCCGAACTTGCTAAAAAGGCACTTCAGTCCAATAAATCAGTGCGAGATCTGATATTGGAAGAAAAAATACTTACGGCAGAAGAAATTGATAAGATTTTAGATCCTGTCAATATGACAGAGCCGATTTCATTAAAGGGAATGAAACATTAAAGGAGATAAATGAAATTAAGGATACCGGATTATTATAATGATTTTAAATGTATAGGGGGAGAGTGTAAAGACAGTTGCTGCATAGGATGGGAACTTGATATAGATGAGGAGTCTTATGAAGCTTATAAAAAAGTAGAAGGAAGTTTTGGAAAAAGGTTGAGAGAGTCAATGGAAGATGGCTCGGATGAAACGGGTGAATGCAATACTTTTCGATTAAATGGTAATAGATGTCCATTTCTTAATGAAGATAATCTTTGTGATATATTTATCAATCTTGGAGAGAAGTTGCTTTGTAAGGTTTGTACTGAATATCCGAGATTTACTGTGGAATACGAACACACAAGAGAAAAGAGTATGGCTCTTTCCTGCGAAGTGGTAGGTAAGCTGATATTTGAAAGGGAAGATAAGATTCGCTTTGTAGAGAAGGAAATTCCTAACGAGCTTATATTTGAAGAAAGTACACCTTTGTTTGTCGGTGAAATTGAAACTATCAGAGATAGAGGAATAGCTATACTACAGAATAGAGATAAGGATATTTATAATAGGATAAAAGAGTTTTTAATCTTTGTTTCTAAGGCTCAAGAAGTTATAAATGAAGGCAGCGAAGATGAAAATTTATGTGAAACAATCAAGAATTTGGATGTAGTCTGTCCCAAGCCTGAAAAGGCTGAAATATCTTCGTTTTTGGAAGAAGTTTTTTATCTGCTTGGAGAATTATATGTATTGGGAGAGGAATGGGAGCAGTTTTTTCAAGAATTTAAAACGGAGTTTAATGAAGAAGTTCTGGTAGAATTTGAAGAATGCAGGAAAGACATTAAGATGCTTGACATTTGGTATGAGAATATTATGGTGTATTTTGTATTCAGATATTTTACAAAGGCAGTGTATGATTGTGATGTGATTTCGAGAGCCAAGTTTGCTTTTTTAGGATTTTTTACTATAAGAGGTTTGGCGGCTTTGAGATACAAAAAATTAGGAAAATTTGATATAAACGATATGATAATGGTGTCAAAAGTCTATTCTAAAGAAGTGGAACACTCGGAGGGAAATATTGAATACCTTCTTGAAGAGTTTTTGTTTTCTGAAGAATTTGAA
>NZ_JBQNBU010000131.1:0-4485 GCF_052169795.1 Catonella sp.
TAATTTGGATATATAAAATTTACAGTATTCTAACTATATTTAATTCTTTATCAAGCAGTAATAAGTCTGCATAAGCACCCGGCTTAATTACGCCTGCTTTATCTCCAAGACCTATGCTCTTTGCAGGGTTGGTTGAAGCCATTTTAACGGCTGACTTAAGAGGTATTCCCATTTCAACTACATTCTTAAAGCAGGTAAAAAGGTCGGTACAGGAGCCTGCTATAGTACCGTTCTCAAGAGTTGCCTTGTTGCCTATTTTGTTAACTTTCTGTCCGCCAAGAGAATAAGTTCCGTCTTCCATTCCGGTAGCTTCCATAGAATCACTTATAAGAATGATACGGTCTTCTCCAAAGAGACAGAAGGTGCTTCTTATCATACAAGGATGGATATGTACCTTATCACAGATAAGTTCAGCCATAACGCCTGTATTTTCAAAGGCTGCACCGACTATACCCGGATCTCTGTGGTTAAAAGCAGGCATAGCATTGAAAAGATGGGTTACATGGTTTGCACCGTTCTTAAAAGCCTCATCAGCCTGATCAAAGTTAGCATCTGAATGTCCAATGGAGATAGATACATCATTTGCAAGCTCTTTAATAAAAAGATTAGCTCCTTCGGTTTCAGGTGCAAGGGTTACAAGACGGATATTACCACCACTTACTTTATTCAGCCTTCTAAATACTTCTACATCTGAATTCATTATATATTTAGGATTCTGAGCACCCATTTTTTTAGGAGAAATAAAAGGACCCTCCATATTGATACCAAGAACCCTCGCATGTTTCTTCTCAGGCTTGTAATCATTGATTGTAGCAAATATTCCTGTAAGCAATTCCTCAGAAAGGGTCATAGAAGTAGGACAAAATGCTGTCACACCCTGACTTTTTTCAAACTCAGCTATCTTATAAAGTCCGTCAAGGTCGGCATCACAGAAGTCATGTCCGACTGCACCATGGGTATGTACATCTACAAGTCCGGGAATTACATAAAGACCCTCTGCATCTACAACTTCACTGTCAGCAGGAGCTTTATCGGTGATAAGTTCACCATCTACATAAATATCTCTCTTTTCAAAGTCGCCATTTTCGTTATATACTAATCCATTTTTAACTATCATATTATTCATCCTTATTTATTAAAGCAGAAATGAGTGAAAGAGCAGCTTCATCTGCTACTATGGTTACATTGTCATGAAGTTTAAGGGCAGAAGCAGGCACTTCAGGAGTAATAAGCCCTAATACGGTATTGCGGAGCGCTTCTGCCTTCTTCTGGCCAGAAGCTATCAAAAGAATGTGCTTAGCTCTGAAGATGCTTCCTACGCCCATAGAATAAGCATACCTAGGAACTTCATCTATGGAATTGAAAAGCCTTGAATTAGCATTTATAGTACTTTCTGTGAGTTCTACTTTATGTGTGCCGTCCGCAAAGAAAGAATCTGGCTCATTGAAGCCGATATGGCCATTTTCGCCAAGTCCTAAGAGCTGTAAGTCAATAGGACCGAGGGTTCTTATAATTTCGTCATATCTTGCGCACTCTTTAGTTTCGTCAGCTTCCATGCCATTTGGAAGGAAGACATTTTCCTGCTTTATATTAACATGGCTAAAAAGATTTTCGTTCATAAAATAAGCATAGCTCTGATTGTGGTATGCTGGAAGCCCCACATATTCATCAAGGTTGATGGAAGTAATCTCAGAAAAATCTAAATCACCTTTTTTATAGCCCTCTACAAGCAGCTTATATGCCCCAATAGGTGATGAACCTGTAGCAAGACCGAGTACGGAATTAGGCTTCATCACAACTTGTGCTGCTATAATATTTGCAGCTTTTCTGCTCATTTCTTCATAATCCTTAGTAACAATAATCCTCATAAAACCCTCCTAAAAAACTAAATAATTAATATAAAATAAGTATACCCCTTTGTTAAAACAAAAGCAATTGCAATTAACAAAAATTTAACAGTGCATTAACAATTTCCTCAGTATGCATACCCCTTGAACCCTTAACTACGATGGCATCACCCTTTTTTAATGAAGATTTAAGGTAATTAGATGCCTCTACATTTGTAGAAAAATGTTTGGTGACAGGATTGGTTTCAAGATTTTCTGAATTTACACCAAGCCCGATTTTCTCACTGTCTTTGCCGACTGTTATTAGATAATCTATTTTATTTTCTGCGTTTTCTTTATTGTAAAGCTGAATATATTCTCCAACCTTATAATGCTCAGTTTCAGCGTATTCACCAAGTTCAAGTACATCTGCAAACACTACAACCCTTCTGTTAATAGGTTCTGTACCTCCACGCATTTCTCCGACAATCTGCACTGATGCCTTCATTGAATCGGGGCTTGCGTTGTAGGTATCATCTATTATGGTAAGTCCGTTAGATTTGATGATGTTGCCACGGCCTGCAAGAGGTTCATATTCAGCCAGTCCTTTCTTTGAAACAGCAGGAGATATGCCAAGTTTAAGGGCTACAGCTATGGCAGCAAGAGCATTTCTTACATTATGAAGTCCAAGAGTTTTAAGGTGAATTTGTTCTGATACAGCTTCTCCGCTTTCAGACTTGTAGTTTGCAACAAAATCAGTACCGCTGTCAGAGATTGTAATAGAGGAAGCATAAAAATCAGCCTTTTCATTTATTCCAAAGGTGACTATGTGTTTTACATTCTCAGGTCTGAATTCGCTATTTTCTGTGGCAATTTTTCTAAGCAGTTCGTCATCTGCATTTATAAAAAGCACGCTGTCCTCAGTAAAATAGTCTGTTATATGCAGCTTTTCTTTAAGAATATTTTCTTTAGAACCAAGATTTCCGATATGGGCAGAGCCGACATTGGTGAAGATTGCGTGGTTTGGTCTGCCTGCTTCTGCGAGTTTCTCCATTTCATGAAATTCACTTATTCCCATTTCTATGATTGCTACTTCATTTTCATCTTCAAGTCCAAATAGCGTCAAAGGAAGCCCTATAGTAGAGTTGGCATTTCCTTTGGTTTTGTGGATATTTATTGAGGAGAGGGCAGCAGCAACCATTTCTTTGGTAGTGGTCTTGCCGACACTTCCTGTAATTCCTATAAAGGGAATGTTAAATTTTTGACGATACCAAAGTCCTGTGTCAAGCAGGGCTGCTTCTGTATCCTCTACTTCGATGGCTGCCGTATCTCCTATATTAGAAGGCAGTTCATATCCTTTTTTTATAAAGAAAGCCTTAGCACCCTTCTCAACCACCTGAGGAATGAAGGTGTGGGCATCCACTCTTTCGCCTATAATAGGCACAAAAAGTGCATTCTTAAAAGGCAGACTGTCAATTTCTCTTGAATTGGTAAAAAAACCGTTTATTACGGTATCGGCACTTCCGTTTAGAAGTTTGCCATTTGTAGCATTTAATATATCATTTACAGTAACTTGCATAAACACTCCTTATTGTATATTTCAAATTATAAGGCTACCATATTTTAACCCCAAACTTTTAAGACTACAAACTATAATTAAATTCATTGCCTTATGGTTATATTTTTTGAAGACATTTATTATATTATTCATATAATTCTCGTAAATTAAAGCACAATGTAAAGATACCTGTTGTGACTGGAAATATTATAACATACTACACTCTTACATTGCCATATTTAGAAATAAATTTCATCTTCTATATGTTTTTATATCCTCTTTTCTAAGAAGATAGGTTGTATATAGTTTTTACCTACCTTAACTAAGGGAAGTTCCCGGCTGTTTGATAAAAGGCAGTATATCGTATAAATCGGATTGGCTTAAGGTACCACAGGTTTAACTGCATGGCATAGAAATAGCGAAGCAGTAAAATGCTACTTCGCTATAAAGTCTAACTTATTGGGGAGACATCAGTTAAAAAGTATTAAGTTACAAAATATCAATTTTGTGGATAATAATTGTTGCAGCATTAAATATGTTACAGAGCCATAATCTTCTTCTCAGACATTCCGGTAATCTCTGCAATAAGGCTAAAAGGCAGACTTTTTTTCTTCATGTCCTTAGCTATTCTGATTTTCTCGTTTTCAGCACCCCGTTTCTCGCCCCGTTTCTCGCCTCGTCTTTCACTCTTTTCTTTTTCTTCTTTGATAATCTTTTCTAACATTTCATTCATTTCTTTTCTGCCTCCTTCGCTTATTTTAAACCTGGTCTTAATCTCGCTTGTAACAGGGAAATCCTCCATATTATAAGCATCATCTTTTATAAACAGCTCCATAAGTTTTGAAACTTTAGAACCATCTTTTTTAACTGTAGTTATATATATCTCGGTAAGTCCATCGTCAATAATTTCACCGGTTTCACGCACTACCTTGTCTACATGGTAGACCGGAAGTCCACCTTTAAATATGTCAAACTTAGATATGAATATAATGCAAACATCGGGTATATCTTCAAACTTGGTGCCGGGGTCAGTTATATTTGTAGTAAGGATAGCTCCGTTGTAGCGTACCCTTTTTAGATGGTCATCATCATTTTCTTTTT
>NZ_JBQNBU010000132.1:0-4371 GCF_052169795.1 Catonella sp.
TAAAATAAAACTAATATTTTTTTATTTTAGCTATTGACATTTATTAGCTGGACTTATCTATTTTTCTAACAGTTTTTCTATTCCAATTTTTAAGCCTTGTTTGTTCTTATCCCATTGAGATGCTATCTCTAAAATTTCTACTTTCTTATTCATTTTATTCGCATATTCAGCTATATAACTTATACAACCAAGATTAATTTGCGAGCCACTAAGTGATTGTAAATAACTGAGAGTATCGTTGGTTAACTCAGTTCTTTGCTGCGCAAACAGTAGAAATGATTTCATCAATTCTTTAGCTATTATTGTTTCAGATACCATGGAAGAATTCATAGCCTCAAGAATTGCAGCGGCATCAGCATCTGATATATTTTCAACAGATTTAATTGCTTGTTGAATTTTAACGTCTGATTTTGAAAGAAGTTGTTCCAATATTTCTTGGGCTTCTGGTGAAAGAAAAGATGATATACGACTAATTTTTTCATCCAATGAGGTTCTTGTAAAATAAAAATATGTATTGAGGTTTTCCTCAGATAATTTAGGATCTATTTTACACCAATTTAAAAACCAATTATCTTCTCTCCAAATTTTTAACTTATCGCTATTCTCTGGTGTACCATTCTCGAATAGTGTTAATTCTTTACTTAAACTGTTATCCGCTGCCATTTCTGCTATTTTATTGAAAATTCTTGGTTTTATATATTCCAATATCATTATCTTTGCAAGAATTTTTCTATCCAATTTCTTATTCTTATAAGATGCCATTTGCAATCTCATATACATGGAATTCAAGAATCGTTTACACTGACGAGGGTTTCCATGCAATCCATTAGATAAAACAAATGCCAGCTGATTTGCAATAGAAAGTGATTCTACAATATTTAAATAATCATCGTTTTTATCTGAAAATAAAGTTATAACTGATTCAATCTTAAATCTCTCGAAATCCTCTTTTTTCTTCTCAACTATCCATGATAGAGCTTTTTGAAAATTTTCTTCCGATAATTCTGACTGTAAAAGTAAACATGCAATATAAATTTCCACCTCATCTGCATTTAATTGTGGGATGCGAATAGGATATTGTATTAATTTCTCAAGATATTCTTTCCCAATATCAATCTGAATGCCTTCTATATCTCTAAATTTACTTTTAACTGCATACGAAATATGACGTTCATCAGCACCAATAACGAAAGCAACTTTTCCCTCAAAAAGAAATAATTTTATTGCTTCAAGCGTTTCTAAAATAGTATCTGGTCTACATCTATCCAACTCATCTATAAAAACAACTAAACGACTAATTTTTGTTTCTTCTAGCAAAGATGCAAATGCTTTTTGAAATTTTCTAATATCCTCACGTAACTCTTTGTTATTTAATTCGCTTTCAATATTAGATTTAATTTTTTCTAAATCAGTGACTTCTATTTTTTCTTGACCATATTTCAAGACCTGATTCATTGTTATGTCAAGCAAAGAGCCAATCCCTCCTGTCACTAAAAAATCAGTTCCATATTTCAATGCACCTTTTACCAATTTAAATTTATCAACACTTTTATATAACCCTTTAATAATTTCTTGTGCCTTTTTAGTTAAGTGTGTTTCTTTACTAATCTCATCAAGAATAGTACCTAATATCGCCGTTTTTGCGTCTTCATAATTTTCAAACAGCCAACCATTAAATACTAAACATTTAATTTTTTCATCTCCCTTAATCAAACGCTCTTTGCACATATACATCAAGCTTGACTTTCCACTCCCCCAGTCACCGTATACTCCAATACTCGCCGGTAAAAGAGAATCATCTGTGATGATACTTTGAAGCGTTTGTATTAAGTAATCGTAGTCAAGAAAATCCAGTTCGGTTTCACTATCTTTCCACATAAAACGCCTCCCTAATCTATACCTTCCACAATTTCAGATATATCACAGTTAAGTTCTTCACATATTTTTAATAATACATCTGTCGTTACATTTTCGTCTTTCTTTAACTTATAAAACGTACTTCTACTAATTCCTGTTTTATTGATTAAATCTTTATGCTTTATATCTTTGTCTATCAATAATTTCCACAATTTTTTATAACTAAATTTCATCTTTATAACCCCTATTAAAATCATTATTTAGAGTTATAGTTCATTATATCATACTTTAGTATAATTTTATACACTATTATATTGACAGAAGCTTAATAATTATATAAAATAATAATGCGCAATGCGCTATCAAAAGGGAGGTATCTTATGATTGAAGTAAAAAATAAAAATCTTACTGGTTTAAAATTTATAGATTTATTCGCTGGATTAGGTGGATTTAGGCTCGCACTGGAATCCTTTGGTGCTGAGTGTGTTTACTCCAACGAATGGGATAAATACGCACAGGAAGTATATCAAATGAATTTTGGAGATATGCCTGAAGGTGATATTACACTTGTTGACGAAAACAGTATCCCTGAGCACGATATTTTATGTGCAGGTTTTCCTTGTCAAGCCTTTTCAATTAGTGGAAAACAAAAAGGTTTTGAAGATAGCAGGGGAACTTTGTTTTTTGATGTGGCTAGAATTGTAAAAACTAAAAATCCAAAAGTGGTTTTCATGGAAAATGTTAAAAATTTTGCATCTCATGACAATGGCAATACACTAAAGGTTGTTAGAAATACTATGATAGATTTAGGATATGACTTCTACTCTGACGTCTTAAATTCTCTTGACTTTGGCATCCCTCAAAAGAGAGAACGTATCTATATGATTTGTTTTAGAAAGGATTTAAACATTAAGAATTTCTCTTTCCCGAAGCCTTTTAAGCTTTCTACATTTGTCGAAGACTTATTATTGCCTGACGAATACGTATCAAATCTTATAATAAATAGATCAGATCTGGAACTGAGAGATATAGAAATTAAAGAAAATTCAAATAAAACAATAAGAATAGGAACTGTTGGCAAAGGTGGACAAGGTGAAAGAATTTACAGCCCTAAAGGAATTGCGATTACTTTGTCCGCTTATGGTGGTGGTGTCTTCTCTAAAACAGGTGGATACTTAATAAATGGTAAAACAAGGAAATTGCACCCTCGTGAATGTGCTCGTATTATGGGATATCCTGATTCATATTTAATTCATCCATCATCAAGTCAAGCATATAAACAATTTGGCAATTCCGTTGTAATTAATGTTTTACAATATATCACTAAAAACATGGGGGAGGCTTTAAATCATGAATACAGCTATATTTAAAACCTGGTTGGTTAAAAATGGTAATTCATCCAAAGTCGCTTCAGATACTATCTCTAGATTGAAAAAGTTAGATAGAGCCTTAATTGAATCTCCTATCTCTTCATCAGTAGACTCTGAATTTAATAAAGATGCTTGTAAGCAGCTTTTAAAATGTTTTTCTAAGAACGGGAAAAACCCAATTATGGATTCATTTCAATTATATCCACTTCCTATTGGTGAAAGATATATACACACATACAAACTATCATTGACTAAATATATAGCATTTAAGAAGGAGTACCCTGACGGGTAACCCCTTTTATTTGCTAATTGCCTTTTCAAACTTAATAAGATCCCTTTTTTGCTGTTCAACATCATAATTCATTAATTCTATTGAAAATATTACATTTGCATTTCTAGTGTTAGATAATTTTCTCACTTTATAATTACTGCCATTCTCTCTAATAAGATAGTCGTATTTATCACCACTGACCTTTGTTCCATCTAAATACCTATCAGAAATAATATCTAACCCGCTAAAGCTAAAATCTATGCCTGCAATACCCATTGCATACTCGAAATCCAATCTATTAGAATTATTTAAGCTAGATGAACCACTCTTCTTTTCTCTATACTTCGCTGTCACATTAAAGTATTTAGGGAATTGATCTATGGGAAATATCAAAAACTCCCCCCTATCTTTAGTTATAAAAAATTCTGCACCTTTTTCTTTATAATAATTAATTATCCAATTATAAAATACTGATTTTGGCATATTAATATCTAATCCAGCTGTTCCTGAATCACAAAATTTATAAAAATTACTATCCATAAAATCAACAATCATTCTGGCATATTCATTTTCATTTGTTTTGTTTTTAGGAGAATACCTGAATACACCGTTTTTTAAATCTGGCAATAATACAAATTGCCCACATTGAGCACTATGCATTTTCGCTTCTATATAAAAAGCTTTTCTCTCCCCGCGATAAAGTATATCGCTTACAGTTGAATCAGATTCTCCTTGTTGTTCAAATTTAATTCCATATTTTTCATTTAAATATGCTGTACACTCTTCTTCAAAAGTTCTCCAACTCATTGTTATACCTCCTAGTATAATAATGGTATAGTCAATCAAGACTATTTGGTTAACAAGTTTCTATGT
>NZ_JBQNBU010000133.1:0-4355 GCF_052169795.1 Catonella sp.
CCTTTTAGTTACAACCAAACAGGGAGAGTTTTCTTTCTCCCTGTTTATTTATAAATATCAGGATTTCTATAAATCCATAGAATACTTAAATTTTTGTTTATTTTGTATAGTAAATTCCCTAAATTTTGTGCACTTTACCGTTGGCTAAAAACTTAAAATATCTTATAATTTTACTTGTAAATATGAGCCATAATAATCACTACTATTTATAAATTTCATTCATTCTATAAGTTTCTATCAAGGTCTCAAACTCTCCTTGATTATTGTGGCTCATATCTATGCTAATTCTAAACTAAGTATATCTTTTCTCTACTTAGCAGGAATTTCTAAGTTTATATTTTTCAAAATATCTGCTATAATAGCCATATAGGCATTATAGCAAATCCTAGGAAAGAAAGGACTACAATGCCAACCAAGAAAGAATTTGAAGAGTATGCCAGAGGGCTGAACCCGATTGATGATTTGATGTTTAGCAAGATGGCAGAAAGCAAGGAGTTTTGTGAAGAAATACTCCGAGTCATCCTAGATGATGATGAACTCATAGTTGCTGAGAATATACCTCAATGCAAGGTGGAAAATCTGCATGGACGTTCTATAATTATGGATGCAAAATGCATAACCGGAGATGGAAGACATATTAACATTGAAGTACAGAAAGCTGATAATGATGATCACCTTAGAAGAGTCAGGTATAACGGCTCTGTATTGACTACAAATATAACTGAAACCGGAACAAAGTTTGAATTTGTACCTGATGTCTGTGTAATATTTATATCAGCCTTTGATATGTTTAAGAGCGGGCTACCACTCTATCATGTGAAAAAAGTGGTTATGGAAACAGGACAGGTTGTTGAAGACGGACTTACCGAAATATATGCAAATGCAGTAATTGACAATGGTTCAAAATTTTCCAAACTGATGAAAGTGTTTACCGAAAATGATACTTACAATACAGATGAATTCCCTGTAACAAGCGAAATTAAAGCCAGATTTAAGTTGGATGAAGGAGGTGCTGTAAAAATGGATGAAACTTTACAGAGATGGAAAGAGGAATGGATTAGTGAAGGCGAGGCTCGTGGTGAAAAACGAGGTGAAAAGCGGGGTATAAAAGAAGGTAAGAAACTGGGAGCTAAAGATGAAAAATTCAAAATAGCCGGTGATTTGAAAAAAAGAGGCTTCAAGGATGATTTAATTGCTGAAATTACAGGGCTTTCGGAGAAGATGATTATGGCTTTGAAAATCCCGAACTTATAACAAAATTTACAGGTCTGCCAATGGATGTAGTTATGGCTATGTAAAATTATTGGTCATACCCTGCCCATAAGACAGGTAATATTCCCACTTTAGTTAAGCATTTAATCAGTTAAGCCGGTAAAATGCCTGTTTTATTGGTATATTGGGGCAGATTACGAATGTTTCTGCAAACTAAATAACAGACTGACCAAGAATTGCTTCCAAGTCAGTCTGTTATTTACTTTAAATCAAAATTTACCCTATCTCATCCACCACACTGTTCTCAAACTGTCTTGTAAACAGCCCGTAATAATAGCCTTTCTGTCTCATAAGCTCCTTGTGTTTTCCCTGCTCTATAATCTTACCGTCCTTTACCACAAGGATTACATCAGCATTTACTATGGTTGAAAGTCTGTGGGCTATTACAAATGATGTTCTGCCTGTGATTACCTTCTCTATTGCATCCTGAATTATCTTTTCGGTCACAGTATCTATAGAAGAAGTAGCCTCATCAAGTACCAGTATCTTAGGCTCTGCAATTATCGCTCTTACAAATGAAATCAACTGTTTCTCACCAGTTGAAAGCAGGTCTCCGCCTTCTCCCACCTCACTGTCAAGCCCCTTATCCATCTTCTCTACTACTGCTGTAGCAGACACAAGTTCCAGTGCCTTCATTATCTCTTCATCAGTTGCATCAGGCTTGCCATATCTTAAATTCTCCCTGATTGTGCCTGAAAAAAGATGTGGAGACTGCAGTACATAGCCTATATTTGAATGTAACCACTGTCCGGAACGCTCCCTTGCATCTCTGCCGTCTATCAGCACCTGTCCTTTGGTAGGCTCAAAGAAACGGCAGACAAGATTTACAAGGGTTGATTTTCCTGCTCCTGTTTCTCCCACAATAGCCACATTAGTGCCTTGTGGAACTTTCAGATTAAAATTCTCAAGCACATATTCATCTCCGTCAGGATATTTAAAAGTCACATCCTTGAACTCTATGTCACCATGCAGCTCTTCCCAGTTTTCCTTCTTTGGATTAAATATATCTCCGTATTTTTCCACAACCTCTTTGCTGTCCGCCACATCCGATTCCGTAGCCATAAGCCCTGTAAATCTCTCAATATTTACAGATGAGGCAATGAGATCTGCAAAAGTAAGTGTGATATTACTTATAGGCTCTATTATTCCCTGCACATAGGACATAAATACGGACAAGGTTCCTATAAGCATAACTCCTTCAAGGCTTAAAATACTTGCCTGCATAAGCACGAGAGCAATTACAACTGAACCTACAAATGAAACTAACGAAAAAGAAAGTGCTGAAAAATGAGCTACTCTTATAGATTTTCTTTTCATGTTGAGAGTATCTCTGTCAAAATTTTCTTTCATTCTTTCTTCTGCAACGAGAGTTTTTATTTCTTTTGCACCGGTTATTCCTTCATTAAAATTTCCTGTAATTGCAGAATTTATCTCCCTTACTTCACGATTCAGATGTAAGAGATTTTTTTGGAAGATTGAAACTATTATGGCTTCAATCGGCAAAATGATTGCTATTGCAAGTGCCAGTTTTGCATTTAAACTGAACATTACCGCAAAAGCACCTACAACATATACCGTTGACCACATAATATCAAAAAAGTCCCAGGCTGCAATCGCACCAATCCTTCCGGTGTCACTCATTACCCTTGCGTGTATATAGCCTACATTATTCTGATTAAAATATGAAAATGAAAGCGTTTGTAAATGATTAAAGCTTGAATTCCTTAAATCTCTTGCAACACTTATTTCGATATTTGAAGCTACATAAGGCGAAATAAACTGCATTGTAATCTGAATCAATATTGTTATAAAATAAAGAAGTGCAAATATTCCCAGCCCGTTTAATTCTCTTTTCCCTATGAAATTATTTATTGCATATTGGTTAAAAAGTGGAAAAATTATTTCACTAAGAGTTGAAATAGCACCTGCTACAAACATTATTACCATATCTTTTTTATATGCCCTGAAATATGGCCAAAGCTTAGGTATGCCAAACCAGGGCAGAAATTTTATCGTAGTTTTATCCTGCATATAACCTCCTTACGACTCGTAGTCAAGAGCTACAGACTGTATGTCATAGATTTTCTTGTAAATGCCCTCTTTAGCCAGAAGTTCATTATGAGTACCTGATTCAGCAAGTCTCCCCTTATCAAATACCAGTATATTATCTGCTGCCATAAGAGTTGTGATTCTGTGGGAAATGATAATAACAGTACTGTCTTTTCCCTTTTCCATAAGTCCCTTTCTTATCTTTGCATCAGTTTCCGCATCAACGGCAGAAAGCGAATCGTCAAATACCATAATAGGTGGCTTTCCGATAAGCATACGGGCAATGGCTGTTCTCTGCTTCTGTCCGCCCGAAAGTGTAACACCTCTTTCTCCGACTGTAGTCTCAAAGCCTTCCTTAAAATTCTCAATAGTCTCTAAAAGACTTGCAGTACCTGCTGCTTCTTCTATGTCTGCTCTCTCTGCCTCCTTACCGCCAAGAGCTATATTTTCAGCCAAGGTTCTTGAAAATAAATAAGGCTCCTGAAGTACCATTCCTACATTTTCACGAAGATAGGCTATTTCAATATCATTTATATCCACACCTGATATTGTTATATTTCCATTTTCCTTAGGAAGCTCATAGAGTCTGTTTAAAAGGTGCATAAGTGTGGACTTTCCTGAACCTGTACCACCGAGTATGCCTACTGTAGTACCTCCCTTTATAGTAAATGATACATTTTTAACAATCTCCTTTGTTTCATCATAGGCAAAATTTACATTGTTAAATACTATATCACCCGTCATCTTAGGAGTAAGTTTCTTTCCCTTATCCTCCTCTGCTTCCGAAGCCATAATATATCTTATTCTTTCTGCTGCGATTCCGCTTCGACTAAGACCTGAAACCAACCTTCCAAGCATTCTTATCGGCCACACAAGCATAATGTTATATGAAAAAAACGCAATATATTCACCGGCAAGCATTTCTCCCTTAACAGCAAAAACTGCTCCAATTACGACCACTATCATGGTCTGGAGGCTAAGAAAAAATGTTCCTATAGACCAAAACCAGGCAAGTACCCAGTCAAGCCTAATCC
>NZ_JBQNBU010000134.1:0-4345 GCF_052169795.1 Catonella sp.
CAGATAAATATGATGTATGTATGTAAAGATTTATCTGATGAAAAAACTCTTAAAGAGTATATGAAAAATTATTCAGTTCAAAATGAAATAATAGAAAATTTTTTTGGAGTCAAAGCCATAAGTAAGGAGTTAAGGTAATGAAGGATGGAATAGGAATTTTGATAGGGATGGATATATGTGAAGACTTTCTTCAACTAACTTATTATGACAGTGAGCTTAATTCTCCTGAGTCAGTTAGCAGAGGGAGAAATGAAGAGCAATATCTCATACCTGCCAGGATGGCCTATAGAAAAAGGAAGGATGACTGGATAATTGGCGAAGATTTGGCACAAGAAGGTAAAGAAGATATAAATGAGATAAAAAACTTCGTTAAAACAATAACAACTAATGAAAAAATAAGGGTTGGAGATAAAATTTATGAGGCAAGCCGGCTTATGGCATATTTTATTGGTGCAGCCCTAAAAGTGCTTAATGCATATTGTTCGTTTAAAGAAATAATCCATATTGGAATTACCTTAAAATCACTTACCAAGGAAACTGTTGATTTGATTGACTCTGCTATGAAAAACCTGGAAATTGAGGATGACAGGTATTCAATTTTAGACCATGATGAAGCATTTTTATATTATACTATAAATCAGGAACCTGAACTTTGGGTAAATGATACAGCTTTATTTGAATTAGATGATGACGGACTTCATTTTAGGATACTAAATATTGACAGAAAGTCAGAACCTATGATTGCCCAGGTGGCAAGAAGAGAAAAGGCTGATAAGCTTACAAGGCAGATGACGGGGTTAAGTAAAAATGAGAGCGGTAATCTTTTCTACACACTTTCACTTATGGCCTTGGAGGGCAGCGTTGTCTCTACGGTATATGCAGTAGGGAGGGGATTTTTAGACAGTTGGGGAGATGATACATTAAGAAAACTTTCTCCGGGGAGAAGGATATTCAGAGGACAAAACCTTTATGCAAAGGGAGCCTGTCTTGCTGCGAGGGATAAGACTTTAGAACGGCAGTCAGATATAATAATGTTGGGTGATGACAGGACTTCAGTAAGTTTGTCAATAAAGGCAGTCAAAGATGGAAGAAGCAGACGGATAGAAGTGGTAAAGCCGGGGGTTAAGTGGTACAGTGCAAAAGCCTGTCTTGATATTATATTAAAGGGTGAAAAAGAGTTAAGCATAGAGATTAAGGACTTTGTGACCGGCAAAGAGGAGCAGAGATTTATTTCTTTTGCAGGATTAGGCATTCAGGAAGAGAGTCTGGCAAGAATAAGGTTGTCTGTCAGGTTTAATGATAAAGATACCTGTATCATTAAGCTGGCTGATTTGGGCTTTGGAAGTTTTGTGCCTACTACAAACAGAGTTTGGGAGTTAATATGGGAAAAACAATAGTATGCAGCGGAAAAATGGCAGAGAGTCCTTATATAATAGCAGATACACAGAAAAAATTATATTCAATTGAGGAAATCTGTTATTATGTAAAGACAAGTATATATAGTATAGACTTAGGATTTTTTTGTCCAGAGCTGATAAATTTTATAATGGAAGATTTAGGTCTGCCTGAAACAGCGGCTAAATTAAAAAGTCTGGTAATGGGGAATTATTTTCTTAGTGATGTGATAACGGCATTGTTTTGTGGCTGTGATTTATACAGCAAAGAAGAAATACTTGAAACTGTAGAAATGGTTAAGTATTTGAGCAATATGCCGGTTTGGGAGAGACAGGCTTATATCGGTTATAAGAAGTTTGAGGAAAGAAAATTTTTATCTGCTTTAAAATATTTTAGAGCTACTCTTAGAGAGGAAAATGTTTCGAATAAGGATTACGGTGAAATATTGGAGTCAACAGGTATTTGCCTTATCCATGTATCCTCTTTTAAGGAGGCGGCTGAATATTTTCATAAAGCTTATAAATACACTCAAAAAACAGAAACACTTACTTTGGCTCTATTGGCACTAAAGCTTGGAAGTCAGGATAAAGAATTTCATGAGAATGCAAAAGAACTTACCGAGGATGAGAACCTGATTGCTGATGCTGAAAAAATGTGGAAAGAAGCTGAAAAAGCAGCTATGTCAGGAATGAATGCAAAAAATATTGATAATATGTTTGATAAGCTGAAAACTAATAAGGTAGCAGAAGGTTATAAAGAAATAGAAATGAAACTGGAAGAATTTAAGGTTGAATACAGGGAAGGAGCTTGGGATGGGCCTGTTTCATAAGAAGTCTAAGGAAAACATCCAAACAGAAGTAATAGAGGATTATGAAGGTGAAGTAAGGGGGATTTGTGAAAAAATTGACAATACCAATCTTCAGATAAAAATAATCCGTAAAGAATATGATGAAGTAAATCGATTTCTTCAAGATGCACAAATCATTGATGAACTTCCTGCGGAGCCTAAAGAAGAGCTGATGGATACCGCAAAACACTTGATTGAGCTTAGGCAGGATATATCCAAATTAAAAAGAAAGCGTACCGAGCTTACTGAATTTGAATTTGGTATAATGGAAAAGTATGAAGATGTGCTGCCGGATGAAATAAAGAGGCTGAAGAAAGAGGAAGAATACGAACTGGTAATTAAGAGTGATTTAAGAAAACTTGCGGGAGAAAAAGCTGTTTTAAAGCATGAGGAAGAGATGGAACTTGGCAGAAAGTTGTTCTTAAATAAGATGGGTATGGTGTCCGGAGTAGTTATAGGACTGCTTCTTGCTATGTATTTGATTCTTTATATGGTATTTGACACTTTTGCAGATACAGCATTTTTATTAACTGTTATCGGTGGAGTATTTATGGCATTTTATATTTTTTTGGAAACTGATAAGAACTCCAAGGCATTGAAGATGAATGCCGCAAAGGTGAATAAGCTAATATCTATTACCAATACAGTTAAGATAAAGTATGTGAATCAGAAGGCTTCGTTAGATTTCAGTCATGATAAATATGCTGTGAATAATGTGCTGGAGTTGGAATACAGGTATAATCAATATGCTTCATACAAAGCAGACGAGGCTGTGCGAAAAAAAGCTTCCTCAATTTATGAATTTTATAATAACAAGTACAAAGAGATTTTAACGGAATATAAGATTCATGATGCAGAGGTTTGGTCTTATCAGGCAGATGCAGTTGTAGATCATAAGGAGATGGTTGAAATAAGGCATAAGTTAAATGAACGCAGGCAGAAAATAAGAGAAAAGCTGGAAAAAAATGTAAAATTAATTACTGAGTCCGGCGAAAGACTGGCTAACATAGGTAAAAAATCACCGGAACTCAGCATCATGGTCAATGGAATGATGGAGTTTTATGGAATTGGGGAGGCATCATAAATTTTCTTCAAATTATCAAGCCTCGCAATGGAATTTTGAAGTAATAAATCAGCCAGTACAAGGGCTGTCATTGACTCAACTACAACTACCGCACGGGAAACTATAATCGGATCGTGACGGCCTTCTATATTTATTTCTAACTCTTCCATATTTTTATTCACAGTGTGCTGGGTTGCAGAAATTGAAGGAGTAGGCTTGAAAGCTGCTCGTACTACTAGAGTAGAACTATCGCTGATTCCACCGAGAACACCACCGGAATGATTTGTAGCCTTAGATATTTTGCCATCTTTTAATATGAAGGCATCGTTATTGCAAAGACCTGTGCTTTTGCCTGCAGCAAATCCATCCCCGATTTCTACCCCCTTAACTGCACCTATTGAAAAGAGTGCCTGTCCCAACTTTGCATCCAACTTATCAAAAACAGGTTCTCCCAAACCTGCGGGAAGTCCACGAACTATACATTCAACTACGCCGCCCGAAGAGTTTAATTCATTTTTTATACCAAGCAGATATTCTTCAGCTTTTTTTGTAGTATCTTCATCAGGAATAAATAATTTACTTTTTAACACCTCATCTCTTGTGAGTTCTGATTTATTAGCAAGAATTTGCTCGGGTAAGGTAATACTTCCGATTGAATGGGTGTAGGCAAGAACTTCTATGCCAAATTCCTTAAGTAGTTTAGCGGCAACTGCACCTGCTGCCACCCTTGCAAGAGTTTCTCTACCGGAAGAACGCCCGCCACCCCTATAATCCCTAAAACCGTATTTTTTGTCAAAAGTATAGTCAGCATGACCGGGGCGGTAGTATTCGGCTATTTTGTCATAGTCTTTTGAATGTTGATCTGCATTTCTTACCATCATAGAGATTGGTGTTCCGGTTGTGAAGCCGTTAAATATTCCTGAAAGAATTTCTATCTCATCTGATTCTTTTCTGGGTGTAGTAAAACTATTAGTTCCGGGCTTTCTTCTATTCATATAAGCCATAACATCATCTTTATTGAGGGGAAGTCCGGCAGGACA
>NZ_JBQNBU010000135.1:0-4313 GCF_052169795.1 Catonella sp.
AAACAGGGCATATAACAGGGATTTTAATAAAGAAAAATTCCCTTTATATGTCCTGTTAAATTTTTGTACTCCATGCTAAGCTATTGGAAAAAGGAGGGATTTATGAAAGCTATAGAGGTAAAGGGTTTATGCAAAAATTTTGAATACTATGAAAAGAAAGAAGGCTTGAAAGGTTCTTTTAGAAACTTGTTTTCAAGGAAAAAACTTATAAAAGAAGCTGTAAAAGAAATGAGTTTTTCTATAGAAAAGGGTGAAATAGTAGGTTTTTTAGGTAAAAATGGAGCAGGTAAAACTACAAGTTTAAAGATGTTATCAGGAATTTTATATCCGACTTCAGGTAAAGCGGAAGTTCTTGGATTTACACCTTGGGAACGTAAGAATGAATTTAAAAAGAAAATATCTATTATAATGGGACAAAAAAATCAGCTTTGGTGGGACTTACCTGCTATTGACAGTATGGAACTAAGCAGGCAGATTTATAATATAGAGCTTAGAGACTATAAAAACCGACTGGAGGAAATGTCAGAACTTTTTGAAGTAGAGAAGCTTTTAAATGTTCAGGTAAGACGATTGTCATTAGGTGAAAGAATGAAGATGGAAATAATATTAGCCCTGCTTCATCAACCGGATATATTGTTTTTAGATGAGCCTACGATAGGGCTTGATATCATTTCACAGAAAAATATAAGAAAATTTTTAAAAGAATACAATGAAAAAAATAAGGTTACCATTCTGCTTACAAGCCATTATATGGAAGACATCAATGATCTTTGTAAGCGTTCCATAGTTATAAATCACGGAGAGATAGTTTATGATGGTGAAACTAAAAAAATAAGAGATTATCTTGGAAATAAAAAGATAATTAAACTTATTTTTAAACAGAAAATTGATGAAGATTTTACTAAGTACGGCAATGTGAAAGAGTACAAAGATAATATACTCACACTGGAGGCAGATAAGGAAAAAAGTAATGAAATTATGGCAAAACTGTTGGCTGAATACGATATAAAAGATTTTTTAGTAGAGGATGTATCAATAGAAGACGGAGTTACACTATTGTATCAGGGTGTAAAATAAAATGGAGAGAGGCTATGAAAAAATATATAAAATGCTTTTTAATGGGAATTTCTAAGGCTACTGAATATAGATTTGACTTTTTTAGCAGTTATTTTGGAGCAATATTTCCTATTTTAATACAGGTATCAATGTGGAAAGCCATATATGAGACCACCGGCGGAGGAATATTGTACGGATACACTTATCATCAGATGTTATTATATACATTTTTTGTAGGTGTAACTGCAAAATTTCTTTCTACAGGCTTTGAATGGGAAATGAATGATGATATAAAAAATGGAGGATTAAATAAGTATATAGTTAAACCGATAAATTATTGTTATTACAGAGGAGCCTGCTTTTTTGGAGAAAGATTTTCTCTGTCAATTATATTTTTAATTATACTTACAGTTATATCAGTAATATTTGGTATGCTTGGATATTTTAAAATAGATGCGATAAGGATAATTTATTTTATAACAGCAATAGTATTTTCGCTGATATTAAACTTTACATTTTTTTTTATAGTAGGGCTGTCAGGACTGTGGCTTACTGAAATATCAAGAATTTTTCCGGCAATTAGTGTAATAATTATGGTAATAAGTGGGGGGATATTTCCGCTTGATATACTGGGAGAACATTTTAACAAAGTAATATTATTTTTACCGGTTAAATATATGTTACAGTTTCCGGTGGAGATAATAACAGGAAAAGAGATGACAATACCTATATATTTTTCATTTGCCGTACAAATTTTTTGGATTGTTTTTTTGGGAAGTCTTGCAGGTATTTTGTGGAGAAAAGGATTAAAGAAATATGTTGCAGTGGGGGGATAGAGTATGATAAATTTGTTAAAAAGATACTTGGTTCTGATTTTTATGTTTGCAAGAAATTCACTTGCAGGACAGCTTGAATATAGAGTTAATTTTATTATGGGGGTATTGGTAGAGGCAGGATTTTTAGTTGTAAAACTCACTTATGTAGTTCTTATATATAAGACAGGAGTTAATATAAATGGAATGAGCCCTGATTATATGCTTGTTTTTATAGGAACATATACCATAATGACAGGAATTTATATGTCTTTTTATACTAATTTCTGGAATCTGACCAATTATATAAGAGAGGGAACTTTAGATTTATATCTGACAAAACCTGTGTCAGGATTATTTCTTGTGACTTTTAGATATATAGATTTTGCCACTCCGCTTCCTGCCATAACTGCCGGATTTATTATGCTTGGCATTGGGTGGAACAGATGTGGTTTCAGTGTTAATTTTAATAATATAGGGATATTTACAGGCTGTCTGACCGTAGGGACGGTGCTTACTTATTCTTTATTTTTAATGCCGCGTCTGCTTGGATTTTGGACTATGTCAACTACCGGTATTGCACAGATAAGCGATGCAATATGGGATTTTAACAATATGCCGATGAAGATTTATAATAAAATAATTCAGGAGATAGGTTGTTTTATTTTCCCGATATTTTTAATTACCAATGTTCCGGGGCTTATAATAGGCGGTTATATAAGCAGAATACTTTTAATTTGGTATTTTATGGCACCTGTAATTACGCTTAGTATATGTGTTATAATGTGGAGGGCAGGCATAAAAAGATATTCAAGTGCAAGCAGTTAAGGGAGGGAAGATGACTGTAAGAAATACATTTAGAGATAATCCTTCTTATATAATAAGGGAAATATGTGAAGATACAAATATTTCATATAACAGTGTATTTAAAGGACTTTGTAGTGAAAAAACAGTTTGTAAATATAAAAATGGAGAGAAACTTTTTGATATATTTATATTTAATACAATTTTAGAGAGGTTAGGAATTTCTACAGACCATTTTGAAATGATTGTGCCTGAGAGAGTGCATGAGTTTTTCTTATGGTATGAAAAATGTCTTGACTATGCGGAAAATAAGGATTGGAGAGGTTTAGCAAAAGGGATAGATGACTTTAGAAACATACTCTTAACAAATGAGAGAATACAGACAAGTTACAGAGATTTTTTTAATTATATATTGGAAAGAAACTGTAATGAAAATATGAAATCAGCTTATGAATATATAAAAAATGCCTTGTCGGCTACAGGAATAGACCTGTCTGTAATATATGAGAAAAATCCTCTTTTATCTTTATTTGAATGGCATTTACTTATTAATTTATGTGATATGGAAATTTTACTAAAACCTGAAAAAAGGTTAGAAATAACAGAAAAATTGTATGAAATTTATTTGTGCAAAATACAAACGATACCTGATAAAAATTTGAAAGGAAGGGTAATTCCAAAGCTTGCTCTTTTTATATTAAATACCTTCAAAGAGAAATTAGCCTTGGATAAAAGGCTTGGAATAGAAAAGAATACAATTAAAATAATGGTTAAAGCCGATACTGTATCGGAACTGCCTGCAATATTGGAGTTTTTTATAGAAGATGTGGAATCCTCATGTGAGGAGGCTGTATATATCAGACAATGTGAGGCATTAACAAGTATTTTTACAGATATTGATATTAAAGTTTCTTATAATATAAGCAGACCAAATGAAAACAGAAGAAGATATATTATTTTGTCAGATTATTTGAAATTAAAAAGAAAAGAGTCAGGACTTACCTGTGAGGAAGTAAGTGAAAGCATATGTTCGGTTGAAAATTATCAAAGAATTGAACGGGGGAAAATATTTCCAAGTACCAAGACTCTTATTTCTCTTGTAAACAGACTGGGAATAAGCTTTACTTTTATAAAAGGAGATATAGAAGCGGACAGTTATAAGGCTTTTTTATTAGCAAAGGAATGTGATAAGCTTATAGCCGCCAAGAAATTCAGGTCTGTAACAGAAAGACTTTCAGAACTTAAAGATAGTATAAATATGGATATATGGGAAAATTTACAATTTGTAAGACTTTTAGAAATAAAAATGAAAGAAGAAGTACCGGGAAAGAAAATCACTTTGCTAAATGAGTTGTTTGGTATAAAAGAAATATCAGGCAAACGCTATATATACACACCAACTGAAAATAGAGGTTTAAGTCTTTTAGCTGTGCTTACAGGGAGTGATTGTATTAAAATTCTTGAAGTTATGCTTGACAATGAAAATAAGAAAAGATATGTAAGTTGGCATAATATAAAGGATATAGTAAGGGCTTTGATACATTTATATAAAGAAAGAGGGGAGTATGAAAAAAGTAAGGCTCTTGCTGATAAGGCATTGAAAAGAATGTTTAGAGAAAATGATGTCAGTATTCTTGTACC
>NZ_JBQNBU010000136.1:0-4248 GCF_052169795.1 Catonella sp.
TTTTCTTTAAGCATATTTTCAATCTCATCTATTATTTTTATAGAACGGGCTTCTACTGTATGATAGTGGTAGCCATGGGTTATATTTTTTAACGGTGTGGAAACACCGCTTTTCAAATCATTCATAAAATTGGCAATATCTCGTCTTGAACTTATGTCCAACGGCACACTGATAGTTCCGTACACCCTATGCTCCACAAATACATCAAGCACTGTACCGCCCAAATCTATTATACTCGTAAGTTCCTCTTCAATGTCAGCATCATCATGCCTAACCTTAAAAATACGCCTATTTCCTATAAGTCCCGATAAAATATATCCATTTCTTGTAGCCGTTAAGTCAGGAAACTTCGTTCTGATAATTGCTATATCCGTTACTATTACCTGACGGCTTACTCCTAATTCAGAAGCAAGCATACCGCCTGATACAGGAACTGATGACGATAAAAGTATATCTACAATCTTGTTTCTTCGTTCAATACCTCTTAAACCTTGCATATCTCCTCCGGATGCATATTTTTCATAGAAATATCCAGTATTGGTGCGGAATGTGTAAGTGCTCCGCTTGATATGTAGTTTACACCTAAGTCTGCCAGTTTTGCAACATTTTCTGCTGTTATATTGCCCGAACATTCTGTTTCTGCTTTTCCGTCAATTATTTTAATAGCTTTTTTCATAGTTTCATAGTCCATATTATCAAGCATTATTATATCCGCCCCTGCCTCTATGGCCTCCCTTACCATATCGAGATTTTCTGCTTCTATCTCAATCTTTCTGACAAAGGATACTGTATTTCTTGCCATCTCTACCGCATTCTTTATGCCTCCTGCTGCCGCTATATGGTTATCTTTAAGCATAACTCCATCAGAGAGGTTGAATCTGTGATTGTTGCCACCACCTGCTTTAACTGCATATTTTTCAAAAATCCTATTACATGGTGTGGTCTTTCTTGTATCAAGCAGTTTTATATTACTTCCCTCTAAAATATCCACTATGGAACGAGTATATGTTGCAATACCGCTCATATGTTGCAAATAATTAAGAGCAGTGCGTTCTCCTGATAAAAGAGAATGTAAATCTCCTCTAAGCATTGCAAGTTTCTGTCCTGATTTTACTAAATCTCCGTCACAAGCCATAAATTCTATTTCTATCTCTTTATCAATCAGTTCAAATACTCTTGAAAATACCCTAAGCCCCGCAATTACACCATCCTGTTTTGCTATAAGTTCCACCGAGCCTCTACAAGCATTTGGAAGAACCGCATCTGATGAAATATCTCCAAAAGTAATGTCTTCCTTTAGTGCAAGAAGTATCAGTTCATCCGCATTTAACTCCATTGTAATCTTGTTCATTTTGATTTTTCGACCTTTCTATTTCATTAATTATTAAACTTCTATATTCTTCAAATAAGGCATCAATATCTCTATACTCTTCGTGCAGATTATAAATTATTTTATGGGTTTCATCAAGTTTTACCGCCGGCTCTTCTCTATATCTGTTCTTAACTATGTCATATGATGCCCGCTTTGCAAATACAAGACTTTCCAACAGTGAATTACTGGCTAGACGATTTCGCCCATGTACACCGTTACAGCTTGTTTCCCCCACTGCGTATAGATTTTTCATGCTACTTCTGCTATAACTGTCTACATCTATTCCTCCCATAAAATAATGCTGAGCGGGAACTACCGGAATAGGCTCTTTGGTACAGTCAAATCCTTCTTCCAAGCATTTTTCATATATATGCTTAAAATGCCCTTTAATCTCATTTTTATCTATATTCTCCATAGATAGCCAAACATATTTTGTTCCGCTCCTTCTCATTTCTTCAAAAATAGCTTTTGTCACTACATCCCTTGGCAAAAGTTCATTTACAAATCTCTTGCCCTCTGCATTAAGTAAGATTCCGCCCTCTCCTCTTACAGACTCAGTTATAAGAAATGCCCTCCCTTTCTTTTCTGTATACAGTGTTGTAGGATGTATCTGTATATAATCCATATTTTTTAGCCTAATTCCATGCCTAATTGCTATTGCAAGGGCATCCCCCATAATATGACTATAATTTGTGGAATGCTCATACAATCCGCCTAAGCCTCCACAAGCAAGTACCGTATCCTTTGCTTCAATAGTAATCAGATTGGCATAAGGCTCTTTAAGATTGACAGATGATTTTTCTTTATAAGCCTTAGAATGTATGGCAGTTATTCCCCTGCATATTTTCATCCCTTTATATTCAAAAGTCAATATATCTATCATTGTTATATCTTCCAACAGACTGATATTACTTCTACTCTTAACCTCTTTTATTAAAGTTTCGGTTATTATCTTTCCTGTTATGTCCTCATGAAATAAGATTCGTGGAACTGAATGAGCCCCCTCCTTAGTATAAATTAAGTTCCCATCCTCATCCCTTGCAAAGTCAACTCCAAAATCTATAAGTTCTTCAATAACCGCCTGTGAAGACTTTATCATTATTTCTACCGACTCTCTGCGATTTTCATAATGTCCTGCACGAAGTGTATCTTCAAAATACTTATCATAGTCTTCATCGTTTCTTAGAACACAGATACCTCCCTGTGCAAGGTAAGAATCACATTCATGTACCTTTGCCTTTGTAATAACAGTAACCTGCAAGTTCTTAGGTAAATTCAATGCACAGTAAAGTCCTGCAACCCCGCTCCCTACTATAAGTACATCTGTTTGTAATCTCATAATACTCTCCATTCTAATTACCTGCCAGTTCAAGCATCCTTACCAAAGAATGCTCTGCCTTTCTACCTGTTTCCTCTTCCACATAGGCTGCCGGAGTTTCATTTAGCAGGCAATTATATACACTTTCCAGACTCAGTCTGCGCATACTTGTACATACACCCTTTTTTATAAAATGAAACTTTTTATCAGGGTTATCGGCACGAAGCTTATGCCCGACACCAATCTCAGTACATATAATGAACTCATTACAATCACTTTCTGAAGCAAATTGTATAATTCCACTTGTACTCCCCACATAATCAGATATTTCACATACTTCTATACGACATTCAGGGTGGGTAAGTACCTGTGCTCCGGGATATTTTTCTTTTGCCTCAAGTATATCAGAAGGTGTTATCCTATGGTGCACATGACAATAGCCCTTACCGGGTATTATATTTTTTTCCGGTAGCTTTGTGGCTATCCATCTTGCAAGATTACCATCCGGTATCATGTAAATATTCTTCTGTGGCAGGTTTTTTACTATATTAAATGCATTAGAAGATGTGATGCAGACATCACAAAGTGCCTTTGTCCTTGCTAATGAATTTATATAACAGACTACTGCAAGATCTTCATATTTTTCCCTCACAGCCTCAATCTCTTCCTTTTCTGTCATTATTGCCATAGGACATTCAGCAGACATATCAGGCACCAGAATCTTTTTATCCGGATTCATTATACAGGCACTTTCACCCATAAAAGTCACTCCACAGAAGACTATTATTTTATTTGGAAGTTCTTTAGCCATCTTGGCAAGATAAAATGAATCTCCCACAAAGTCTGCTAAATCCTGTATTTCACCGTCAACATAATAATGAGCCAATATTGCTGCATCTTTTTCTCTACACAACTCTCTTATCTTTTCTGATAAATTCACTTTACTGACTGTAGATTTAATATCATTTTCCATAACAAACCTTTCCCACTCTTTTAATATGTTCTTCGGAATGTTATGATAACACATAACTTTACATCTGACAAGACACTTGTCAAGATATATTAAATTAAGTCTTTACACATCTTAATTTCACCGTAAATTTTTATATATAAAAGAAAAAAAATGAGATAAATAATCCATAAAAATTATTTATCTCATCTTTTTTACTCAAATACATATTAAATTATATAGCTCTAACTTTCAGCACTCCCTCTATTTCACTAAGAGCCTTCCTCATCTCTCCACTAACTTCCTTATCAATATCAAATACAGAGTATGCATAATCTCCCTTACTCTTATTTACAAGCTCCTCAATATTTACATTATAAGAAGAAAGTACAGTAGTAAATTTGGTTATCATACTTGGGATATTCTTATGTAAAAGTGTAATTCTCGCCTTACTTATTAGCTTTGCTACCTCACAGTTTGGATAATTTACAGAATTCTTAATGCTTCCGTTTTCAAGATAGTTCATTATTTCCTTAACTGCCATTACTGCACAGTTATCTTCCGACTCCTCCGTAGAAGCCCCAAGATGCGGTATGGCAATAACTCCCT
>NZ_JBQNBU010000137.1:0-4049 GCF_052169795.1 Catonella sp.
GCTCTGCCACAGGCAGTAAGCCTACAATGGTAGTCAATCAAAATTCTAATATTACTCAGCCGGTAACCGTACAGCCTACAGAAACTAAGTACCTAACCAGAGCAGAAGCTATGTCCCTTCTGTACAAAACTCTTAACCCGGACACTAAGCCAACAGAAGATTCTGATTTTACAGCACAGGTAGGCACTACCGAATACAACCTCTATGCACAGGAGTATAAAGGGGATACTTATCTAAACACCTCAGAAAACAAGAATACCTATAATAGCACAATGAGTAGGGGAGAGGCAATATACTTGCTTATGAACAGATTTTATGCTGAGGAATTAGATACATATAAGGCGGATAATGTAAAATTAGAGGATGCGGAGGATAAGGGGAATGAGACGGGAAGAACAAGGATAGAGAAGTTATCTGAGATGTTAAATAACCCTGAGGCAGGTGTAGAGCATAACCTATATAAAGCAATAGCATTAGCGTATGAAAAAGGGATATTAGATACAGCGAAGACACGTTGGAATGAAGGAATAACTAAGGCGGAGATGCTGGAGTTAATAATAAAAGTAGAGGCAGAGTTTAATAAGGCAGGGGTAATAAAGGGTGGTTTAGCGGATAGTGATAAAATACAAGGTGATGAAGAGATGGAAGCAGAAGGCAGTATGACAGGAGATGATGTAAATGTAGACAATCCTGTTTATCTTCCAGAAGGAGAGACAGATATTAAGAAAGCAAAACCTGCAAAAGTAATTCCTGATGATGCGGTAGTTGAAGGTGAGGATAACTTGCAGACAAGTGAAAATAATCAGAATAAGTCTGCTGTATTAGCTAAGAAAGACAAAAAGAAGGATGAAATTGTTAAGAAGAAAGTTAAGGTTAAAAAGAAGGTTAAAGATGATACTAAGAAAAATAATGTATCAGATAACAACGATACAGATAATAAAAATTCTGTAAGCAATACTAAAAAGGGAACTAAAAATGATATTAATAAAGGTCAGCAGAATAACAAGGACACTAACATAAAGGTTGGAAAACCTATTAAAAAGGACAAAGCAAATAACAATAACAAAGCTGATAAAAAGAAGGACAGTAATAAGAATAATGGTAAGCAAATGGGAGGAATGAAAGTAGCAGAGCCAGATAGTGGTTTATCAAGGAGTGCTCATCCAGATAAAGATATTACAGAAGAAGAATTAGATATGCTAGATTATTAATAAAGTGAGCAGTATATTAGATAAGGGTTGACAATAAGTCAGCCCTTTAATAATTAAGGAGGAATAGATGAAGAAGTTATTAGCAGTGTTGATTATGCTAGTGTCAATAAATATACTATCAATACCAGTTTATGCACAAAAACCTGGTGGAAGTATGACAGGTGATGAAGGAGGTCCTGTAGGTGAGATAATAGGAGGGCCTTTTTATACAAGAACAGGATGGTTATTTTATTTAGTGGATAGAAACACTGGAGAACAGGTGTCAGAAACAGCAGCATATAGTTGTGATACAAGGGGGATAGTAGATAGAAGTGGAAATACACTTGCAGAGGATAGGCTAAGACTTACATCTCGGTTTGGCAAAAAGCCTATTGAGGTTACTTTGGAAAAGCCAGATTGGGGTGAGCCATATACTAATGGTAGTCCAGCTAGAGGGCGAGGTGGGGATGTAAAGAAATGGTTATTAGGCTCAGATAAAAAAACAAAGTCAGGTAGGAATGTTAGCAGAGCTGAGCTATTAATATTAAGAGCATTTAAATCAGCAGATAAGGCAAAAGATTGGTATGAGGGTAAGACAGTATTAATATTTGAACCATTCTTTTGGCACAGAGTGCATTCAAATAGAAGGGCATTAAGTAAAAATGGTAAGCCATTATGGATATGTGCAACATCATATAATTTAGGTAAATATCAAAGTGGATTAAGTAAAGAAGTACCTATGACTGAGTATGGTGGAATAATGATAAACGAGTTTACCAATAATGTTTATCCGAGGTGCGTAAGGTTAGAGGTAGGAACAAAGATAGTAGGTTTGAAGTTACCAAAGAATTTTAAGGTAGCAGGAAAAATACCTAATAAAGATATGTCAGAGAAGACATATGGTTATGGTATAGGTGGAGTATGGAATAAGAAGCAAGATGGAATAATAAATACATATGATGGTAGTCATAGTCCTGGTAAGCCGGAGAAGACGAGTAAGAAGAAGCATACAACAGGTAAGAGTGAAATAATAAAGCAATACTGGGTAAAAGAAAAAGATGCAAATGGAAAAGTAGAGTATAAAAATATAGGAGCAGAAACTCATAAAGACTTTGATAGAGATAAAACTACAAAGAATATTCAAATAACAGATGAGATTGATAAACCAACAGAGAAAACAACAAAAGGATACAAATTAGTAGGATGGTTTACTGGGCATGATTTAAGTGATAGTACAAAAGTTGGTAATATAGACAATCCAAGACCGAATGGGGAACTAAAGAGTAGGATGGCAGAGGCAGATAATGAAGGTTTTAGGAGTGGAAAAGGTGAAGACTTAATAACATTAACTTTAGATAAAGTTAAAAAGACTGAGTATAAAGGAGAGAATACATTAGTAGTAGTATTTCTTAGAGAAGAAAAAACAGAAGGCATAATAGATACTTACAACCACAAAGATAGTCCTGGAGACCCAGAGGACCCTTCTAATGATAAAACTAAGCAAGGTAAGAAGAAGATATTAAAGCAGTATTGGGATGAATTTTCACAGTTTTAAATCCGGTTTCACAGCAAAACTGTAACTGTAAAACCCACTATCCAAGCAGATTACAGAGATTTTTCGCAGTTACAGAAGTGGATGGTAATACTTCCTAAAGCTAATGCTAGAGTTAAATTGCGTGTAATTTAATTTACTAAAAGGTATTTTTGATAAATATCAAATTCACAAAAATACCCATAAAACAGGCATTTTATACGCTTAGCTGATTAAATGCTTAGCTAAAGTGGAATAATACCTGTCTTATGAGCAGGAGATGACTAATAGTTTTACAGAGCCATAACTACTTCCATTGGCAGACCTGTAAATTTTGTTATAAGTTCGAGGTTAACTCCTTCTTCCCTCATACTTCTGGCTATTTTGAATTTTTCCTTTTCAGCACCTTCCTGTCTGCCCCGCTTTTCACCTCGTTTCTCACCAATTTCCTCACTTTCACGCATCCATCTCTGTAAAGTTTCATCCATTTTTACAGCACCTCCTTCATCCAACTTAAATCTGGCTTTAATTTCGCTTGTTACAGGGAATTCATCTGTATTGTAAGTATCATTTTCGGTAAACACTTTCATCAGTTTGGAAAATTTTGAACCATTGTCAATTACTGCATTTGCATATATTTCGGTAAGTCCGTCTTCAACAACCTGTCCTGTTTCCATAACCACTTTTTTCACATGATAGAGTGGTAGCCCGCTCTTAAACATATCAAAGGCTGATATAAATATTACGCATTTTACTAAACATCAAATCATCAATGGGGTTCAGCCCTCTGGCGTACTCTTCAAATTCTTTTATGGTTGGCATTGTAGTCCTTTCTTTTTGGAAATTTGCTATAATGCCTTTAACGGTATTATAGCAGATATTTTGAAAAATATAAACTTAGAAATTCCTGTTAAGTAGAGAAAAGATATACTCAGTTTAGAATTAACATAGATATGAGCCACAATAATCAAAAAATTGATATTTGGATAGAAGATTATAGAATAATATGAAAATTTATAGAATATAGTGATTATCGTAGCTCATATTTACAAATAGAATTATAGAATATTTTTGGTTATTAGCCAACGGTAAATTGCACAAAAAATTAAGACTTAACTATACAAAATAGACAAAAATTTATTTAGTCCCAATTATTCACAAAATATCTTGTGAAGTATCCACTCCATATAGTCACAGACCGAAAACAGTTTATCTTAAGGCATTGTGTGGAATAAGAGGTCTGTGACTATATGGTGAATAATTGAGGCATATATAATTTGGATATATAAAATTTACAGTATTCTAACTATATTTAATTCTTTATCAAG
>NZ_JBQNBU010000138.1:0-3987 GCF_052169795.1 Catonella sp.
GTTTTCTATTTTGTCTAAAACCTCTTTTATATCACACATACCATCACAGCTCCTTTCTCCATATAAGGCAATTATATTTTCTCTTATTTCTTCAAATCTTTCATCCCCAACAAAGGCTGCAAAAAAGTCTAACATTTCAGGTAAATGAGTTATAGTTTCTGTTTCTACTTTTAGGGTATCACCATTTTTTAAAAAGTCAACTATAATTTTAAAATCTCTTTTAAGCCTTACTATCTCTTCATCCGGAATAGTTCCAAGATTATATACATTTACACTATATTCCGGAATTATATTCTTTAATTTGTCAGGTATATTTAATCTTTTTTTCAGCGACAATGGTGACTCCCATTGCTTTTTACCATAATATAACACTATAGTTATAACCGGATATACATCTTGTATTGTACTTAACTCTTTTTCAAGCTTTTCCTTAATCTTTTTACTATTTTCATCCATTTTATTCTTCAACTTACAAAGCTTATTTCTTATTGTTTCTTCTTTATTTATCTGACTTTTATAAGACATAATATCATACCCCATAACTCTAAATATCATATTTTTGTCAATCTCTGTCTGATTTTCAATCCCAAACAAAGAAATAATTGCTCCACCTGTTTTCCATAGTTTAGATACATCCCTTTCCTGATAGGTCAGTTTGCCATCAGCTTTTCTATGATTACTTTTAGACGGAATATCCTCCAGTTCTTCCTCTTTTACTACTTCTTCTCCTGAAAATAACAATCCGTTTACTGCATCCGCAAACATGTCATTAAATTCAAATAGTTTTCTTTCAGATAAGTCTTTCTGCCCCATAAACCTGCCTTTCTTAAATTTTTAATTTCTGTTTTAGTTTTGAAAATTTTTAGATACTTCCCGAACTTTCTTAATTTAAAATAATTGATTTAGTTCTTTGAAATATAGATATTTTTTATATCTTTAAGAATATTATAGGCTAATTTTAGAAATAAGGCAATTAGTTATTATTCTGAATTCGAGGTTTGATTTTTGTGGTATATATACAAAAAGGACTGCAACCATCTTGGTTGCAGTCCTTTTTCTTAGCATGAATTAATCCAATTCTTCATATGGGAATTGCTTTCCATAAAATTTCTCATAGAAAACTTTAAATGTAAATTTATCTCCTGTAATAAATACACTTTTGCTGGCATGACTACTTGCATCACCAAGAACATTACTCATATTGCTAACATAAAGACTCTTAAGATTCCTTGGTATTATATAAATATCAATTGCTGTACCAGTCTTCTGCACTTCTTGCCAAACACTTTTACTATTGTCTTTTTCCCTTTTAAAATAATCCATGTCAGGCACAAGTTTATCAAGCTCCATTTCAGTATTAGTTAAACCAACAGCACACATTCTTCGTTTATTGTTTATATTTCCCTTCTTAGAAATATGATCCTCAACTTCAAATTGTTCAAATTCTGATTCATTTTCAATATTATCATAATTATCACCAGCACTTGTAGACTTCAACATACCTGCACCTAATGTTTTATCACCACTAGACATACTTATATAAGCTACAACATCATATGAAGTTGCATTATCTATAGGTTTCCACTTTAACATAGGCTTTCCATTATTAAAAATAAGTTCAGCTCCACCAACTCCAGCCTTACTAAAATCAGTGCCATTATAGGTATATGTAACAGCTCCTAAAGATTCATTTTTTAGCAGTTTCACCTCTTTTTCATTAGACTTTCCTATCTCCACATCTTTTAAATGCTTAAAGTCCTTAACAAGTTTTACAATATATGTTCCAACTCCAGCCTTTCTCATCTGTTTCAAAAGGTCAACCCTATCTGCTCCTGCTTGTAACTCTTTGCTTTCTATTTCTTCTGATGTACCTTTAGTAAGAATATATTTTGCTGATACAGTCAAAGCATTAAATAGAACAACTCCGGTATTTCCTATTGTAGGATTATTATTTAGATTTATTTTCTTATACTCCTCAACTTCAGCTTTTATCTCATTATATCTATTTTCATCAGTTACTTTTCCCTTAAAAACTTTTTCTGATACATCTTTTCTTTTCGCTTCAATAGTTTCTACTGCTGTCTTAGCTGTATCCGGATCAAGGTCAGAACCTGTACTAATATCGTTATAAGCATTCCCTATCACTCCTGCAGCCGCAGTCTCAGCATTTTTCAGAGTTAATATTTTTCCTTCTAATTCTGTTACCTTAGTTCCAACCTTATTCTTATACTCTTCCCACTTCTCCTTATTAGTACCTGCTGTTATTTTTGCTTCAATTGCAGCTGTAAGCTCTGTACTTATCTTATGAACATCATCATAGTTATCTTTATTAAGCTTATCAGCAGTATAAGCTAAATACTTTTTTATTTTATTTTCTAAAGCTTTAGAATCCTGACCATCAATTTTTATCTCTGTTTCAGCTTTAACATTACTTCCACTAACTTTAGCCTCTATCTTACATTTTCCATTAGCTAAAGCCTCTATCTCAGCCTCATTAGAATTTGAAGAGATTATTTCGGCTATACCTACGCCTTCCTTTATAGTCCATTCAAGTTTTTTATCTGTAGCATCTAATGGTTCGTATGTAACTGTAATCTTAGTCTTACCTCCATCAGTTGTTATATCGCTAGTTTTGTTTAAAGTAATTTTTGTAGTCTTCTTAGGCTTGCTTTGAGTAGATGAGCTGCCTCCTGCACTTCCGTTTCCTGCATTTCCACTTCCTGTATTTCCGGTTTGGTTATTTTCTTTTCCAGTTTTTCCACTTTCGGTTTTTCCGCTTCCTGTACTTCCACCGCCATAATAACCACCGCCTGTATTTCCGGTTTTTGCGGTTTCTTTAGATTTTTCTTTTTCTGCTTTCTCTTTTTCTGCTTTTTCCTTCTCAGCTTTTTCTTTTTCTGCTTTTTCCTTTTCAGCCTTTTCCTTCTCAGCTTTGTCCTGTTCAGCTTTTATTCTTTCAGCTTCTTTATCCTGAATACTGGAGCCGGCCTCATTTTTTATGTCTCCAACCTTTTTCTCTATGTCAATAACAGCTGTATTAGCCTTTTTACTTGTTTCAAGAGTTTCAGCATTTATATTTACGGTGAGAGAAACCGGACTTTCTACTCTTATCTTTGATATAGATGCATCTTCGCCCTTTCCTTTAATATTTAATTTTGAAGTTATATCTGCTTTTTTTACTACTACACTCGCCTTACTATTTCCCATAGTAAGAGCAATATCAACATCCTTACCTAATTCAGCAGTGATTTTTTTACCATAATCTGATAAGTCAACATTGCCCACAGCATTTTTAGCGACTTTTAATACAAGATTTTTATTATTAAAATCAGATTTTTTATTAAGCTTTATCTTTGTATCTGTTCCTGTAATTTTGAGAGTTTTTACGGAAGATTTAGATGACTTTAATACATAATCTCCTTTTTCAAAAGTCAGTTCGCCTGAAAGTTTTACATTTTTAAGCTGAATTGTAGCCTTGCCTACACTTTTCTTAATTACTATTGACTTAGCTTTCTTTTTTGATATAATAACCTTTCCCTTTTTAACATCTTTTTTTGTTACATAAATTACACCATTTTTCTCAGTCATAGCCTTAGCAGTATAAGGCAAAACTGAAAATGTACTTGTTATAGCTGTAGCTAAAATTAAACTACATATTTTTGCTTGCTTACTTCTCATTACACTCCTCCTTGAAATAAGTATTTATATTAAGTTACATTTTCAAAATATATTTAATTAATTATAATTCATGTAACTTTTGCAGTCAATAATTTAAAAATAAATTATAAGTTTAAATAATAAATAAATTTTTATAATCTAATAGATTTACCTGTATTGAGAGTAAGCTTTCATATAATGAACGGTTGCTAAACAGATATAAATATACTAAAATATTTACATATAGTCCTATTATATGATGTGCGTGTCAAAAAATAATAAATTCTCTTGCAAGCAAGCTTGCATCGAATTTTTATACTTTTGACACTT
>NZ_JBQNBU010000139.1:0-3986 GCF_052169795.1 Catonella sp.
CCTGTAAGGAAAAAGTCGGGTTTTGTTAAGCTTGTAGTACTGGCAGTACTCGTAGTAGCCTGCTACTTTGGATACAAGGAAGTAGAAAAACGCTTTTTATTACCAATAGGAAGCTGGAAGTCAGCAGACACACCTATTGAAATGAAATTTCTTGAAGATGGTGAGTTACAGATGGGAGCTTATGGAACATTTGCAGGTAATCTGAAGTGGAAAAAAACTTCGGGTGACAATTATTACATAAGCGGTGAAGTGCCTGAATTATTAGGTTTTTCACTTGGAGAAGTTGGTTGTGAGGCTCATTTTGACTGGAAAAATAAAAAATTAACAGTAAACTTTGGCTTTGGTGAGTTTACTTTTGATAAAGAGGAGTAGAAATACATGTTCTGTAATAAATGTGGCAATGAATTAGATGATAATGCTAAGTTCTGTGGTAAATGTGGCAATAAGATTGAACAGGATAAGTTTTGCAATACAACGGAGTCCGGCTCTGCAAGTGGGAATAATACAAATAAAAACACCTTTGACACAGAACAGATGATAGCTATAAGCTCAAAGTTAATTGATATATTGAAAGAGCGTAAGTATTTTGTGCTTGGTGCTGTTGGCATTATTATACTTATGCTTATAATTATTCCAATATTTAATAAAAAAGATGGCAATTTGCCGGATAATGCTGAGATTGCAAAGACAAGTTCATTATCTTCAGACTTAAAAGAATCGTCTTATATATCAGATGAAAACATAAATAATGAAGATAGTGAATTGAATCAAAATTCTAGTATAAGCAATGAGTATAATCAAGAAATAAATGAAGAGTCTTCTTATACAGAAATAGCAGATGATACTATAATTGATGTATATATGGGGCAAGGTAGTGAATATATTGATTATGCAAATAAGCAGTATTTCCCACCACAATTTGTAGATAGGTTGAAGGAAATAGGCAATAGCGTTGCTGATGGCAGTCTTGGTATGAGATTTGAGATAATAACCTTGCCTGCCCCGGCTAATGCAGCAAATAGTGATCCGCTTTTTGGTGCTGAAGTAACCAAAGAAGATATGTCAAATTTTATAGAGACTATAAAATCTCATCTGGTTAACTGGGGGATAAATATATATGAGAGTTTTGATGACAATAAATGGGATGTAAAGTATCTGGGGCTAATGTATCGTTTTTCTGAAACGGATGTGAATGTATATTTAGATATTAATAGAGGCATCTATAAAGCATTAGTATGGAAATAGAATACATAAAATAACAAAAATCAAGAGAAAGAGGATAACATTATGCATTGTAACAACTGTGGTAATGAACTTATTGCAGGGGCTAAGTTCTGCAACAAATGTGGAACACCTGTAAACCAAGAAGCAGATGATGAAATCAGTCAGGTACCCAAACAGGAAGTGACTGAAACCGAAATAACTTCAAATGCAGAAACTAAGGAAGTACCGGAAAAAACTGAAAATACAGGACAAAATTCTATTAAGACAAAAAGACCGTTTAATAAAAAACTGGCTGTAATACTGTCATTAGTACTTGCACTTTTGATAGCAGGATTGGGGACAGGCTTTTATATAGTAAAAGCTAAAACAGATGATTTCAGAAACTATATAGCAGAAACTGAGAAAAAAGCTAAAAGCTATAGTTCGCTTGGGAAATATGAGGATGAATATTCTTCATTAATCAAAGAAGCAGGAAAGACAGCAGACAGCTACAATATCTTTAAGTTTGAAGAAGAGCAGGAAAAGATATCTGCACTTTTTAAAAATGTAGATGAGCTTAAAGAAAGAATAGCAGATTATGAAAAGAAGTATAAAGATATAATAAATGAAACAGAGGTAGAAAGTAAATTCCTATTTGGAGATTATACTGCAAAATACGAAGAAGCAAAGGTAAAGACAGAAAAAGCTTTTTCAACACTTGATGAGGAAGAAAGTAAGGCAGGAGTAGACGAACTTGAGAGCATGCTAGCTGATATAAGGACTTACAATGAGCAAAAAGCAGAAGAATACAATAATAAGATTAGGGAAATGTCTGCCAGTAGAGATTATTTTGATGCAGAAAAGGGATTTATAGATAATGCTAAGAAAGAACTGGAAGAAGCTTTAAAGAACGCTGATTATGTAAAAGCAGAACAGGTATTTAACGACTTTGATGAGCAGAAAAAAAGGTATGACCGCATCGGTAAAAGTGATTATTTTGAAAACTTCATTCAGATGGATGTGTCTGAGGATAAGACGGTTAAATTTTATTATGAAGACAATGGTAATAATTGGAATGCTGACAAATTTACATTGCTTGAGAGAGGCAAGGGAGACAAAGAGTGGAGTCAGGCAGAAATTGTAGGAATGAATCAGGTAAACGGCTCGCTAAGTATAGACCTTGTAGTTGATGTAAGTGGAAGTATGCAGGACATATTCTATGACATGAAAGAATCTGTAAAAAATTTTATATCTAATACTGATGATGATACTGAGTTGGGGCTTTCAATTATTTCTGACATATATAGGAGAGAAAGTGAATTTACAGATGATAAGAATAATATAGTTAATCTAGTGGATGGGCTTAATTGTTATGGGCTTACAAGCCTTTATCAATCTCTCTATTCATCTGTAATATATACTGCATCGCAACCCGGTTCAAAATGCGTAGTTGCATTTACGGATGGCATGAATGTGCCATATGGTACAGGATATGACTTTTCGGAAGATGATGTTATTGAGGTATCAAAACGCTATAAAATACCTGTATATATAATAGCACTTGGCTCTCAGGTAGATAGTTATGTACTTAACAATATAGCCTATAGTACAGGTGGCAAATATTTTGATAATACAAGCATATATGATCTTTATAATGTTTATGAGGAAATATATGACTCACAAAAGACAATATATGAGCTCACTTATAAGTCTAAGCTAAGCAATAAAAAAGAAAGAGAAGTATATGTCAATTATTATGATGAATCAAGTGGATGGGGAGTAAGAAGCGAATTTGCAATAAAACCTGACATTATTCTTAATGGATATAGCGAAAATAGCATAGTAGACAGCTCAGACCTTAAATCATACTATACAAATAAAAAATACCTTGCTAGTGAAGAAGTGGCAAGAATCAGAAGTATAGGAGAGCTTCAGACAGTTATCAATATTTATTGTGCAAAGGCAGGCTATAAGTTTAAAACTGATGGAGATGTGCTTGTACTTATGAAGCAGATGGGCATAATAAAGAAAAACGGCAAGAAGACTATGGCTCAGGTAACAGCTAAATTGAAGAAAGATGAGGTACTATGGACTAACTTCAGCACTCTGTTTAACTACAGATATGAGTGGCTGTATGGGGTTGCATCCAGGCTGTATTATTATGGTTACACAGATTTTGATGAGTTAAATGAAGAAGTACATAGTGAACTTGGAGAAAGGACAGGAAGATTCGTAGATGTACTTAAGAAAATTTATAAGAAATTGGAAGATGAGTAGAACAATCAGACTAAGGATATTTTAAAAATAGGAGGAAAGAATACTATGAAACCAAGAATCAAGAAACAAGTCTTTTCACTGGCACTGGCACTAAGCCTCTCGTTTGGAATGACAGAACCGGCTGCAAAGCTTACCCTTGCAGCAACTAATGGAGCAGATAAGCTCTACTCAGCAACAGCAGAAAAAATCGACATTTACAAAAAGAATAAGAAGCCAAATGCGAGAAATTATAAGGCTGACTGGAATGTGAGAATCTTCTACACTCTTGAAGATATCAACACTAAGAGCAGTAAAGACGGTCAGATAAAGAAGTACAAGCTTGTAAGAAAAGAGCTGATAAATAAGAAAAATGGCAACCGTATAGAGTATGAGGTTTACAAGCATCCAAAAACAGGAAAGATGCATAAAATAACCTCCATAGAACACAGGAAGAATGACCTTGAAATAACAGATTATTACTATGATGACAAGGGAAAGCCAAACTTTGTATATCAGAGAAAAGACAG
>NZ_JBQNBU010000140.1:0-3949 GCF_052169795.1 Catonella sp.
TCGGTCAGTTTTTTATTTTCTACGAGGCCGTATGAATATACACCATTTTCAAGAGTATAAGGATAGTTTAAAATTATAGAATTTTCACGCTTTTTCTTCATTTTAGAAAGAAAATCCTTAGATACCCTGAAACTGCCTATGCTTATGTCCTTTAGAGCTTGTGCAGGGATTTCGGAAAAAACTCTGTTCAACATATCACTGTATAGATTTTCCCAGTCAGGTACTTTTAATATAGGATCAAAACAGAGCCTGAGACTTAGACCCAAGCTTATAGCGGTTTTAACGGCTTTAAGACGGCTATCAAAATCAGGAGTTTTATGCTCGTACTTTGTTGCAATCTCGGCAGGAGAGAGTGTCCATGCAAAAATAAAATTTTTAGGTATGATAAGCCCCTCATCCAAATATTTTTTAATAATGCCTATGTTTGCACTTTTTGTACGGCATTCAACAGTGAGGTTCTTATGTTTTGCAGTGTAAGATATAAATTCCTTTATAAAGCCTGTAATCCCTTCTAAAGCCAGTAAATCCGTATCATAAGAAATGCATATATACACAGGATGCTCGTTTAATAATTGGTCCAGTTCAGCAAAAATATCTTCTATATTTACAAAAATCACTATATTGGCAGAAGGATACATACCCATAAGATAGCAGTATTCGCAATCATAATAGCAGTTCATTATAAGTGAGGTATAGTAAAAATGTTCATTGCCGAAGTCCTCACATACCGGTGCACCCTCATATATAAGCCTTCCTTCTTTCTTCGCAATTATAAGCGAAGGAGAATGTTTGGCAAGCAGAAGATTCTGACCGGCAGGCGTAAAAACATCTTTGTAGTGATTTATGCTAATAACAGTGCTGTTTGGGAACTTATTTAAGATACTCGTTGTCTTAGCATTATTTTTGACTTTGTCTTCTACATAAATATGCGAAAAAGCTCTGTTAAGCAAGTCTTTGTCTGAGAACACTGAGAAACTCCTTTCTAAGCAGCTTTTTGTTGGCTTTGTCTTCTAAGTTTTGCTTGATTTCTTCTATTAGTCTGATAAGGTCTATTCCGGTAAGAAAGGCGTATTTTATCAGACTTTTTAATATAATAATTTCAGAGGAAGTGAAATTGTATTCTTTTATAAACTCAGAGTAAAATGAACTTTGGAGAAATTGTTCAAATGAAGAAGAAAGAGCTGTTTCTTTTATATCATTTTGGGCAGAGATTATAGCTTCTGCATATAAAATAAGTGTGTTAAGGTTGTATTGGCTATCTGTTTCTCCGCTTTGTACAGCTTCAAATATAAAAATATTTTCATGAGTAAAGTCTTTTCTCCGGTTTTGATAGATTTCATAAAGTTCATTGGACACAACTTCTTTTTCAAAACAGTGAAAATCTCCAAACAGAGCAGGGAAGAGAAAGGATGTCTCATCTTCCTTTGATATTTTATTGATGAGCTTTATATTGATAAAACTTTCACAATTTAACGGAGGGTTTATCATAATGATAGCCCCTCCGCTTATATTTATAATTCTAATATTTGTATCAGACATTTACGGACAACTCCTCCCATCTCTCTAAAAGGCTTTCTATGCGTTCGTCATTGGCAGTTTTTTGCTTATGGATTTCCATTAGTCTGCCGACATCTGAAGAGATAGCAGGGTTTAAGAGCTGTTGCTCAAATTCGGTATTTTCCTTTTCCAGTCTTGCAACTTCGTCTTCAATTCGTTTCAGTTCATTCTGTATTTTACGAAGTTCTTTTTGCTCTTCTTTTTGCAACTGCCAATTCTGCCTGTTGGCAGAAGTTTCATTTTGTACAATTTTATCAGAGTCAATATTATTTAAAAAGGCAGACTCTAAGGTGTCTTTTTTTTCTAAATAATAATCGTAATTGCCTATGTAATTAAGAAGCTGTTTGCCGGTAAGGTCAAGTATCCTGGTTGCTGTTTTATTTATAAAATACCTGTCATGGCTGACATAAAGCACAGTGCCTTCGTAGCTGTTAAGGGCATCCTCAAGAATCTCTTTAGATGTAATATCAAGGTGGTTGGTAGGCTCGTCAAGAAGTAAGAAATTTGCCTCAGAGAGCATTAGCTTTGCAAGGGAAACACGCCCCTTTTCACCACCGGATAAGGTGCCGATAAGTTTAAATACATCGTCCTTAGTAAAAAGGAAACTTGCAAGTACATTTCTTATTTCAGTATTAGTTAGATAAGGATATTCATCAGATATTTCGTTAAATAAAGTTTTATCTTGGCTTAGAACCTGATGCTCCTGATCGTAGTAGCCTATTTCAACATTAGTTCCGAGAGTTACCTTACCACTGTCTGAAGGTAGAAGACCGTTTATTATCTTAAGAAGGGTGGTCTTTCCGGTACCGTTACCGCCTATAATTGCAACTCTTTCACCTCTTTTTATTTCGAAGTTGATATTTTCAAAAAGAGTATAATCAAAGGACTTTGTTAAATTTTCTACATTTAATACATCTTTACCGCTTTGTTTATGGGGCTTAAGTGATATTTTCATAGAGGCATCTACTTCAGCAGGTTTATCTGTTTTTTCGATTTTACCCAGCATTTTTTCACGACTTTCAGCTCTTTTAATAGATTTTTCACGGTTAAAAGAACGGAGTTTATCTATTACGGCTTCCTGATGTGCTATTTCTTTCTGTTGATTAAGGTATGCCTTTAGTTCGGCTTCTCGCAAAGCCTTTTTCTTATTAGCATAATCTGTATAATTGCCCAAGAAGGTAGTTGCCTTACAGTTGTTAATCTCTACTACTTTTTCAGCAACATTGTCAAGAAAATATCTATCATGTGCAACTATGAGGACAGCTCCGCTAAAATTTCTAAGATAAGTTTCAAGCCAGCCTATAGCTTTCATATCAAGATGATTGGTAGGCTCGTCAAGCAGGATAATATCAGGTTTTGAAAGCAGAAGTCTTGCAAGGTAAGCTCTTGTTTTCTGACCACCGGAGAGAGTGTTTACCTTTCTGCTAAACTCATCTTCTTCAAAGCCGAGACCTTTTAATATACCGGTTATCTCACTTTTGTAGGCATAACCGTTTTTAAGCTCAAATTCATGCGTAACTTTGGAATATTCTTCGTAAACAGCATCAAGAGAAGTACCATCTGCTTGTTTCATTTTAGTTTCAAGACTACGCATCTTATCTGCCAGTTCAAGAATATCTTTTTTTACTTCAAGCATCACATCAAAGATGGTAAGTTCGGTATCTATGTTTTGGTGCTGTGCAAGATAGCCTATGGCAGCACCCTTTGCAAGGAATACATCTCCGCTATCGGAAGGCATCTCGTTCATGATTATTTTTAATAGAGTGGACTTGCCGGCACCGTTTATGCCTACGACAGCAACCTTTTCATGCTCATTTATGTGGAAACTGACCTCTTTAAGTACAGGGCCGGTTACAAATTCTTTTGAAATATTATTACAGGATAATACCATTCTTTCCTCCCGAATATTTGTTGTATACAAATATATTCTACTACACTATAACATATAAGTGCAAGTATGATGTTTTAATCATTAATTTAGATGAATTTGACTGAAATAAATTGTAATTGTATGGTATAAAGTACAAAATAGGTGTAAAATAAAGAAAAAGGTTCAAGGGGGGGAACAGTGTATGAGAAGATGTAGCAAGACAAGCATTTGTAGACGTAAAAAAAGAAGTAAATATAGTTCAATCGGCTGAGAATGGTATAAGGAATGTACTTCTTGCATTAGCAGTACCATTAATAATAAAAGGTGGACAAGCAGCAGTAAATAAAATAAAGACACCGGGAGTAAATAGAGCAGTAGGAGAAGTAGCAGAAAATGTAATAGGAAAAGGATTTAAGGAAACAAGCGAAGACGTAATAGAAGAAGTTGCAGAAAAAGGAACAAAAATACTAGTTAATAATGTTGATGATGTGATTTCTGATGGGGTTGGTAAAGCTAAATTTG
>NZ_JBQNBU010000141.1:0-3760 GCF_052169795.1 Catonella sp.
GAATAGATGCAAAGCAGGTACCACTTTATGAGGATACCGAGATTGCTATGCTTGATACACATTATTATGGCGGAATTAAGAAGTACCAGTGGGTAACACTTCCTCTGGCTATACATGGAGTTGTGGTAAAAGAGGATGGAACCTCTGTAAATATCTGTATAGGTGAAGATGAAGAAGGACCGGTAATCGGAATTACGGACTTACTTATCCATCTTTCAGCAGACCAGATGCAAAAGACTGCATCTAAGGTAGTAGAGGGCGAAGACCTCAATGTAATGCTTGGAAGTATGCCGCTTAAGGGTGAGGAAAAAGAGGCTGTGAAGGCCAATATATTAAAAATATTAAAAGACAAGTATGATATAGAAGAAGAGGATTTCCTCTCAGCAGACCTTGAGATAGTTCCGGCAGGAAAGGCTAAGCATTACGGTCTTGACAGCAGTATGATAATGGGCTATGGGCAGGATGATAGGGTTTGTGCTTATACCTCTCTTAAGGCTATACTTGATGCTCCTGTACCTTCTAAGACAGGCTGCTGTCTTCTTGTAGATAAGGAAGAAATAGGCAGTGTGGGTGCTACAGGAATGCATTCCAGATTTTTTGAAAATGTAGTGGCGGAGGTTATGAACCTTATGGGAGAGTATAATGAGCTTGACCTAAGAAGGGCTCTTGCTAATTCCCGTATGCTCTCATCTGATGTGAGTGCAGCCTTTGATCCTAATTACCCTAGTGTAAATGAGAAGAAAAATACAGCTTATTTTGGCAAAGGAATTGTATTTAATAAATATACAGGTTCTCGTGGCAAGAGTGGCAGCAATGAGGCAACTGCTGAGTATATGGCAGCTATAAGAAAGATAATGAAGGATAATAATGTAACCTTCCAGACAGCGGAACTTGGAAAGGTAGACCAAGGGGGCGGCGGAACTATCGCTTATATAGCGGCTGCTTACAATATGGAAGTAATCGACTCAGGAGTTGCGGTTATGAATATGCATGCTCCTTGGGAAATAAGCTGCAAGGCAGATATTTACGAGGCATATCTTTGCTATAAGGCATTTTTAAAGGATGCGTAGATAGATTTTAATTAAATCTTGAAAGGAGTCGTAAGTGAAAAAAGAATTAGTAGTTGTAATTGATTTTGGTGGACAGTACAATCAGCTTGTAGCCAGAAGAGTACGAGAAGCCAATGTTTATTGTGAAATATATTCTTATAAGACCGAATTATCTAAGATAAAGGAAATGAACCCTAAGGGAATTATTCTTACCGGAGGGCCAAGCAGTGTTTATGAGGAAAATGCTGCGACCTGCAGTGAGGAATTATTTAAAATGGGGATTCCTGTACTTGGACTTTGTTACGGAGCTCAGCTTATGAGCCATGTCCTTGGCGGCAAGGTTGAAAAGGCGGAGCATAGAGAGTATGGAAAGACAGAAACTACTTTTAACACTACTTCAAAGCTTTTTACCGGAATTCCTGAAAAATCAATAGTATGGATGAGCCATTTTGACTATATATCAAAGCTGGCAGAGGGCTTTACTTCTGTTGCTCACACAGCGTCTACCGCAAATGCAGCTATTGAAAATGTAGAGGCAGGGCTTTATGGAATACAGTTTCACCCTGAGGTGCTTCATACCGAGTATGGCAAAGAAATGCTTTCAAACTTCGTACATAATATCTGTGGCTGTGCAGGCGGTTGGAAAATGTCAGCCTTTGCAGAAAGCAGTATAAAGGAAATCAGAGAAAAAGTAGGAAACGGTAAGGTGCTTTGTGCCTTATCAGGTGGAGTTGACTCCTCTGTAGCGGCAGTTCTTCTTTCTAAGGCAGTTGGCAAGCAGCTTACCTGTGTATTTGTAGACCATGGCTTGCTTCGTAAAAATGAAGGAGACGAGGTAGAAGCTGTATTTGGTCCAAATGGAAGCTACGAGCTTAATTTTATAAGAGTAAATGCACAGCAGAGATTCTATGATAAGCTGGCAGGAGTTACAGAGCCTGAAACCAAGCGTAAGATAATAGGCGAGGAATTTATCCGAGTATTTGAAGAAGAGGCTAAGAAAATAGGAACAGTGGACTATCTTGTACAGGGAACAATTTATCCTGATGTTGTGGAAAGCGGTGTAGGCGGTGAGTCTGTAGTAATCAAATCACACCACAATGTAGGCGGACTTCCTGACTATGTAGACTTTAAGGAAATTATTGAGCCGCTCCGTAATCTCTTTAAGGACGAAGTAAGAAAGGTAGGTCTTGAACTCGGCATCCCTGAACGCCTTGTATTCCGCCAGCCATTCCCCGGTCCTGGACTTGGTATAAGAATAATAGGAGAAGTAACTGCCGAGAAGGTTAAAATAGTTCAGGATGCAGACGCAATCTACAGAGAAGAGATAGCAAATGCAGGATTAGACAAAACAATAGGCCAGTATTTTGCAGCCCTTACCAATATGCGTTCAGTAGGTGTAATGGGTGACGAGAGAACTTATGATTATGCTATTGCACTTAGGGCAGTAAATACTACTGATTTTATGACTGCCGAGGCAAGCGAGATACCTTGGGAGGTATTGCAGAAGGTGGTGAGTAGGATAATCAATGAGGTCAGGGGGGTTAACAGGGTACTGTATGATATAACCAGTAAGCCACCGGGGACGATTGAGTTGGAGTAGTTAAAACAGGCTGTAAAGCCTTATAAATAGCCACTTTGTGAGATTTGCGATTGCAAAATGCTTGCAGATTTTAGAAATGGGTCACCTGAAGAGTAATTCTTCGGGTGATTTTTTGTATTTTAAAATGCTACGGGTAGTTCCCACAGCATTTCTTTTTATAGCAAATTATTTTCTTTCAAATACTCGATTCTCTTCTTTAAAATCTCATCACGGCTCAGTTCTTCAAATTCTTTCTGTGTTAGTGGTAGAGAATAATACTCTGCGGATTTATTTTTCATAGAATCAAACTGTTCTTTTGTAATAGAGTAGGATTCCAAGTCAAACAGATTATCAGACAACTCTTTTAGGATATTGCATATGTCAGCATTAAAGGCGTGTTCTTTATCATTACCATAGAACACAAGCTTAACATTCCATTTATTTTCATCGGTTTCAATGTCATTATTTGGGAATTTATCTTCCACGATTATTTCAAATCCGATTTCTTTTTTCATTGCCAGTTCATACATAAATAATACAAAATCTCTCATACTTGAAAGACCGAAAGTATACTCACTTCTTCCGGCAAGCCAATCTAAAGATACATTGCATTTATCTGCAATATCTATCAGCACATCGATTGTAGGATTATTTTTTCCGTTTTCGTATGCAGACATGGACGGTTGAGGTATTCCCAAAAACTCGGCAAATTCTTTTTGTGATTTTTTATTTATAGAACGAAGATATTTCAATCGTTCTGATACAGTTTTATTATTCATATTATAATCTCCTATATTTATTATATCTTATTATATCAAATCGTATACTAAAAATAAAGAGAAATTCTGATAAAAATTAGAAATAACCATTGACCTATATTATATAAATCAGTATACTAATAAATATCGCAAGTTCAAATAAACAAGAGAGGAGGAAAAATATGAGAAAGATGTATGTTGATGCTGAAGAAGTCAGCAAAGATTGGGGAGTTTCCAAACCCAAAGCATACAAAATGATAAAAGAATTAAATGAGAGAATGCTAAAAGACAATACGAACCTGATAGTGATTGCAGGTAAGGTTAATCGAAAATTTTATGAAGAAAACTGTTATGGACAAACGAAAGAAGTATAG
>NZ_JBQNBU010000142.1:0-3757 GCF_052169795.1 Catonella sp.
TAAAACATTACAATCCCTCCTTATAGTATTCTTTGCAAAGAGTAAGCACTTCATCCAACGACAGCCCCGAAAGCTGGAGTTCTGAAATGATTACTCTTAATTCCTTCAATGTTTCTTCTTTGACAGGACTCTCTTTAGCCTTACTACTGATTAGAGTTCCCTTCCTTCTGTCTGTTACTATATAACCTTCATTATTTAACATCTGGTATGCCTTACTCACAGTCATCATATTGATACCGCTTTCATCTGCCAGTGCCCTGATAGTCGGAAGCTTTTCCCCCGGACTAAGCTTTCCCTCCGCTATTCCCACAACAATCTGGTCACACAGTTGCTGATAAATAGGGGTTTTACTTTCAAAATCAAAGATTAAACGCATATCTTCCTCCTTTCCGGATTATAAAAGCTGATAAATTGTTTATCTTATTTGCATTATAACATATAATACAAATAAGTCAAGAGATGATTAAGGACTTGCTTTTCTTTAATATATGTTTATAATTTAAACATATAGAGGTTGTATCGTTCCCCCACAAGGTTTCTCTGAAACCGAGAGCTACCACAACCTCTATTTATCTTTTAAATATTTTTAACTTTCTCGCAGATAATTCACTAACTCTTTTTCTAACAATTCATACATGGTATTCTGCAAAAATTTTACTTTGTCTTGCTCATGGGCATAGTACCAGACAGTTTCTTCGCTAGGGCGGAGTAGGAGTAAATCTCCGTCAGCCTCTTTCCAAAATTCACCCAGTACACAATAACACTCCTCATGAATAGTTTGGTTAAATAGCTGGGATAAGTTGATGCTCAGACCGGTAGATACAGTAATTCCCTCTGTTATGGAAAAAAATTCCCGAACTTGTGTTGGGAGAATAAATCCTAATTTCTTTTCTATCTCTACAATTTTCTCCGCAGTTGCAGCAGATTTTATTTCATCAGAGGATTCCAAGACTTTTGACAACATTTTTGAGAACTTAGGGTATCGAGTAAACCATTCTGGGTGCTCTGCCTTGAATTTCTTTTGCTTTTCTAGTTGTACTCGTTTCTGTTCCTTACAGTAAGAGTCCAATTCCTCCAGATACCGTTCTTGATAGAGATTACTGATTTCAAACACTATTCCGTTCTTCTCCAGAATAGCGATGGCTCCCTTTTGGCTACCAAATACCGGTACCCAAGAAAATCCATGCGACCGGGGTTTTAGTTTCAAAAACTCGCCATGGTTTAATAGTTTTTCCACTTCGGATTCGTGTTCGTTCCACCAAACCCACCAACTCTCAGGGCTTTCTCTGCCCTCAGCTAAATTCAAGCACTTTGAAAATAACTCCAACTTATCCATCTCTATCACCTCACATTATCTTTTTCTATTTTACCACAATTCCAAGAGCGTGGAAACAGAGAGTTTTCCGGTCTGATTTCCTGCCTTATGGATATACAGGGTGGGTGGTCTTTCAGGTGTAGACTTAGGATAGTATGGGCAAAAACCCCTTGACAACATTACTTCTATATAGTAGTATTGCCTAGAATAAATTTCTATATAGAACTATTTGGAGAAGATATGAAAACAGAAGGTGGATATTTAATAGGACGAATAAAATATTTGAGCGGGAGACGATTAAACAAGCTTTTTTCGGAGTCAGGATTAAATGAGTTCAATGGAGAACAAGGGAAAATCCTCTATCAGCTTTGGAAAAAAGAAGGCATCAGCAGCAAAGATATAGCCGCAAAAACCGGGCTTGCAATCAATACTCTTACAAATATGCTTGATAAAATGGAAGCCTCAGATCTTATTTTTCGTATTCAATGTGATAAGGACAAGAGAAAAAAATATATTTTCTTAACTCCGAAGGGAAAAGCCTTGGAGGATAAATCACAGGTTGCAACCGAAAAAATGAACGGAATATTCTATACCGGTTTTAATTCCTGTGAAATAGAAATATTTGAAAGCTACCTAAGAAGGATAATTACTAATTTGGAGGAAGAAGAAAATGGCAAATAATCTTGTGACAGAATTTACAGATAACTCTGCATTCTACCTGAAACTACTGTTTGAACATATAGGTATTACCTTTATTTCTGCTATAATTGCAATAATAATAGGTCTGTCTGTAGGTATATGGATAACCACGAAGCCTACACTCGCAAATTATGTTATCTCTATAGTAAATGTGGTTTATACCATCCCTTCCATAGCCCTGCTCGGATTTTTAATATCTTTTACCGGAATTGGCAATACTACCGCAATAATTGCCCTTACCATCTATGCCCTGCTTCCTATAGTAAGAAGTACTTATGTAGGAATAACAACCATTGACCCTAAAATCATCGAAGCCGGCAGAGCCATGGGCAGCAAGGAATTTCAGGTACTATATAAAATCAAGCTCCCTTTGGCATTTCCCGTAATTCTTGTTTCCGTAAGAAACATGGTTACCATGACTATTGCTCTTGCCGGTATAGCATCTTTTGTAGGCGCAGGCGGGCTTGGTGTAGCGATTTACAGAGGTATCACCACCAATAACAGTGTACTTATTTTTATCGGAAGCCTGTTAATTGCCCTGCTTGCCTTAACAACAGACGGTATTTTGGGAATATTCGGCAAGTTGATTACTACCCACAAATTAAAAAAGTTTCGAGCTAAAACTGTTATAGCCGGAGTTTTGATTGTAGTTGTATTTTTTTCTGTAATAGGAATACGGGAAAGTCACAAAGCTGATACTGTCAATATTGCTTCAAAGCCTACCTCTGAGGGCTATATCTTGGCAGAAATTACCGCAGCACTAATAAAAAGTGACACAAAACTGGATGTAAACATAACTCATGGAGTAGGTGGCGGAACTTCAAATATACACCCTGCCATAGTAAAAGGCGATTTTGATATGTATCCGGAGTACACAGGTACTTCCTGGCAGATAGTCTTAAAAAGAAACGAGCCATACACCGAGGATGATTTTGATACATTGAATAAAGCTTATCAGGACAAATATAAGCTCACTTGGAAAGGAATGTTCGGTTTTAACAACACCTATAGTTTAGGTATAAGAAGAGATTTAGCCGAAAAATATTCTATTAAAACTTTCAGTGATTTAGCGAAATATGCAAAAGACTTTACCTTTGGTGCAGAATATGACTTTTTCGAAAGAGAAGATGGTTTTAATGCTCTGTCAAAGGTATATAATCTTAAATTCAGGAAGAATGCAGATATGGATAACGGACTTAAGTATCAGGCTTTATTTGATAAAAAGTTAGATGTAATGACTGTATTTACAACCGACGGGCAGCTCAATGACAAAAGAATAGTCGTGCTTGAAGATGACCTTAACTTCTATCCTAAATATATGGCAGGTATGGTTGTAAGAGAGGAAGTGCTTAATAAGCATCCTGAACTAAATACTGTACTTGACAAGCTGAATAACCTGATAGATGAAGATACTATGGCAAAGCTAAACAACAGGGTTGAGACAGGAAAAGAAAATCCGAAGGATGTTGCAATCAGCTTCTTAGAAGAAAAGGGCTTTACGGAGGTAAAAAATGACTAAGTTAATTGAATATAAAAATATATGCAAATCATATTCCGGTACTCCGGTGCTCCAGGGCTTCAATCTTGAGATAAATGAAGGTGATTTTCTATGTGTTGTAGGGACTTCGGGCTCAGGAAAGACTACTATGATGAAAATGATTAACGGCTTATTAACCCCTGATGAAGGTGAGCTTCTTATATCAGGTAAAAATATAAAAGATGAGGATATTATTTCCCTCAGAA
>NZ_JBQNBU010000143.1:0-3733 GCF_052169795.1 Catonella sp.
ACCCTTTAATTTCTTATATTTTTACCCTACTTGACAGAAACCCTCATTTTCACTATACTATTACTACCATGCAGCCGGGGAGATAGCGGTGCCCTGTACCTACAATCCGCTCTAGTAGGGGTGATATTCTGTCTGAGGGACAGTCTTTGCAGAGCCGCCCTAAATGGGGGATGTTGAAGTTTTGGTCTTACGCAATGAGAGCTTGTGAACCGTGTCAGGTTGGGAACAAAGCAGCACTAAGCAAAATCTTTCATGTGCCGTAAGGGTGCCTGGACTGAGTTTTCCATTTAGGTACCGTCTGTGAAGCTGTATCGAAGCAGGATGCATGGCTTTATTTTTGTTTTTCCAATTCTTCTCTTTTCCTCGCTTCCTGAAAAATAATGTCATGATAAATAAAGTCTACTATCGCCGCAAAAGGTATGGCAATCAAAATACCTGTGACTCCCAAAATTCTGCTTCCTATAATGATTGAGATAAGAATCCATACTCCCGGTACTCCAAGGCTGCCTCCAAAAAGCTTAGGCTTTAAGATATAACCATCTATTGTCTGAAGTATAATAGTAAAAATAATGAACCAGAGTGCATGTAAAGGATTGACAAGTACAAGCACAAAGCCACCGATTATAGCACCCACTATAGGTCCAAAGGTCGGTGCAAGGTTAGTAACACCTACTACCAGCGAAATAAGTACAGGATATGGCATTCCCATTATCGACATAAAAATGAAGTTCGCCACTCCGACTATAATTCCATCTATTATATCAAAAGCTATATATCTTATAAGAATGCTGTTACATCTTTCCCAAAAACCTGCAAAGACCTTATACTTATCTGCTTTAATAAGCCTTTTTAAAAGTCTTCTGAAACTATTTCTAAGTCTATCCTTATCCGCAAGAAAATATATAGCAAGAAACATGGCTATAAATAAATCAAAAATTGCCTTGCTTATGCTGAGAGATGTATTAAGTATTCCATCAAAGTTTTCCGGAATCTTCTTACTTACAAAGTTTAAAATATCATCACCGAAACTTGCAATTCCACTAATATCTATATTGTTCTTTGCCGCCTCCATACTGGCTGTCTGAAGAAAATGTTGCAAAGATCTTATATAAGTATCCATATTTCCAAATAAAGTCTTGATACTTACAACTATCTGAGGTATAAGAGCTACCATCAAAAGAATTATAATAATCGCTATCCCTACTAAAGCAGTAGTTACAGAAAGGCTCTTTCTCGTTTTCTCATTTTTTACATTGACAAATACTGTCTCCCTAAGAAATGTAACAAACGGATCTATAATATAAGCTATTATGAGTCCCGTTATTAACGGACTAAATATTTTATATACTACCTTCATTCCCTTAAAGATGTCACCCAAATTAGACAATAGAAAATATAAAATAACTGCTGAACAGGCAGCAATCGTATATGCAACCCACCTCTTTTCCAGCAAATCTTTATTAAACTTCATACAATCCTCCTGAATTTTACTAATAATGACAATCATATCACAAGAAAGAAACGAAAACCATAGATAAAGTTTTAATTTTTCTTTACTTTACCTTTACAGCCTTTCTTCTATCGGTTAGAATAAGACCATATAAAAATCAAAATAAAGGAAGTTAACAAATGAAAATAAACAAGTTATTTAAACCTCTTGCAGCATCTCTCCCGATCACCCTCTCAATTACCGGCTGTACTTCCGGTTTAGAACATAAGCCTATGACTATATTAAATGATAGCTACCGTGTCGCATACGAAATCTTCGTATCCTCATTTTATGACAGTAATGGTGACGGCATAGGAGATTTAGAGGGCATAAGGAAAAAGCTTGACTACATAAATGACGGCAAGGCTGAAAAAGGTAATTCCCTGCTTGCAAATGAAATCTGGCTCACCCCTATTTCCCCATCCCTTTCTTACCATAAATATGATGTTATGGATTATAAAAATATAGACAAGGATTTTGGTACTCTTGAGGATTTTAAATCCCTTGTAAATGACTGTCATAAAAGAAATATTAAGGTAATCTTTGACCTTGTTATGAACCACTCTTCTTCAGACCATCCTTGGTTCTTAGAAGCTGTTAATTACCTCAAAGAGCTTAAGGACGGTGAAGAACCTGACTTTAATGCCTGCCCTTATGCTAACTACTACAATTTTACCAAAAAGCAACAGGAGGGATATGCCCCTGTTGAAGGCACTGACTGGTATTACGAAGCCAGATTCAGCCCTAGAATGCCGGATTTCAACCTGGAAAATGAAGCAGTAAGAAATGAATTTAAAGAAATTTTTAAGTTCTGGCTGGAGCTTGGAGTAGATGGTTTTAGGCTTGATGCTGTTACCTACTATGTAACAGGCAGCATTACTAAGAATACAGAAATCCTTACCTGGCTTAATAAAACAGTGAAAGAAATCAAGCCTGATGCCTACATAGTAGGAGAGGCATGGACAACTGAAAGTGAGTATGGAGCTTATTATGCAAGTGGTGTTGACAGCTTTTTTGACTTCGAATTTTCAGGAAGCGACGGAATCATCGCTGAAATACTTAAAGGAATAAGACCTGCAAGCAGTTTTGCAGAAAGGATGGTAAACTCTGATAAACTCTTCTTTAAGCACAACCCAAGCTATATAAATGCTCCTTTTTATACAAACCATGACATACCTCGTTCAGCAGGATACTACTCAGGAGAGCACAGGGTAGATCTGATTAAGCTTGCAGGAGCTATGAACCTGCTTATGAGTGGAAATGCTTTTATTTACTATGGAGAAGAGCTGGGTATGAAGGGCTCCGGAAGGGATGAGAACAAAAGAGCCCCTATGCAGTGGGTAAAAGACAGCAGTGCCGCAGGAATGTGCAAAGGTCCGAAAGATATGGAAGATTTTGAGATGATTTACGGCACTCTTGAAGAGCAGGCAGATGACAAAAATTCAATTTACAATTATTATAAAAATGCTATTAAACTAAGACATAACTTTCCTGTCATTGCAAGGGGTATCACAGAATTATATGATGGTTTTGAAAACCTTGACTCTGATAAAGTTTCTGCATTTACAAGACGAATAGAAGATAAGACATATGAAACTGTACTCATTGTTATAAATACTTCAGAAAACAGTATAAGCCAAAAACTTGGCAAAGATTATACTAAATTAGACGGCTCTCTTGTTACTGGAGAAGAAGAGGTAACAATAAAGGATGGAATGCTTAACATCCCATCCTTCGGTATTGCAATACTTACACATTAATCTTATTTAATGCCTGCTTAAGTGCATCTCCTAAAATTATAGAAATAACTATTTTTGCCACATCAAAAGGTATAAACGGATATACACAGTAGCCAAGAGCCTGTGTGAAGTTTATACCTTTTGTATTAACTAAAGTAAACCATACAGTTCCAAAAAGGTAACAAACCATAAGTCCTAAAAGCAAGCCTATTACCTGAAAATAAATCTTTTTAACTCCAAATCTTTCTATAAAAAGCCCACTTATAAATGCCATGAAAATAAATCCTATAATATAACCACCTGTAGGTCCAAATAAGACTGCTGCACCCCCTGATGCACCTGCAAATACAGGAAGTCCGATAAGCCCCAATAATACATAGGTAAGTACTGCCAACGCTCCCCTTTTAGCTCCAAGTACATAGGCCGAGAGACATACTGCTATCACCTGCAAAGTAATAGGAACCGGTCCTATAGGTATCTTCCAAGGGCCAAGTACACAGCAAAC
>NZ_JBQNBU010000144.1:0-3647 GCF_052169795.1 Catonella sp.
AATAGAAAAATGTTGCAATGTAGCTGTCTTACTTATAGATGCAGTAAAAGCAGATGATAAAATTATTGCAAGAATAAAATTAGGTGTTGTAATATTTCCATAGTAAAGAAATATGCTTCCTAAAATCATGACAATCACCACTCCAATTTCCATAAATATGTCAATAAGTCCCATTGGAATTGTAACCATCCCCATGCTCTTTTTAACCCAGTAAATATATTCTCTTGCCGTTTTTAATGTTCTTTCACTAATCTCCTCTTCTTTAGCAAAAGCCTTAATCACAGAAATGTTTTTTACATATTCCATCAACTCTTCTCTCATCTTATTTTCATGATTAAAGTAAATCGAAAAGTTTTTATCCATTGTTTTCTGTGAAAGAACTTTTACCAAATACATGAGTGGAACTCCGGCAATCATTCCAAGAGCAAGACTCGGGTCCACAAAAATCATAGCTACAAAAATAATGGTAGGTAGAAGTGTAACTGACATTATTTCAGGAAGACCATGGGCAAGGTATACTTCCACTTGCTCTACATCATGTTGAACGATATTGGTAAGCTCTCCAGTATTATGTTCTTTGAAAAATCCTAAACTTAGTTTTTTTAGATGACCGATAATATCTAACCTAAGTTCTGTCAATTTTTCGTATGCTTTCTCATGAGCAACCTTTGTCGCAAAATAGTAAAACACTCCCTTTAATGCAAACGATATAAAGATTCCTAAGAAAATATGCTTCAAATTATCTTCGCTAATATTGTTTGCAATTAAGGAACTAATCAAATATACAAGTAAGATTTGTGGTATCAAATCAAATACTATTTTTAAAGCAAGAAGTGAACCCGCTAAACCATTTTTTCCAATCACTTTTTTTCTTAATTCTTTTTCCGGCATGAACAACTCTCCTTTCAAAATTGAATAATATTGAATTATAATTCAATATTAAGGTTTAAAGTAAGACTTTGCTGATTATGCAAAGTCTATTTTTTAGTGCTAATTATAGGGATTCCACTCCCTTATAATAACACCTCGCAATAAGTTTTAGCATATCTTTTGCCCACTTTTCACTTTGATAGTGCCTTGCTATTTCAAGAAGCCCCTCTGTAAAGTTACTGGCTAAAATATGGGCAAGCATTGGATCATATTCCTCTTTTGATTGTCTTTTTAAACTTACTTCAATATGAACCTGCATTTGTGATATAAGTTTTTGTTTTGCTTCTGTATGCTTCGTACCTGAGCTTTTATCCATTAAAATAATTAACTTCTTACGCTCTTTTAATAGTTCATGAATATAGTTTTCTCCAACTTCATCAAACCTTTCAGAAGCAGAACCTTTTTCCAAAGATTCTTCCTCATTAAAAGCTGACTCGAAGTTTATATAAACAGAACTTACTACTGCATCAAACAAAACTTCCTTATTTTTGAAATAGGTATAAATGAGTGCCACAGGAATATCTGCTTCTTTTGCAATTTCTGTTAATTTGGCACCTCTATAATCCTTTTTATAAAATACTTTTTCTGCTGCTTCGAGTATTCTATTTCTAACTTCTTCTTTTAATACTTGTGCCATAGCACACCTCTTTCTATTCCAATACCGAATTTATATTTAATAATAAATTATAATTCAATATTTGTCAAGCTAGTGCATAAGTATAATTTTTCTCTATATAAGATAATCATCCACGAATTTCCCAAGTTTCAATTTCCTCTGCTTTATCTCCGAATGTCAAACCTCATATGATTCTTAGCTTCGGGAAGTTTGGACAATAAACATACCGTCTCCACATGCAACGTTTCCGGGAACATATCGCACAGACAGACCTTCTTCACACTGTATCCTGCTGCCTCAAACTCAGGTATATCTCTTACAAGGCTTGTAGGCTTACAGGCAATATAAACTATTTCCCTCACCCCATAGGATAACACCCTCTTAAGTGCCTTAGGAGATACACCGTCTCTTGGTGGATCGAGAATAATAAAATCAGGTTTTTCCTTTACTTCATCAAGCACCTTAAATACATCTCCTGCCAAAAACTCAGTATTGATAAGCCCATTTAACTTGGCATTTTCATTTGCGGCAACTACAGCCTCTTCCACTATTTCTATACCTATTACCTTCTTAGCCACTGGGGAAATTATCTGCCCTATGGTTCCGGTTCCGCTGTAAAGGTCGTAGACTACATTTCCTTCATTATTTCCCACATACTCCCTTACCTTGCTATAAAGTACTTCTGCCCCTAAAGAATTAGTCTGGAAAAATGAAAATGTAGTGATTTTAAATTTAAGTCCAAGCAGCTCCTCATTTATATAATCCCTACCGAAGAGAATTTCCTGTCTTTCAGCCTTCACATCATCAGAAACCTCATTATTTATAAGGTGGATAATACCGACTATTTCACCCTCTAAGCTTACTTTTCTTAGCTTTTCCACCATTTTGGCTAAAATGTTCTTTTCTACCTGACTCTGCTCTTTATCCTTATCATACACAGCATTTGGTGAAGCCAAAAACTCCTTAAGGTTGTCCATTTCCATAGCAGTCTTTTCGGACTTTGTTATAAAATCAGAAGAAGTCTCAAGGGCTGCCAGAATTTCTCCTGTCTTAGCTACCCTTCTTACAAGCAAATGCCTGAGATAGCCCCTGTGCATTGCCTTATTATAGAATGAGATTTCCGCTTCATTAAAATGCTCAAATACACATCTTAGCACCTTGTTAAAATCATCATTTACTATCTTACAGTCATCGGTGTATAAAATATCGTGGAAATGTCCTCGTTTATGAAGCCCAAGCGACATTGGCCCACCCTTATAGCTGTCACCGAAGGCATACTCCATCTTATTTCTGGTTTCCCACTCATTAGGGCTTCCAAGTATTTCTTCATATTCATAATCAGTACTTATAACCCTGTCAAGCATCTTTTTTACCTGAGAGCTTTTTAACTTAAGCTGTTCCTCATAAGGCAAGGTATGGTAAGAACAGCCTCCACAAAGTCCGTAATTCTTACAGACAGGCTCTCTGGTTTCTGTAGGTGCTTTTTCTATCACTTCTTCTATGCAGGCTTCATACCTGTCATTTCTTCTTTTCTGAATTCTGTATCTTACTTTCTGACCTGTTATTCCTCCCTTAAGTACAACCTTTCTCTCATCATCTTCGAGTATTATTATTCCCTTATCCGGAAAATCCACATAACTGATTATTCCCTCTGCAATTTCACCTTTTTTCAATTTTATACTCCTTGTATTTTCTATAATACTTCATTATACCAAATTTCCAATAAAAACCAAACCTAAATATTTTCCCTTTACTTTATTTTTGTAAAGTGCTAAAATTAGATAATAAAATTGTTTTGGAGATAAAAAATGAAAGACAAATTAAAAACACCAGCAATGGACTATTTTTTTGATGCGGTACTCACACTCAAAAACAGGGAGGAATGTTACAATTTCTTTGAAGATGTCTGCACTATAAACGAACTCTTTACAATTTCTCAGCGGCTTATGGTTGCCAAGATGCTTACAGAGGGGAAAACCTATATCGAAATTGCCGAATCCACAGGTGCCTCTACTGCCACCATAAGCAGGGTCAACCGCTCCCTTACTTATGGAAATGATGGCTATGAAATGATAATGCAACGAATTAATACCGGCTCTGA
>NZ_JBQNBU010000145.1:0-3568 GCF_052169795.1 Catonella sp.
TTCATAAGTTATCCACATATTATCATCAATCTCTGTATATGTCAACTATTATATTTACTAAATTAAAATTAAATTTTGTAATAATATTTCAGAAAAATAAAGATTATATAAAATTTTGCTTTATTTTTTCTATCATGTGCTATATAATAATCTTATTATTATTTTAAGGAGGCATTCCAATGGATATGAAAGATAAGAGGCTTCTTGCAGGACAGATGATGATGGTCGGCTTTAGCGGAGTAGATGAAATTTCAGAGGATTTTATAAAATTTATAGAAGAATACAAGATTGGTAATGTCATTCTTTTTAGTGAAAATATTTATAGTGCGAACCAGCTAAAAAAACTTTGTGGTAAGATTCAACAAGTTATAAAGAAAGCAACCGGTTATCCCGCACTTATATCCATAGACCAGGAAGGGGGCATGGTATCAAGGTTTTCTCCCGATCTTCCTGCATCTCCGGGAGCTATGGCAATAGGTAGGACAGGTAAGGCGGAATATGCCTATGAATCAGGACTTATTACTGCAAAGGAATTGAAAATGTGCGGAGTAAATTTTAATCTTGCACCATCTTGTGATATAAACAATAATAAGAAAAATCCTGTAATAGGAGTACGTTCTTATGGCGAAGATGCTGATACAGTATATAGATTTGCAAAGCAGATGGCTGATGGATTGAAGGCCGGAGGAGTAATACCCTGCATAAAGCATTTTCCGGGACATGGCAATACAAATAGTGATTCGCATCTTGTACTTCCTTCAATAAACAAAAGTCTTGAAGAACTTGAAGAGGTGGAACTTTTTCCGTTTAAAAAACTTATAGAGGATGATATTGAAGCCGTTATGACTGCTCATATAATTTTTAAGGCTCTTGATTCGGATTATCCTTGTACTATGTCAAAAACAGTTTTAACAGACTTGCTCAGAGATAAATTGGGCTTTGACGGATTAATAGTTACAGACTGTCTGGAAATGGGAGCCATTAAGGAAAATTATGGTTCTGTTAAAGGAGGACTTAAGGCAGTGGAAGCGGGAGCTGACTTACTATGTGTTTCCCATAATTTTGAAGTGGCAAGAGATATTCTAGATGCTGTCATAGAAAATATTGATACAGAAAGACTTAAAATTTCTGCTGAAAAAGTTATCAAACTGAAAGAAAGATATCTTGTTGACAGCCCTTTATCTCATAAACAGGATATTGATTCAGATGAATTGGCAAAGTATAGAACTTCTTTAAGTCGTATGCGTTATAACTGCATAGATGGGCGTAACAAAGTAAATGATGAAAGCCTTAGACCGGATAATAAAACTGTAATTTTAGGTTGTCCTTCCTATAGGACCACCCTTGTGTCAGGCAAGCCTATAGAGCTTAATTTTGCGGAGTATCTTGGTGAGAAATTAAATCTTCCTGCCGTAAAGGTTCCTCTTGAGCCTACGGTGGAAGAAACTGAGGAAATTCTTGCGAAGCTTGACAATTACTCTCATATAATAATGGGAAGTTATAATGCACATCTTTTGACTGCTCAAGGAGATTTTGTAAAATCACTTGAGGCTAAGACAGAAAGTATAGGTGGAGTACTTACTTTAGCAGCTTTACGCAATCCTTATGATTTGGAACTTGTAAGTGATAAGAGCAATAAAATTGCTTTATACGAATATAGTACAGAGATGTTTGATGAGTTTGTGAAGTTCTTGAAAGGCGGTAAAAATGAATAGTGACAGTAATCCGTTATTAAAAATAAAAGCAATATTTAATGATTTTACTCCGGTTGAACAGAAGGTGGCAGAGTACATAATGAAGAATCCGGATAAGATACCTGCAATGTCTATAAAAGAGGTAGCAACTGAAAGTAAATCAAGCGATGCCTCCGTACTGCGGTTTTGTAAGGCACTTGGATATTCAGGGTACAGAGGTTTTATAGTAGGCTTGACATTGGCTATTGCCGACAGTGAAAACAGCTCCGAACTCTATACGGATATAAGACCGGGAGATTCTGTTAAGAGCGTTATACAAAATATATTCAGGAATGAAAAACAGGCACTTACCGATACAGAAAATATATTAAAGACTACAGAAGTAGAAAAAGCGGTTTCGATTATAAATGCCGCTTCTTCTATACACTTTTTTGGAATAGGTGCTTCAGGCTTAATCTGTTTGGATGCGGTTCAAAAATTTAGAAGAATAGGTGTGAGCTCATATGCCCATACGGATTTTCACGATCAGCTGACCAATGCGGCTCTGCTTGGAAGTATGGATACCTGCGTATTATTTACCTATTCGGGCAAAACAAAGGAAATACAGCTTATTTTAAAATTGTTAAAAACTCAGAACTGCAAAATAATAGTAGTAACCAAGCTTAGAAAGACGAATTTGTTAAAGGGAGCCGATGTATATTTGAATGTTTTAACTAGAGAAGTAACCATGAGAAGCGGTGCAACAAGCTCCCGTATTGCTATGCTTGCTTTGGTGGATATTCTGCTTTCGGGAGTGCTTAGCACAAACTACAGCAAATATGAAAAGAAGCTTCGAAAGACTTATGAGGCTTTGCATACAACAGACACCGTTATGACGGAAAGTGAAATTATGAAGTTGAATAGTTAGTGTAACCCCAATTATTCACAAGATATTTCGTGAATGATTGGGGTATAATAATTCTCTAATATTCCGATATATAAATTAAAGGCAAAGTTGTTTGATGTTTAAATGAGAGGAGTAGTATGAAGATACAGGGAAATCTAATTAATAATTACAACTATAATAAATTAAATTTTAATGTAACATCATCAAAAGAAGACAAAAAAGCAGCTGATATAAGGAATGATTCTGAGGAAGATGAAAAGGCTGAAGCAGCCAAAACTAAGCAGAAAGAACTTGAGGAGGCTGCAGAGGAAATCAAAAGACAAGCAGAAGAAGTTAAAGAGCAAATGGAGGCAAAGAATAAGGAAACCCGAAAATTTGGGGCTATTTTAGAAATATTCAGAAGAATTGCAAAGGGAGACAAGGTTTCGCCTAAAGATGAGAGTGCTCTTATGGAATATGATATGAAGCTTTATCTTACCGCAAAAAAGGCGGCTCAGCTGGCTGCAAATAAGAAGACTAAAAAACACAAAAAATCACTTATTGAAGAGCTTGAGAAAACGGATAAGGAAAGGCAGAACAAAAAGGCTGAAGAGACAACAAAAGAAACAGCTTCTGAAGAAGATGCAAAAGCAGGGAAGGCGGGAGAAACAAACTCTTCCAAAGCCGGAAACCGTTTGGGAACAAAGGTTGATATTAGCATTTAACGGACTATAATTGACTAATACATATGAGTTATGCTGACATATATTCCCATCTTTGACACTTGCAACAATCAAAAAGGCTCTAACCCCCTTTATAATCAGGGTTTTAGAGCCTTTCTATATGCAAAAACTTGAACAAGTATTCGCCATGTATTACCTTTTGACTAAGTTTGATAAATATTTTAATTTTGTCTATTCTGTACATTAAACTTTCCAAACTTTGTGCACTTTGTCATTGTCTGAAAATTCAAAATATATTATAATATCCCTATCTTGTTACTTCTAAA
>NZ_JBQNBU010000146.1:0-3413 GCF_052169795.1 Catonella sp.
TTATTACATAATTTATTGTGCGATATATAGAAATTTAAATATATCTTTATTCCATCTTTCAAAATTTCTTTCAATAATTCTATATTATCCCTGTTCCTCATAAATAGGGTTAATTTCCCATTACTCCCTACATCATCCTCCAGCCCGCAAAGTACTTATTTTTTACCGTAGTACCCGAAAGTTTCCCAAATCCCAAAGGAAAACCATTAATTCCAATCAGAATAAAAGCTCCCTTTTCTGCCTTATCAAGCTTATTTTTTACCAGTTCATCCTTTGTCACTTCTATTGTTTCACATTTTAAATACTTAATTACTCTCTCATCATCTACATCTAAATCAAGAAAATACTTTGATTCTTTCTTGGTACGAGACATAGCAAAAGGTTCGCTCGGTTCAAATCTTCCTTTTTTTCTATCTCCCACATAAAGTCCGTTTCTAAGAATTCTAAGTCCGGTAACATTAGGAAGTCCATCAGGAATAAGATAGAGCTTTTCACCATGCAACTCAAGTCTCTCCAGTTCTTCACTTGTTAATCCCCAGCTTTTAAGAAAAGCATCTTCTTCATTAGAGAGCTTAACTCTCTTTATATTGGTTTCAAAATACTTAGGGTAATCAGCTTTCTTCTTATGAAGGAGACATAAGAAATGTCCTTCTCCCTCCATCCTATGCGGCCAGATACGCACAGCTCCTCTTATTTCTTCTTTGTCCGAACCTATCCATTCAGGATGTCCGAAATCAAAACCTTCATACCGGTCACTTATAGGAACTACCTCAAGTTCAGGAAACATTGTTAAAATATAGTCAATAGTTCCCTCATTTTCATCAGCTGAAAAAGTGCAGGTTGAATAAAGTAAATATCCATCATCAGCTAACATATTAACTGCATTCGGAAGTATGTCTTTTTGTAAATCATTATAATAGCCGGTACCATACTGTTCCCAGTTTTTTATAATGGCAGGCTCTTTCCTAAACATTCCTTCCCCTGAGCAAGGTGCATCTACAAGAATTTTGTTAAAATATCCTGTAAATACATCACTTAGATTTTTCGGCGTTTCACTCGTAATTAAAGCATTTTTAATGCCGAATACACCTAAGTTTTTAAGCAATGCTTTTGCTCTGGTCGCAGATATATCATTCGATACCAGTACACCTTTTCCATTTAACTTAGCTGCAAGCTCCGTACTTTTACCCCCCGGTGCAGCACAAAGATCTAACACTCTGTCTCCCGGATTCACTTGAAGAATATTGGCAGGAGTCTGTGCAGACGGTTCCTGTATATAATAAAGTCCTGCATAATAATAAGGATGCTTGGTTGCTGCAAACTCATTTCCATCAAAATAAAAACCGTTGTCTATCCAAGGAATATGTTTCATTTTAACCACAGAAAGTCCCTCCCAAGCATCGGGAGAGACCTTAGTTCTATTAAGTCTTAGTCCCTGCAAGGGACTTTTATTGTAGCTTTCAAGGAAATTGTCATATTCCTCTCCAAGCATATTTTTAATTTTTTCTAAAAAACTTTCAGGTAAATTTATCATTAAATATTATAAATTCCTTTCCGGCAGGCTCTGACTTCTATATCCTTCTGCAATCACATCCAAGTCTTTACTAAACTTTATCAGGGTATTTAAATCACCCGCTGCATAAATCTCATAAAATTCATCTTGTATCTTAGTTACTTCCCTGTCATTTGCTACCTTATAAAGATTTTGAATATTATTTAGAATCTGTGACACAATCCCTGCTCTAATTCTAAATGAATTCTGTGCATCTACAATCTCGTTTCTGATTGCAGACATTTCAACATCCAGCTGAACTATAGCTGCGGCGGCATTCTGAAGTCTTTCAGAGATATTTTTAGGCATATTCCCCTTATACTTATACTGAAGAGAATGCTCAATTATAGCCCAAAAATTCATAGCAAGAGTTCTAATCTGTATTTCAACCTTGACCGTCTTCTTGCCACTCAGAGTTTCTACATTGTAGGAGGCTATCATGTGATAACTTCTGTAACCGCTTTTCTTTTGATGACTTATATAATCTTTTTCTTCATGTACAACCAAATCAGAACGATTTTTAATCATTTTTATTACACTTGCAATGTCATCCTCAAATTGACAAATTATTCTTATGCCGGCAATATCTTCCAAGTTATTTTCGACATCGTATAATGGGATTCCTTTTTTTCCTGCTTTTTCTATAATGCTGGAAATCCTCTTTACCCTTCCTATTACCTGTTCAATAGGAGAATACTGCCCCATGGCTCTATATCCTTCAATTATATGATTGAATTTTACAACAAGTTCATCCACTGCAAGTCTGTAAGGTACCAAAAATTCACTCCACATTTTAGTTTCCATAGGATAAACCAACCTTTTTATATTAATTCTTAAAACTATGTATAGGAGCAGGTATTCTTCCGCCTCTACCAATAAATTTTTCACAAGAGAATTCATTTACAGGCATAATTGGAGCATATCCTAAAAGTCCTCCGAACTCAGCCTGTTCACCAACTGTTTTTCCTGCAACAGGAATAAGCCTTACAGCGGTAGTCTTCTGATTTATCATACCTATTGCCATTTCATCAGCTATTATTCCTGAAATCGTAGATGCCGAGGTATCTCCCGGAATAGCTACCATATCAAGTCCTACTGAACATACACAGGTCATTGCCTCAAGTTTTTCAAGAGTTAAAGCTCCATCTAATACAGCATTTATCATACCCTGATCTTCACTTACAGGGATGAAAGCTCCACTAAGTCCCCCCACATAAGAAGAAGCCATAACTCCTCCTTTTTTAACCTGATCATTAAGCAGGGCAAGAGCTGCTGTCGTTCCCGGGGCACCGGCTCTTTCAAGTCCCATTTCATAGAAAATATCTGCAATCGAGTCTCCTATTGCAGGTGTAGGTGCAAGCGAAAGATCCACAATTCCGAAAGGAATACCCAGTCTTTTTGATGCTTCAAGAGCCACAAGCTGTCCAATTCTTGTTATCTTAAATGCAGTTTTCTTAATCTTTTCACATAGTTCACCAAAGTCATCCCCTTCAGAATGTTTAAGCACCGCCCTTACTACACCCGGTCCGCTTACACCGACATTAATTATCTTATCAGCTTCTGTCACTCCATGAAAAGCACCTGCCATGAAAGGATTGTCATCAGGAGCATTACAGAAAACTACAAGTTTTGCACAGCCTATTGAATCCCTATCCTTAGTAAGCTCAGCAGTTTCTTTAATAATTTCTCCCATCAGCTTGACTGCATCCATATTTATTCCCGTTTTTGTAGAGCCTAAATTTACCGAACTGCATATATGTTCAGTTTCATTAAGTGCCTTCGGAATAGACCTTATTAATAATTTATCAGCAGGAGTACTTCCCTTAGATACGAGTGCAGAATATCCACCTATGAAATTAAC
>NZ_JBQNBU010000147.1:0-3323 GCF_052169795.1 Catonella sp.
AATTTATTTTTCAATCTTGTATCCAACTCCCCATACAGTCTTTATAATCTTTGCATTCCTTGCATCCATTTCAATTTTTTCCCTAAGCCTTCTTATATGCACCATCACAGTGTTATTTCCTTCAAAGGCTTTCTCATTCCACACCCTGGTAAAAATATCATCAGTAGAAAATACCCGTCCCGGATTGCTTGCAAGCAAGCAGAGGATATCATATTCAATAGGAGTAAGTTTTGCTTCTCTGTCATAGGTCCTCACCTCTCTGGTGCTTTTATTTATATAGAGAGGACCGGCTTCTATAATTTCATCCCCAGGCTCGTCAGCAGACTTCTGACCCGAATTAAATTCTGTAAACCTTCTTAAATTTGCCTTTACTCTGGCTGTAAGTTCCAAAGGATTAAACGGTTTTGTCACATAATCATCTGCTCCATTTCCCAGTCCCACTATCTTATCAAGGTCTGTTGACTTAGCTGAAAGCATTATGATAGGTATGTTACTTGTTTCCCTAATTTTCTTAACCATACTGAGTCCATCCATACCGGGCATCATTATATCTAAGATTGCCAGTGATATTTCTTCATCAGCTTTAAGCATTGTAAGTCCTGTTACCGCATCATTTGCCTTTTTTACATCATATCCCTCACTTACAAGATGTATCTCTACAAGATCTGCTATCTCTTTGTCATCATCCACAACAAGAATCTTTGCCTTTGTTTCCATATATTACTCCTGTTACCTGTTAATATTATACTTTATAGCGATTAAGACAGTTAGCTGTAATTTGCCTATATCGAAAGTTGACTTTCATTCAGACTAATCCAGCTAACTGATAAAATTATACCATTTTCAAATAATTTATGTATTAAATTATTCTTACAATTTATTCATATTTACAAACAAAAATAAGGACGGCTATTACCGTCCTTATAAAAAAGAGAGGAGTGGTTGGATAACAGGGAGTTACCAACCTGCAAATGAAAAAAGTAAATCTATACAAATTGGGGAATCTAGCAAGTTTATTTTCAGTTTTGGATTTATTATCTGTTCCTTAACTGATGCTTAGATTATATACCATAAATATGAAGTCCATTTGTAATTAATTTTAACAAACTATGAACATTTTAAATCATCCCAATAAATATACCATACGAATATAATCCCATAAATATCAATAATACAAAAAAATTAATTACCGCTGCTATTTTCGGAATGGTTTCTGCTATATATTCATCGTTCAGTGTTCTTACAGAAATTATAAAGCTGATAAGTGAAATTAAAAAGCCGGCAACTCCCATCGCCCCTACATAAATATCTGCCTGACCTCTATTTTTTACAGATATTACTATAGCGGCTGATAACATTATAAAGCTTATTATTCCAAGTATCAGACATATTATTCCATCTGCGGAGATAATCTTAGAAGAAAAACTAAGTCCTGTCTTTTCTTTATCACCTTTCTTTGATTTTGCTCTCCATCTTCTTTTCTTAAAAAGTTTTTTTGGCATTTTTTCATCCTTTGTAAGTAGGTACTATCTTTTTTATTGCTTCTCTAATCCTATCACCTGAAGGTTCTGTAAAGGCAAGTTCTATTATTTCTTCTAATTCAGCCCTAAACCTCTTCTCATCCATTTCTATCGGGCGTCCTATATGGATGAGTCTATTTTCAGTATCTTTTATGCCCTCTTCTTCCATAAGGAGTTCTTCATAAAGTTTTTCTCCCGGTCTTAAACCTGAAAATTCTATTTTAATATCTTTATCCGGCACAAAGCCTGAAAGCCTGATTATATTTCGTGCAAGTTCCAGTATTTTAACCGGCTCGCCCATTTCCAAAATAAATATTTCTCCACCTTTTGCGTAGGCTCCTGCCTGAAGCACTAATGACACAGCCTCGGGAATCGTCATAAAATAGCGAATTATATCAGGATGGGTTACTGTAACCGGACCTCCTGAAGCAATCTGCTTTTGAAATAACGGAATTACACTACCATTGCTTCCAAGCACATTTCCAAATCTTACAGCTACAAATTCAGTTTTTGAATTATGACCGAAGGTCTGAACTATCATCTCACATATTCTTTTGCTTGCTCCCATTACATTAGTAGGATTAACCGCCTTATCTGTTGAAATAAGTACAAATCTGTCAACTCCATATTTATCAGCAGTCTTAGCCGTATTATATGTTCCAAGCACATTATTCTTAATGGCTTCATTAGGGCTGTTTTCCATAAGCGGTACATGCTTATGTGCGGCTGCATGGTAGACCAAATTAGGCCTATACTCCGCAAAAATAGATTCCAATCTTTCTAAATTACGTACTGAAGCAATAAGAACTACAAGATTTAACTTAGGATAATTATGACGAAGTTCAAGTTCAATGTCATACGCATTATTTTCATATATATCCACGATTATAAGCTGTTTGGGTCTATGTCCTGCTATCTGCCTGCATAATTCACTTCCTATGGAACCTCCTCCACCTGTTACAAGCACCGTCTTTCCACTCACATATCCCATTACAAGATCAAGTTCAACTTTCACCGGCTCTCTTCCAAGCAAATCTTCAACACTCACATCTCTTAGCAGGGTCGCAGAAATATGTCCTTCGACTATTTCAGTCACACTAGGTGTAATTTTAAGTTTGCATCCTGTTTCGGTACAGATATTTATAAGTTCACTTAATTCCTTCCTACTTGCAGAAGGGATGGCTATGATTATTTCATTAATATCATATTTCTCTATATTTTCTGATATAGAATTCCTATCACCTACAACCTTAATTCCACTTATATAACTTCCAATCTTATTTTTATCATCATCTATGATACAGCAGAGCTCCTTCATTACACTGGCACTTGAAAGAATATCCCTTATAACCATATGACCTGTTTCTCCTGCACCGATGAGCATAACCCTGGAAGCTTGAAATACAGAAGTATTTACTCTGCTAGTTATCTGCATTCTTAGCATTCTATACAAAAACCTTATACCGGCAGTCAAGATAAGAAGAATAAAAAAATACAGTATATGATAAGTCCTTGGCAGAAAATAGCCTGTATAATTTTTGCTTTTTATAAATGCTATAGCTATCTCCACTGTTGTAGTTTCTATAGAAGCAAGAATTATCCTCTGCATTTCCACCACTCCGGCATAAGCCCAAAGGCTGGTGTACAGATGATTTACTGTAAAAATAACAACAGTAACAGCCATATTTATAATCAGCATACTTTGCATATTTTCAATGAAATTAACCGGGATTCGACTAAAGTTTAAGTCAAATCTTAAAAGCAAAGCAAGGACTCCTGCAACCCATACGACCATAAGGTCGT
>NZ_JBQNBU010000148.1:0-3228 GCF_052169795.1 Catonella sp.
ACTCTTTCATCGCCGTTCTCCTATTAGCAATAGAATTTCCAAAGCATAATTATTTTAACTTCTTATTATACAAAAAGACTGAACTTTATGCAAGATGCAAAAAGTTCAGTCTTTTTATCTGCGGATAACAGGAGTTGAACCTGCACGGGGGTTCCCACCAGAACCTAAATCTGGCGCGTCTGCCAATTCCGCCATATCCGCATGGCTGGGCTAGCCGGATTCGAACCGTCGATGCGGGAGTCAAAGTCCCGTGCCTTAACCGCTTGGCTATAGCCCAAAAAATACAAAGACTTCCGCCTTTGTATCCAAAGGGCAGGTAGAGGGACTCGAACCCTCGGTATCCAGAACCACAATCTGGCGCGTTAACCAACTACACTATACCTGCCATATATAAATATTTTACCAGCTCAAGTGTACCGAAAGGGATTCGAACCCCCGACACACGGCTTAGAAGGCCGTTGCTCTATCCAACTGAGCTATCGGTACAAACACATTCTGACTATTAGCCAAAATGAAAGCGGGTGATGGGAATCGAACCCACGTATCCAGCTTGGAAGGCTGGTGTTCTACCATTGAACCACACCCGCAAGAAATAAGTATTTAATTATGCTCTCTACAAAACTTAGAAACAAGTCGGGGTGACAGGATTCGAACCTGCGACCCCTTGATCCCAAATCAAGTACTCTAGCCAAACTGAGCCACACCCCGAAGTTTTCTTAAGTGTTTTGCAATCAAGCAAGGAGTAGTATACAGCAATTAACTCATTATGTCAATACTTTTTTTGATATTTTTATTGTTTTTCTTTAGTAATATTTTTTCATTTTTGTCTATACAATTCCAATTGCCTTTTTAGCAAGGTTATCAGCCACATCGTTGTATGTATCTCCCGAATGTCCTTTTACCTTAACAAAGTCTACTCTCAGTCTGTCCTTTATACTGTCATAGAATTCTTTATATGCTATAGTCCCTGTCTTATTGGTCTTCCATTCCCCCAGACACCAACTTGAAATTCCCTGATAGTCATGATAAATGCTCACAGACTTATATCCATTGTCTAAGGCATAACGCATAGCAAGCTCAGCTGCCTTAATCTCTCCTGCTACATTACGCATAGACGCAAATTCTTCATCCTCATAAGCTTCTGAGATTTCAGCAATAACCTCTCCGGCTTTAATAATCACGCAGCCACAGCCGAAAGTTTTTCCTTCTAAAAAACTTCCATCTACATAGGCAGTTATTTCACTGACACATTTATCCTTTTCATCTATAATACTTTTTCTTCTGTTTCTTTCTTTCTCTTCTAAGCCACCTGCCCCTGTCCTTCCATCCGCCCCATCCGCATAAGAAACATGCTCCCCCGCCTTCATAAAGTCTTCCGCATCGTTCTTTTCTTCAAACCCCTTGAATATAGCTCCTTTATACCCTGTAACCTGAGCCTTGCAGTCATCCCAACTAGTGTATATCCCGGGAGTTTTTCCAAGCCTTACCGCATAATAATTCTTTTTTGCCATTACTACTCTCTTTCTGCTTCCCTTATTGCTTTATTTATAGTATTTAATACCACCTTCTTATTAGCACTCCACATCGGCTCTACAAGAAGCCTCTTATCTCCGTCCCCCGTCATCCTATGTATTACAGTGGTTTCAGGCAAGATTTTCAGACAGTCAATAAGAATTTCCGTATATTCTTCAAGGCTTAATATTTTAAAAGGATTTGACCTATATTCTTTTTCAAGCCTCGTATTTTTTAATATATGAAGTAAATGCAACTTAATTCCATCTAATTCAGGCTCAAGTGAAGCCAGGTATTTTACGGTTTCATACATATCATTAGCACTCTCATTTGGCAAGCCTAATATCACATGTATTATAACTTCAATGCCTCTTTTTTTCAGCTCATAATAAGCCTTTTCAAACACCTTTAACTCATAACCTCTATTGAAAGCCTTAGCTGAAGCTTCATTTACTGTCTGCAAGCCGAGCTCAATCCAAACCGGCTTTATTTTATTCAGTTCTTCAAGTAAATCAAGCATCTCTTCTTCAAAGCAGTCAGGTCTGGTACCTATAGAAAGTGCTACTATATCTTTTCTTTGTATTGCAGTCCTAAAGATTGGTTCAAGCCTATTTACATCTCCGTAGGTATTGGTAAATGACTGAAAATAGGCTATATACTTCTTATCTTCTTCTCTTATATCTTTGGTAAACTTGTGCTTTACTTTTTCTTTAGCCTCTTCTATTTGCAAGTCTATGTCTTTTACCTTAGCTGCAAATTCTCCTGAACCGCCTTCTGAACAAAAACTACAGCCTCCCCTTCCTGCCTTGCCATCTCTGTTTGGGCAGGAACAGCCTGTTGACAGGGATAGTCTATATACCTTTGTACCAAACCTTTCTTTACAATAGTCTGATAAAGTTCTAATGTTCATCAGAATATTTCCTCATTTCTTCTTTCATTTCACTTATATCCATATATCTATTTTTTAATCAGATAAAATTATTGTATCTTCTTCATATCCTCATTTATATCAGTTACAATCTTTGTGTCCCCTACCAATAATACAGACAGATATTTTAATACAAATGTAACACACTTCCTTATATTTTCTATAACTTTATCTGTTTTAATATAATCAAAACTTTCTGTCAACATAATTGAAATTTTGTTTAATAGGAAATTTCAACAAAATTTCCTATTAAACAAAAAAACAGCCACAGATTATCTAATCTGCAGCTATCTATAAGTAATGCCGGTGACCGGGGTCGAACCGGTACGGGTATTACTACCCACGGGATTTTAAGTCCCGGGCGTCTACCAATTCCGCCACACCGGCATACTACCTAAAATGTAGTAATGGGACCTACAGGGCTCGAACCTGTGACCCTCTGCTTGTAAGGCAGATGCTCTCCCAGCTGAGCTAAGATCCCAAATAAAAAAGCAATAAAAAATGGTTCTTCGGGGACTCGAACCCAGGACCGACCGGTTATGAGCCGGTTGCTCTAACCAACTGAGCTAAAGAACCAAAAAGTGACTCCAAGGGGATTTGAACCCCTGTTACCGCCGTGAAAGGGCGGTGTCTTAACCGCTTGACCATGGAGCCAGAACTCCCCAAGTAGGGCTCGAACCTACAACATCACGGTTAACAGCCGTGCGCTCTACCATTGAGCTATTGAGGAAAATAATATACCTTGAAAACTGCAACCGAATCAACATCTTTCCTTACTTTGGTCAAGC
>NZ_JBQNBU010000149.1:0-3226 GCF_052169795.1 Catonella sp.
ATGTCGTGGTTTCATCTAAAAATCGGTATAATAAAAAAGTCGGTATAACTCATATACTAATAGTATAAGAACAGCTCTAAGCATATTTCTTAAAAATGAACCTAATCATCTATGATAAAATTATAGATATTAGGGATGAAATGGGATTGTTTTATGTGCTTGCTGGGTTTCCAACTTAGGAATTACTCATTTCGTAGACTCCACCCTCATTCCATTACCTTTCATCTTTTCGGTTGGTTAGGTTCATTTATTGATTACCTGTAAACTTAAGATCCTGTTGTGGTTTTGGATTAACAGGGCATCCCAAATTATAGGAGGTATATTATGTCAGAAAAAATTGTTGTAGGAATTGATGTGAGTAAGGCTTTCAGTGATATCTGTATTCTATCGCCCAATAATAACATTATCAAAAGAATTAAAATTTATAATGCTGTTATTGGTATGAATTCGCTCATCTCTGTACTTGAAAAAGTAGAAGATGAATATGAATATGAAGACAGGGCAGTAATTATCATGGAAGCTACCGCACACTACCATCAAATTTCAGCTAATTTTTTTCGTAACCATAAGTACGAAGTCATTGTAATTAATCCGATTCAAAGTGGGGAATTGAAAAATATCAATATCCGAAAAATCAAATCAGATAAAACGGATGCATATAATATAGCGTTGCTATATCGTATTAAAAATTACAATGAAACAATTACACACTCAGATACCGTTAACAGTATCAAAAAGCTTTGCAGACAACACAAAGAATTGACTGATGAAATTGTGGAACACATCAACTGCTTAATCGCTTTTTTAGACATTTCCTTTCCGGATTTGCAAGGTAAAACATCTTTATCTTTGCTTGAAAAATATCCTACTGTACAGGATGTCTTATCTCCTGAAAATAAGCAAGATATGATTCAGCTGATAAAAGAGAATTCACACAAAAGCTATTCCTATGCCGAAGCAAAGTATGAAAAACTATTGCAAGCTGCTGAAAAATCTATTGAAGTTTGTATAGTAAACCTTAGTTCATCAGTACTTATTCAAACAAGGGTAAGTGTTATTTTCAGTTTACAGGAAGCTTTGAAAGCAATCAATGATGAAATCAAGAAATTATCTCTTTTAGATGAAAAGTTTCATAATGATATTATGCTTTTACAAAGTATTCCGGGCATTGGAGAATACACAGCCTGTGTTGTTTTATCAGAACTTGGATACATATCCAATTTCTCTAAACCGAAAGAATTAGTTGCCTTCTTTGGCTTGGATCCGGGAGTATCTCAAAGCGGAACATACAATAGGAAAAACAATAAAATCTCTAAACGAGGATCACCTCATGTTCGCTTAATTCTCCATATGTTGGCAAAGTCTAATGTATATCCGAATCGCAACAGAGAGTATTTAAATCCTGTTATGCGAGCTTATTTTGAAAAGAAAATAGCTGAAAAACCGTATAAAGTTGTAATGTGTGCAATTATGCGAAAGATGGTTCAAATGATTTTTGCTGTTCTTAGAAACCAAAAATCATTTGAATTAAGAACACCTGAAGAACATCAAAAACTAATTCGTGAAAATAGTAAGCAGGCTGCATAAATTATTAAAAGTGTTGCCTCAAAAAAAGAAAGTGTATGAGGCTTATTTGCTATGTGCATTTTTAGGTTTGGTAACTGAAAAATATTCTTACAATTTAAAAAAATAACTATTGACTTTCCTTAGTTGGTCTACAATTATCTGGATTCTGGATAATAAAAGTCGGTATAACTCTTATGAGAGAGGTAGCAATGAAAATAATAAACTAATAAGGTACTTTATTGAAAATGGGATAGACATAGGTAAATTCAGTAAAAAGAAATAGAAAAATTTATGAATAACTATCCTAGAAAGTTGTTAGATGGATTAAGTTCTAATGGGGTTTATAAAACTTTATAAAAAACTAACACTTAGGGTTGCGATTTATATTGTAAAGATGATTGAAACTTATATACAAAGCACTAAAAAACTGATATAATATAAATTAAGAAAAAAGTAGGAGGTAAATATGGGAGATATACCAGACAAAATAAGATTTCATACAGGGAGTAAAGCTGGATAACGAAATTGGAAAGTTATTTAAAATATAAAAGTCCTGATAATGGGCTGACAATAGATGATTTATTCAAAACAGAAGGTTATGCCTGTATGTATAAATCATTAGGCAGTACAGTAAATGAGATATATGAAAAACAAATAACAGTTTCATTATTTAGAGATATCTACCCTACAGAGCTTTTCAAATATCTACAGGAAACAGGTAGAGAAATAAAAGAAGAATATCAAGTACATTATGTTAAAGGGAATATACCATTTGATACCCAAATAGTAGTTATGAAGTAAGTTAGATGGTAGAAAATATGGTGTATTTAAAGTAATATCAAAAAATGTAAAAAAAGAAGATATAAAGAGATTTTTGACAGACCTATCTTTAGCTGATATTGATATGATAGGAAAATAGCTCAGTAATAAGGGAAATCTTTTGTTGAAAGAATATTTTATAAATAGTAAAATGGAGTGTCTGCTTTTTAGTGGAGAAAAATAAAAAAGAAGAACATAGCTAATATATGATATGAGTTTGTTGACCAAAACCAAATTATAAGGAGAGTAACTATGCAAGAGTACTATAACACAGAACGAAGAAAAGGTAAACATTTAACTTTCGGGGAAAGAAATCAGATTTTGGTAATGTTAAGAATGATTGTTATATAGTGATTTAAGTACATATAGTGAATATAGTCTGGAATACCCTAAGACATTTAAACGGAGATTTCGCAGTATTACGGTGGACAATAGGGCGGAGTTTGCGAATACAGAGGGGATAGAAAAATTAGGTGTGCAAGATGTGTATTATGCCCACAGTTATTGTTACTATGAAAGAGGAACTAATGAAAATGCAAATAAAGTTAGTAAGACGCTTTATAGCGAAAGGAAAAGAAATAGAGGATTATAGTGAAGGGCAAATAAGAGAAATAAATAATATGCCATGCAAAGTGCTTGATGGGCAAACTGGCGAAGAAGTTTATCGAAAGAGATAGTAAATATATGTATAAAAAAACGGCATGAAGGGAATAAATACTATTATTATTTATTGACGTGTTTGAGTGTAATGAAATTATATAAATTCGGAATAGCGAATATTTCCCATTATGTGGTATAATAAATATTAGGGAGTGTTGTATCATGTATTAAACAGAAAGGA
>NZ_JBQNBU010000150.1:0-3214 GCF_052169795.1 Catonella sp.
AATTCTTTTTCAGACATTATTATAAATTCAGTGCAATAGCCAAATTTGATATCAGCAGTTTCTATATCATCAGTAATTCCGGATTTTCCTGAAGAGACAGCAGTGGTATTTATGTTGCCGTCAGCAAGTGGAACTATTTTACCAAGAAGTACATCGTAAGCACCTTTAAGAACTTCTAAGAGTCCTGCACCGCCTGAGTCTACAACACCGGCTTCCTTAAGTACAGGAAGCATCTCAGGAGTTGAGTCAAGAACTTTTTCCATATGGGCGATAACTTCGCCAACGAATTTTGTTATATCATCAGTTGTGCCGTCAAGCTCGGCAGCTTTTTCAGCTCCACCCCTGGCAACGGTAAGTATAGTTCCTTCTTTTGGCTTCATAACTGCCTTATAAGCTGTTTCAGCAGCTTTTTCGAAGGCAGTGGCTAACACAGATACATTTACATTATCAGCGTTAGCAGTAATTTCCTTACAAAATCCTCTTAAGAGCTGTGAGAGGATAACACCTGAATTTCCTCTTGCACCTCTGAGTGAACCACTGGACATAGCCTTTGCGATGGTTTCAATAGTAGGATTTTCAATGGCATTCACAGCTTTTACGGCAGACATGGCTGTAAGAGTCATATTTGTTCCTGTATCGCCGTCCGGAACAGGGAATACGTTAAGTTCATTAATTCTTTCTTTTTGAGACTCTAGTCTCGCAGCACCTGCTAAAAATGCTTTTTTAAGCATAGGTGCATCTAATTTAGATATTGCCACTTGTAAATCCTCCTTAGTCAACGACTCTTACGCCTTCTACATATACATAGATATTTTTTACTTTCATGCCGGTAAATTCTTCAACCTTATAGGTTACATTCTCAATAAGATTTTCAGCTACGGCAGAAATGCTTACCCCATAAGCAACGATGATATGAAGTTTGGCAGTAATTTCGTTATTTTCAATAATAATCTCAACGCCCTTGCTTAAATTATCCTTTTTAAGTAGAGTAGCAAGACCGCTCATCATACTGAGAGAAGCCATTCCAACTATGCCAAAGCATTCTATGGCTGCTGAACCGGCATAGTTTGCAATAACATCATTGTTGATTGAAACTTCTCCTTTATTTGTATTTACATATCCTTTCATAAAACCTCTTTTCCATGTGAGAACACATTGATGCTGATGTTTTGTGTATACACAAGAATTATACCTATTTTAAGGCAAAAATTCAAGTTTGTTATCTGACTTTATTTTTTTGATTAAATATGTTAGTATTAAATGTAAGGGTACAGGTATTAAATACTTTTGGTACTTTTGGTTATATAAGGTATATTTTATAAAAGATAAGGAGAATGACTATGTCAGAATTTGTAAATAGTGATGAGAAGGCTTATAAAAGCATGCACTTTGTAGGAGTAGTTAACATAGCACTTGGAATAGTACTGGTTGTGGTATCAGCAGTGTGTGGGGCATTTATTATAGCCTGTGGAGGTAAGTTGCTTAAGGATAAAAAAGGAATAACTTTTTAATGGAGATATTTAATGAAACTAAGCACTAAAGAAAAAATATCAAGAATAATTGATGCTATGCTCTATGGCGATTTAACTACAAAAAAATATTTATATGGTATTGTGATTTTTACCCTTATAACACTGGTTACGGGCATTATGGCTGTATTGGGACCGGGTATTGTATATGGGCTTATAGCTATGTTAATGGGAGTGGTAGATCTTATTTGGTGGCAGTCTATGACCTTAACATCAGATGAGCTGAAAGAACAGGGAGATAAGGTAAAGTATCAGCAGAGAAAACAGGAACATAGGCTGGAGAAAGAAAAAGAGAAGTTAAGAAAAGAGGAGGAAAAGAGAAAGAAGAGAGAGCCTAAAAGTGAGATAGAGAAGGCACTTGGGAAAATTGATGAAAAGACTGAATATAAGATAACAAGAGAAGAGATTAAATATGCTCTCAAAAGATATAAAGCAAAAAAAGACCATAGGGAAGTGCTTATAGATTCATGTGATTCTTTGGGGCTAAAAGAAGCTCCCGCTTATATTTGGGCAGATAAAAAAAAGTATTATCTTATGGTAATAGGAGGAGATGAGCCGCTTTTACTTGACTATCCTTTAGAATATAATATGAAGTTACATTATGAAACCGGAGTTAAGTCCAGTCCGGATGTAGAATATAATAAATATAAGGGAGTGTCAGTCGTGGCCTTAGCTTTCAGTCCGTTTTTGCCGGATTACTATCAGAAACGTACAGAATATGGTACGGCATTTTATAAAAATCTATACAGGCTTGGAAAGGATATGTATTTTACAAATTCTTCAGCAAAGAATGTATTAGATATTACGGGGGCAGATTTTGAGGTTGAGGACGATATAACAAAAGACATGAGGTATGGTGAGGATTTTAAAAATGCTTATAAGGCTAATCTTCTCTGGCGTGATGGGGTCTTATCTTCAGATGAATATAAGAATAGGATAACAGGGCTTTTAAGTAGTCTTGCAAGAGCTGATATTCGTTTTGATGATTTTAACAGGATATTGGAGCAGATGTATGAATATAATTTCATAACAAAGGCATACTTGGAATTTTATATTGATTATAGGAAGAAGTATAGAGAGACAAAAGTAAAGTAAAACTAATTTCTGCTGATAGTTGAAATGCTGTCGGCAGGAATTTTTTTAATATTATAGTTCACGTTAAAAGCACCTATATGAATTTATAAAAAATGTGTAGATTTTTGTAATATTCTATAGATATAACTAAAATATTAGTATTTTGAAAGGTATTATTACAAAAATCTAATAAAGGCATGGAATATAAGTGTTGCTTTTTATAGAATATTTATATATAATTATTATAAAATGTTATTATACATTGTGAAAATTTATAATAACATTGGAGGCGTAGAATAACAAGGAGGAGGTCATTCTTTGTCCTATCCTAAGAGATAATACCTTATGTTTTGTCTTATGTCTATTGGAAGCCATCAGGCAAGATAAAATTTATGATAACATCTGATGAAGGTAGAATGCCTTCTTCTGTTATACATATAGAAACTTATTAACTAAATAGTCTTGAATGACTATACCATTATTATACTAATCAGCTAACTTAAAGTACCCGTCTTTAAATTCTTTGCTGTTATCAAGAAGAAGGACTGATTTATAGGAGTTTTTAATCATTTCTTTTTTGCAGAGGGCTTGAGAATCATCTCCCTCAAATA
>NZ_JBQNBU010000151.1:0-3207 GCF_052169795.1 Catonella sp.
TGTGTTATATAATAATCAGAACAGTCATTGACAAATATAGTAATCAATAATATAATATTAGCAACAGAACCCACCACGCTTAGTTTTACTTATGTAAAAATGCGCAACCCGGTGGGACTTTCTATACTAAGAGGTAATCTAAATGTATCAATATCCGAAAAAATTTTTATCAGTTGAACAATTAATACAAAAACTCATTGACTCAGGAATGATAATAACTTCACCCAGTGAAGCAAGAACAGCATTGACAACAATCGGCTATTATAGGCTAAAAGGTTATAGTTTTCATAAATTTGACTCTTCAATTAAAAAATATGTTAAAAGTACTACCTTTTCTGATGTTTTGAAGCTATATTATTTTGACTCTGAATTATCACATCTCATTTTCAGCTATTTAACCCAAATAGAAATTGCTTTAAGAACTCGTTTGGTTAATTCATTTCAAATTACACAAGATGCATTAATTTTAAATGATCCATCATTTTTCAAAGATAAAAATTTGTATTGGAAAAATTATACCAATATTGCATCTGAAATCAATCGTTCTAACGATATTTTTATAGAACACAATTTTAACAACTATGATGGGGCAATCCCCATTTGGGCAACAGTCGAAATAATGTCTTTTGGCACTATATCAAATTATGCTCTCAATGAAATATCTTAGTCCGACCAAAGAATCTTGGGATAACTTTATTTGTAGTTTTAAACAACTTCTTGGTAAATATTCAGGCATTTATGATGTATGTAGTATGAATTTTCCGGATGATTGGGAAGACCACTTTTAACTATCGACTACTTAAATATCCCCAACATCTGTTTTGACTTTTCTACACTTGTAGCTGCGGTATTATTTAAGAAAATTATATCCGTATTAGCATGCTTAGCTACATTTCCGATGTAATGCCTGTAATCCACTACATATACATATTGAAAAGAAGTCACTATAAAAATACAGAAAAAATTATAGTGACTTCTATTTATATGCATTATTGTAAAATTAAAATTTTCAGGTTAAGCACCTAACTGTTTTTTTACTTCATCAGCAACAGCTTCTACAGCAAGCGTTATCTTCTCAGGAAGCTTACCACCAGCCTGAGCCATATTAGGACGACCACCGCCACCACCACCTACTACAGGTGCAACAGCCTTTATAAGATTACCGGCATGAACTCCTGTCTTTACAGCTCCGTCAGTAGCCATAGCTACAAGGCTTACCTTGCCTTCTTTAGCAGAAGCAAGGAAGATAAGTCCTTCTCCAAGCTTATTCTTAAGTTCATCACCAAGATTTCTAAGCTCATTGCCATCGGTATCAGGTATCTCTACTGATAGAACCTTAACTCCACCTATTTCAACAACCTTATCCATAACATCACCTAAAGCTTCCTTAGCAGCCTTATTCTTAAGTGATTCATTTTCACTTTGAAGAGCCTTAAGTTCTTCCATAAGATGCTTAGCCTTTTCTACAAGCTTATCAGGACTTGCCTTAAGCATTTTAGCAGCTTCAGCAATTGTATTTTCAAGATTTTCATAATACTTGATTACATTATTGCCTGTGATTGCTTCTATTCTTCTGATTCCGGCAGCCACACCGTTTTCAGAAATAATCTTAAACTGACCTATCATTCCTGTGTTCTTTACATGAGTACCGCCACAGAATTCCTTGGAGAACTCTCCCATTCCTACTACACGTACTTCATCGCCATATTTCTCACCAAAAAGTGCCATAGCTCCACTCTTCTTAGCATCCTCCACAGACATAATCTTAGTATCAACAGGAAGAGCTTCAGCTATTTTATCATTTACAAGCTTCTCAACTGCCTTAATTTCCTCAGGAGTCATAGCCTTAAAGTGACTAAAGTCAAATCTTGTTCTTCCTGCATCCTGATAAGAACCTGACTGTTCAACATGAGTGCCAAGCACCTCTCTTAAAGCCTTCTGTAAAAGATGGGTAGCACTGTGGTTTCTACAGGTTGCCATACGGTTTTCTGCATCTACCTTAAGAGTAACCACATCACCGATCTTAAACATACCCTTTATAACCTTACCAATATGGGCTATTTTTGAACCTGCTACAGGTGTAGTATCCTTTACTTCAAATACAGAATCACCAACAGTAATTACACCGATATCTCCAAGCTGTCCACCCTTTGTAGCATAAAATGGAGTTACATCTGTAATTATAGCTCCTGTCATTCCATCAGTAAGAGCCTCTGATATAGCACTTTCTTCTCCATCTTCTTCTGAACCAACACTTACAAGAGCAACTATCTTTCCTTCTGCCTCTGTCTTATCATATCCGATGAACTCAGAATTAATAGCAGGATCAATCTGCTCATATATAGTAGCATCCGCTCCCATATAACTTGTGGTTTTTCTTGCATTTCTGGCAGTATCCTTCTGCACCTTCATAGCCTGTTTAAAGGCTTCCTCATCTATATCCATTCCCTTTTCTTCAAGAATTTCCTTAGTTAAGTCGATAGGGAAACCATAGGTATCGTAAAGCTTAAAGGCATCTTCACCGGACATAGTCTTAATCCCCTTAGCTTCCATTTCCTTCTGTATGCCTTCAAGTATTTCAAGTCCCTGATTTATTGTCTTTTCAAACTTCTCTTCTTCCTGCTCTATTACATTCAGTATAAAATCCTGTTTCTCAGCAAGTTCAGGATAACCGTCTTTACTTCCTGCAATTACCGCTTTAGCAAGTCCTACAAGGAAGGCTCCGTCTATACCGAGTAACTTTCCATGTCTGTCAGCTCTTCTGATTATTCTTCTAAGCACATAGCCTCTTCCTTCATTTGAAGGCATAATTCCATCAGATATCATAAATGTTGCTGAACGGATATGGTCGGTAATTACTCGAATTGAGATATCATTTTTCTCATTATCCTTATATTTTTTACCTGCTATTTCACAAACCTTATTTCTGAGTGCTAAAAGTGTATCTACATCAAAGATGGAATCAACATCCTGTACTGCCACAGCCAGTCTTTCAAGTCCCATACCTGTGTCGATATTCTTCTGCTCAAGGTCTGAATAATTACCCTTACCGTCATTATCAAACTGCGAAAATACAACATTCCATACTTCCATATATCTGTCGCAATCACAACCTACAGTACAACCAGGTTTTCCACAACCATACTTCTCGCCTCTGTCAAAATAAATCTCTGTACAAGGACCACAAGGACCTGAGCCATGCTCCCA
>NZ_JBQNBU010000152.1:0-3116 GCF_052169795.1 Catonella sp.
GAATAAGTACAAGATGGAAAATGTTTCACGTGAAACATTTTGAAAGAGGTTATTATGAGTATATATAATTGGATTATGAAAGTATTTTTTGATACATATGAAGAATGGCGTATGAAAAATCCAACATATAATAGAAATGGTTTTCATATTGTTGGAATTGATAATTCACTAAAAGCTATGCATGATGGCTATTTCATGTACACAGAGATATATCCGCCATATGCAATAAAAGGCTGCACTTTAATGAAGGCTATTGCCGGGAAAAGCGAAGAACTGTTAGATTTATATATGGAAATTAATGGAAAGAAATATTGTATCTCTGATTTGAGCTATGATGATGCAATAAAAATAATGAGAGCATTTGTGCAAAAAGAGATTCTTCCTGAGGAGAAAAACTATGTAGAAGTTTTGGAAGATGAGGATGGGAAAGTTCAGAAAGTATTTGCAGAATTATCAGAAGTGCTATTAGGAAATGCTAAACACACAACACAATTTCTTAAGAAAGTAAAACCTGAAAAAATGCAAGACATGGAAGATGCCTGGCTTGAACTTTATGAAGAATTGTTGGACAGGGGTATGGCAATTGAGCTCGACTGGAAAATCAGAAAAGATGACTTTATCTCTGCTGTAAAAAAATTGAGTACAGGTTTGGAACTTGAAATAAATGAGGAAATATTAGACAGTGATGAAGACATTCCAAGATGGGGCAGAATAATTAATTCTCTATGGACAGAATATGTTTTATCAGCAATGGATGTAGGAAGTGACAGTTATGTATTGATGATATTAAGTAAAGATGATTTTGTAAGAGCAAAGAAATTGGCAAAGGAAATATTGCAACGAATAGCTGTTATCGAAGAAATGTAAAAAACTGTTTTGGAGGTTTTAAACATGAAAAAACGAAATGTGGCTATTGTATGCATATTGTTAGCTATTGTTCTTCTCATACCAATTCCGTTGCGATTAAAAGATGGTGGTACTGTGGTGTATAAAGCTTTGGCTTATAGTGTTTCAAGAGTTCATAGACTAGCATCTGTAAAAGCTGAAAAGGAATATGAAGAAGGAATTATTATTAAAGTTTTAGGTATTGAAGTTTATAATAATGTTGAATAGTGCAATGTGATTATACTGATAATTTAAAAAATATTTTTACAAGTATTTTATAAAATAGAATTAATTATGCATTTAAATAATTTGTGGAGCCACTACTTTTATTTAAATGTTTCACGTGAAACATTTTATCGAAATATAATTATATACTGATAGATGACAAGAATTAGATTAATATTGAGTTTTGGTTCCGGTTTAGTATTTGTTATATTAGCAAATTAGAATTTGTATAGGTGAGAAAAATGTAATGGCAACATATTCAACCTAAATCGAAATAATATAAAATTACGAGGAGATTATAAGATGAGCAATTATATAAAATTAAATGAAGATAGATGGAATAATGTAAAAAATGACTATACTGAGCCATTGACACATGAAGAATTAGAAGAAGTTAGAAACAATCCAATTTCTGTTGCATTAACTGTTGGGAAAAAAGTTCCAAAAGAATGGTTTGAAAAAGCAAACGGAAAAAAGATATTAGGTTTAGCTTGTGGTGGTGGACAGCAAGGACCGGTTTTTGCTATAAAAGGTTATGATGTAACCATAATGGATTTTTCTAAATCACAATTACAAAGAGATGATATGGTTGCTAAAAGAGAAGACTTAAAAATCAACACAGTTCAAGGCGATATGACAAAACCATTTCCATTTGAAAATGAAACTTTTGATATTATTTTTAATCCGGTTTCAAATGTATATGTAGAAGATTTAGAAAACATATATAAAGAAGCCTCTCGAGTATTGAAAAAGGGTGGACTGTTAATGGTCGGATTTATGAATCCTTGGATATATATGTATGATGCTGACATTGTATGGGACAAACCCGATGAGGAATTACTTTTAAAGTTTTCAATACCTTTTAATTCAAAAGAGCTTGAAGAGGAAGGCAAGATAACCATAAATCCGGAATATGGATATGAATTTAGCCATACCTTAGAAACTCAGATTAGAGGACAACTTAAAAATGGTCTCGCTATGATAGATTTTTATGAATCGTGTGACAAAAGAAATAGATTATCACGTTATGGAAATGACTATATAGCTACACTCTGCATTAAACTATAATGTTATATAATATACTTAAGGAGAATAGCCCGTTTAAGTTTCCGTAAAGGTTAAAATCTAAATACCGGTATGTCTTGATATTCGAAATAAATATTTTTATTGAGAATTAAGAAAATACTAAATATGCCTTATTTGAAATAAAGAGGTATTATATATGGAAACAAGAGAATATTTTAAGGATATAGGATATAAACCGTTTTTATTTTATGTTGTTTTTGGAGTTACAGGTGAAAAATTGCAGGTGTCAAAAAGCAGACATCATGTGGATGTATTCCCGGATGATTTAGAAATTCATTCATTATGTAGAACTAATCATGCAGACTATATAAATGGATTTTTTGAAGGAACCTTGGGCAAGATATTAAAGGAAGCAAACAGAGAGCTGTATGAAAAATGTTTGAATACTGAAGATTGTGCAGTCATTAAGGGCTATATTAAAGATGATTCTAACCTTGAGTATATGAGAAATGTTATCGGAATTGTTCAAGCTTTTGTTGAACAGGGAGCAGTCGGAGTACTTGATTTGTTGACTTTTTCAATGTATGCTCCAAAAGAATGGGAAGAAAACTTCTTTGACAGGGAAATTACTGCAAAAAACAATGTAGTTATATTGCTGTCAGAAGAACAAGATAAGTATTGGATGCATACAAGAGGAATGGCAAAGTTTGGAAGACCTGATTTTAGTTTGCATAATGTAGATAAAAATACCATTGATAAATGTAAGGTGATTCTTGATTATATGATGATACACTGTATTAAGGGAGAGTTTTTTAATAGTGAATTTATAATAAATACAAAAAATGGAGATACTTATAAGGTCAAGAGCAAATTTGTTGATGATTTTGAAAATGATGACTTTAACAATGCATATTGTGAGATAGATATAGGTTAAAAATTGACTTCAACCTTTTTTTGAAAATATCAACAAAATGTTTCAC
>NZ_JBQNBU010000153.1:0-3098 GCF_052169795.1 Catonella sp.
TAATACGCCATTTTATATGAAATAATATTCTCATTATACCTGTTTTATTATTTCTGGGAGCAGCTTTGACACAATATATAAAATTTAATAAAGCTTCTAACATAAAAATAGGAAATAAAAAAACTGATGTCATAATCAATACAATATTCCATAAGAAACTAACTCCGGATTGAAATGCCATAAATATAACATTTTTTATTCCAACTTCCTGCTCTGTAGCTAAAGGCTTAATTTCTATGCTTTCATGTTTTCTACCAAAAGCAACATCATAAAATTCGGATCCATAAACCAGTAAATCAGCGGATTCATTCATTATAGGCTTATCGAATACACTATCTCCATAAACTATTTCTAAACTCATTGTTATGGGCTCAGCACCATAATCCTTAAAGAATACCTGATTTAAACTATAAGAATATCCTGCAAAAAAATCGAAAGTTTTTAAATTCTCACTAGGATAATATGCCTGAATAGGCATCGGAATTCTGCGATTTTCTTTCCCATTATCGAAAATAACAGTCACCATAGGTTTCCTTACTCTTGGATCATAGTTTCCTCTGACTCTTATACCTATTTTAAGATTTGAATTTTCTACATATAATTCAAATACTTTAACACTTATGTCCACTATTATTCTCCTCTTTCTTTATAATTCCCAAAACTTTTTTAACCTTTCTCCTCACTAAGAAAGTAAATGTTTTCTTAGCCTCTTTTAGTTCTGCATCTTTCTTACTTAATTTTTCCTCAGTTTTTTGAAGCTTTTTTACAATTGCATTCAATTCTTTTTCTATAGCCTTATTATTATCTTTTAACTCTCTAATTTCGTTCCTAAGCCCTTTTTTAATATCTTGTTCAACAACTAAATCTTCTTTTCTCCTGGTTCTTAGACAAAGGTCATAGCTGTCTATTCTCTTAGAAATTTCCTCAATATCACATTTTAACACGGATTTTACTGAAAAATCCTTACTATAAATGCCCCGTTCCATCAGCATTTTATCAAGTGGATTAAGTTCAGGATTTTTATAATCCTTAAAAATATGAGAAATTCCATTTTTATCTAAAAAATCAACATAATGTTTAAAATTTTCTTTATGTACTTCCAAAAAAGACTTGTAATCTGCCTTTGCAAATATTTCAAATATATCTGTATTTTCATTTATTTCAGCAGCATTAATCTGAGGTAATTTATGATAGTCCACAAGTTCTCTCATTCTGGCATCATGTGTAATCCAAACAGCCGGTATTCCCGACAATATAGCCATAACATTACCATGAAGCCTTGGTCCAATACTGAAATCTCTTTCAGCAAGGTCATTTTTCCAGCTGCAATAATGTGTATGAAAACGCACCTTATCTTTCATATAGATAGAATTTTCAATTGTATTTGGATAACCGGATATTTTTCTATTAAAACGGTACTTAGTTCCTAAATATAAAGTTCTGAGTTCTTCAATTTTTTGTGGATAATAATACGAATCGTGAAATCTTTCACTTTCTCTAAGCAAAAATTCCTGTACATTATTTTCTGCCATTACCGTATTATTAAAAGCCATTTTCGAATTTTCATTAAGTTTTGCAGTTTTTAATTTCAGGTCAGCACCATAGGTGTAAAAAGACGGACATCCTATCACAGTATAATCCTTTTCAGGAATAAATCCAAGCTTTTTTAAATAATCACCTGTTATTTCACCTCTTACTCCTATCATAGCAGACTTATTTAATACTGCCTTAAAAAATTTATATGCTATCTCATCATCCTTGAATTTAATTCCCTTATTTTCATAATCATATTCCCCTCTTACTCCTATTCCAACAATTATACAGGGAATTTTAAGCTTATTTATTATTTTTGTCATATTTTTAATTTCATCAACTCTGTCATGTCTGATGAAATCAGCTAACGGAATCACAAAAGAATCACACTCATCATTAATTCTATCAACATCTAACCTTAAAACACGATACTTAGTCGGAACAAACTCTATATCAGGCTCTGTCATAAGCCCCCTATATACAGAATAAGCATAGACCAAATTACCAACATTATTTCCTATAAGATTATATGCAAGGATATTAGAAACAGGAGTTTCCTCAATAGGAGATAAACCGGTTCGTACCAATATTTTCTTCATCTTATAAACTTCCTTTCTATATATACTTTTATACTTTAATTAATGCTTTATATAAAGTCTTTAATCACTTCCTTCATAGCCCTTAATGCTTTCCCTCTATGGCTTATTTTATTCTTTTCGTCACTTGAAAGCTCCGCAGAAGTCTTGCCGTACTGAGGCAGATAAAATATAGGATCATAGCCGAATCCATTTTCACCTTGGATTTCATAGGCTATTTGCCCTTCCATTACTCCCTTTTTTATAAATTCTCTTCCATCAGGCAAAACTAAAGAAATAACACAGACAAACCTGGCACTTCTCTCTTCATCTTTAGCCTCTTTAAGCTTATCTATAATATAATTATTCTTATAATCATAATCTGTATCTCTACCTAAGTATCTTGCAGAATAAATGCCCGGCTCACCATTTAAATAATCAACTTCAAGGCCTGAATCATCTGCCAAAGCAGGTAAACCTGTAAGCTTTGATATAGCCCTTGCTTTAATAAGTGAATTTTCTTCAAATGTGTTTCCATTTTCTTCTACTTCTGTAGTAATATTCATTTCTTTCATAGAAACTACTTCTACAGAAAAATCTGCAAGTATTTCCTTTATCTCCTTTATTTTTCCTTCATTTCCTGTTGCAAAAACTATCTTATCCATTATTCCTCATTTTCCTTAAATGCCTGTACAATTGCTTCATATGCAGCTTCTGCACATTGTTTCATTTTTTTATCATCCTGAATCAGAGCCAAATCTTCCTTATTGGTAAGGAAACCAATCTCTACAAGAGCTGAAGGCATATTTGTATGTCCCAAAACATAAAGCTCACTGCCTCTGACAGCCCCTCTCTTTTTGGTATCTATCACACTGCAAATATTATCTAAAATCAATGTCGCAAATCTTTCTGAACTTACCTTAGTATTCTTAATCTTTTCATTATAATGAATTTCAGTCCCTCTAACCTTATTAAAATCAATTGGAGTTC
>NZ_JBQNBU010000154.1:0-3096 GCF_052169795.1 Catonella sp.
CTCCTCCCCCTCTGTCATCATTTTATTTCAACGGTGACTTTCTTATCATCCCTTGTGGCCGCAGCTTTTACAACAGTCCTTATTGACTTTGCTATTCTTCCCTGCTTGCCAATAACTTTGCCCATATCACTATCTGCAACATGAAGAAGAAGTACTGTTTCTCCATTCTCCTCTGTTTCTGTAACTGTGACTTCATCAGGATGATCAACAAGGGCCATAGCAATAACCTTTACTAATTCATTCATGATGACTACCTCCGATGATTACTCAGTTATACCGGCTTTCTTTAAAAGCTTAGCAACAACCTCTGTAGGCTTAGCACCATTTGCAATCCACTTCTTTGCTTCTTCAGCATTGATATTGATTGCACTTGGCTCCTTGTTAGGATCATAAGTTCCTACCTGAGCAATGAAGTTACCATGCTGAGCTACTCTCTCATCAGCAACTACTACTCTATAGAAAGGATGTCTCTTATATCCCATTCTCATTAATCTAATCTTTACCATTTTACTTTTCCTCCTGATTTTTTTATTTTATCTATGAAAATGCTTTGCATTAACACCAAATTTATAATCCGAAAGGCAGACCAAACTTTTTCTTTCCTTTGCCTTTCATCATTCCTGACATCTGCTTCATAACTTTTTTCATCTGTTCCATCTGTTTGACAAGCTTATTTACCTCAGCCACATCCACTCCTGAGCCTTTGGCAATTCTGTGTTTTCTGGATGGATTCAGAAGATTTGGGTTGGCTCTTTCAGCTTTTGTCATAGAATAAATGATTGATTTGACTCTGTCCATAGCCTTCTCATCAACCATAGATTCATCAATCTTGCCACCAAGTCCACCTGGCATCATACCAAGAATATCCGTTATACTGCCAAGCTTGCTTATCTGTTCAAACTGGGCAAGCATATCGTTGAAATCAAACTCAGCCTTTTTGAATTTTTGCTCAAGTTCTTTAGCCTTCTCAGCATCTAAGGCACTTTGGGCTTTATCAATAAGGGTAAGTATGTCGCCCATTCCCAGTATTCTGTTTGCCATTCTGTCTGGATAAAACTGTTCAAGGTCTGAGAGTTTCTCTCCCATACCGGCATACAGAATAGGTTTGCCTGTTACACTTCTTATGGAAAGTGCAGCACCACCTCTGGTATCACCATCAAGCTTTGTCAGCACCACTCCATCAAGCTCTATCTTACTGTCAAATGTAGTTGCAACATTTACTGCTTCCTGACCTGTCATTGCATCTACTACCAGAAGTGTCTGCGTAACATCTACTGCTTCTTTAATATCTACAAGCTCCTGCATCATATCTTCATCTATCTGAAGACGTCCTGCAGTATCAAGAAATATCATATTGTAGTCATTATTTTTAGCATGCTCTATAGCTGCCTTGGCTATATTGGGCGGCTTATGACCGTCACCCATAGTAAATACCGGAACTCCAACCTTTTCTCCATTTACCTGAAGCTGTTTGATGGCAGCCGGTCTGTATACATCGCAGGCAACGAGAAGTGGTTTTCTTGCTCCTTTGAATTTTGCTGCAAGCTTTGCCGTAGTTGTTGTTTTACCTGCACCTTGAAGACCGCACATCATTATAATCGTAATTTCCTGCGTAGGTCTTAAAGTAAGTTCAGTTTTTTCTGAACCAAGCAGGGCTGTCATTTCTTCATTAACTATCTTTATAACCATCTGACCGGGTGTTAAGGAGTTCATAACATCCTGTCCTATAGCTCTTTCTTCAACGGTCTTAATAAAATTTTTAGCAACCTTGAAGTTTACGTCTGCTTCAAGTAAAGCAATTTTTACTTCTTTAAGAGCAGCCTTGACATCATTTTCATTTAGCTTGCCCTTGCCACGCAGATTCTTAAAAACCTTTGTCAGCTTCTCTGTTAAACTGTCAAATGCCATAGCTCCTCCTTTTAGAATATGTTTTCAAGCTTAACAATATCTATCTGTATATTTTCTTTAAGCTTCTCATCCTTACAAGTACTTATTGTTTCTTTAAGCATATATGCTATGCCGGATATTTCTTTGGATTTCTTAATAAGTTCCAGTTTATCATCAAACTCTTCAAGCTGTCTGATACTTCTTTTTAGATTATCATGCACTCCCTGTCTGGATATTCCCTCTGTTTCAGCTATTTCAGAAAGAGAGAGATCTTCAAGTATGTAAGCTTCAAGTAACTTACTCTGGCTTTCTTTAAGAAGCACACCATAATAGTCAAATAATTCAGAAACTCTAAGTCTCTCATCAAGTATATCTACTTTCTTTTCCATTATAATAAACTCACTATCTTTTTAATCCTAGGGTATTGTAACAGATGAAAAAAGAGATGTCAAGTTTTTTCCTTGACATCAAAAAATTATTTTTTATAAATGTAAGTATCCCAAGTAACATCATAATCTTTACCAGATAACTTTTTTAATTCCATAGCAAATTCATCACAATCATCTGCTTCCAAATATATATTCTCATATTTTTCAAATAATTTCAAAATCAAGCTAGAAGAAAATTTCCTGAATAAATCTACATTCTTTCCAAAAACATAAGCAACCTCTTCATTTTCTATAAATGCCAGATTTTCTATACTGTCATCCTTTTTCTCATATACAACTTTTTCCGGAAGAATATTAAAAAAATCAGATCTTTTACCTGTCCAAGGGTTGATGTCCAGATGTGTTTTGATATATCGTTCAAGCATTAAGTCTGCACAAGCCGCAAATTCTTTACTACCTTTATGTGCAGTTATCAGTTTAATCTCATCATCTTTTTCATATATGCTATAGTCTTCCTTACCAACTTCAATCTCATAACAAACTCTTTTGCGTTCAAAACCCAAATTTTTCAACATATCTGTAGCATCTTTCCGTTCAGATGAAATCATAATCTGAATAGGCTTGCCAAAATAGCTAGATAATTTGTCTAAAAGCTCTGAATTTACTTTGTCAAGCAATTTCACTTCGTCAATTTTAAAGTAAACATTTGAATTATGAAATGAGTTAAAATAATACGGAATCTTGATTATGTCTATTCCCTCGTTTTTAACTTCAAGAGCTTTATTATCTAAATTACCAATTTCAAAAAATTCATACATAA
>NZ_JBQNBU010000155.1:0-3095 GCF_052169795.1 Catonella sp.
GTAAATGGCAACTACTAATCTTCCTAGGGCAACAACGAATACTAAAAATGCAACAGGCCAAAGGCTCTAACTGTTCTTAGATTCTGAGCCGGAGGTAAGAAAACAGCCACCGTGCAAGCGGCTTGCCCTTGATGGCTCATAAAAGAACTGCTACACTGCTGTAAGCGGCGGAGAAGAACTAACTGTTCTCATCATCTTCACCGTCGGTAACGACCTTCCAGTAGTTCTTGTTGTGCTGTCAAGGGTGGCGTACTGTTAACACAACCTAAAATATCTACAGTTTTCAAGGTGTAAAAGTGCTTTTTTTTTTACTAACATTTTTTCATATGTCAGTTGACACTATTGCAATAAAAAATGACGATTCGTGTTTTTCTCCAATCGTCATTAGCCAATATTTATTCATTTCTTTGATGTTTTTAATTATCCGTATCTATTTCTTTGATCTTTTTCTCTATTTCTTCAATACTCGGCAAACTGCTCTTATACTCTGCTTCAAGTAATTTAGTAATCTCATATTTGCTTATACCTATAGGTTGCGATATTTGTTCTAATGAATATTCACAAACGACATCGTTTTTATCTTTGCAAATAAGAAGTCCAATCGTAGCATTATCTCTATCAGTTTTTAGCTCTCTATTCACTGCTGTTACATAGAAATTAAGCTGTCCTAAATGTTCCGGCTTAAACTTCTCCGCTTTCAGTTCTATAACAATGTAAGAATGGAGTTTCAAATTGTAAAACAGTAAATCAATATAAAAATCATCTCCATTTATATTTATGTGATATTCTTTGCCTATGTAGGCAAATCCCTCGCCAAGTTCAAGTAAAAAATCAGAAATCTTGTCAACCAGTTCTTTTTGAAGTTCCCTTTCATCATATCCTTCACTAATGGTAAGAAAATCAAAATTATATGGATCTTTTAATGTCTGTCTTGCAAGATCTGATTGCAGAGCGGGTAACCTTTTTTCAAAGTTTGTTATAGATTTTCCTTCCCTGCCATATAATCCACTTTCAATTTGATGTACAAGTACATTCCTACTCCATCCGTTCTCAATAGTTTTATCAACATAATATATGGCTTCATCAATGGTCTTGCACTTATTTATTATCCTTTGATTATGTCCCCAAGGTATCTGTTTAATATGGTTGATAACTCTTTCATCAAATTGGGCTACAGACTGTAGTCCTTTTGAATTGCTGTCGTTATTTTCTATTTCGGCTACACCTTGTAGCCCTTTTATATAAAATGAATACCATCTTCTGATATACTTAATATTTGTTTCAGAAAAACCTTTCATATCAGGAAATTCTTTTTGTAAATCTTTAGCTAACGATTTTATAAAGGCATCTCCCCATGAATGTTGTTCTTGATTTTTTACAATGTATTCTCCCAAAGTCCAATATAAATCTAACAACTCATAATTTACCTTTATTGCAGCTTTAAGTTGGCTACTTCTTACTTTCTCTTTTAACTCTGACAATAGCTTTTTATACTCACTATCACTTGTGATAGACAGCTCTTTATTATCCAAAGGTCATACCTCCTCACTCATAATAATATTTAATTATACCAAACCTATCAATATTTTTCATCTGCTAATTTCCTTCAAGTTGAGTTTTAAAGCTTAATTTTTATCTTATGACCTTGCAGCTTATCTTTCAGCTTTCGGTATTCTTCTTCGGTTAATCGGATATTTTTATATTCTCCATAAAAAGAAAAGGGGGTATCCTGTTCTACTCTCCCCTTTTCTATACTAACCTTATCTAATCTACCCTTATCTATACTGGGTTGACCGCTTGTCAACCGCCCTGCAACCAAATGACAACCAACCTCTTTGATATACATTCCGTTTTTAGTTTGGGATAGGCTCTGCACCTCATTTTCATATAAGGTCGGTTTATATCTGTCTTTACGGATAAAGTTGTTGATTTTCCAATGCGTAATGACGATAATTCCTTGTTCAAAGACAATCACAAAGCCTTTGGCAATAAGTATTTTCAGGTCATCTTCATTCGCTCCGATAATCTTGATGATTTTCTTAGAGTTATTTACAAAGCCGTCATCATCTGCCCTCATTGATAGATGAAAATATAGGCATTGACTACTTAAAGGCATTTCTAAAAATAAGTCGCTATCCACTATCTTGAGTGAAAACATTCTTTTATCTGCCATTTTTCTCTCCTCTCTTAGTTTTTTAAGGATGTCGTGATTTACGACACCCTTCGTTTTTGATGTTATCCCATTTTAGGACTTCATCTTTCCTCTTTCCTGTAATAGTCCTTTGTTTTATCCTTTCGTTTTTCGTAGGCTTCTTGCTGCTCTTGATATTTCTTAATCTGAGCAATGACACTTGTTTTTTCTCCTCTCTTAATTGCCTTGTCAATCTCAATAGATAAGTCTATGCCATGATCTTCATTGACGGTTTTTACGGCATACTTGATATGATTGATACTTTCGTATTCTTCTTTGACCTTTTGAGATTGTCTATTGAGTTTTGATATTTCACTTTCAAGGCTTTGAATTTCCTTTTTCCAGTCCTTTATCTTGATAGCCGATAAGCCTGTTATCTTTTCAAGGATTGCCCTTGCTCTTTTATATTTATCTATCTCATCTTTATGGGAATTGTAAAAGCTGTCTTTGAATAGGGATTTACTGTTCCATTCCTCAAAGACTTGTTTGTTATCCTTGATGATGTCCGCATAGGCAAAGCATTTATTCAGGTTTTCTATTCTTGTGTTTTTCGCCTTAATGTCTTGACTAATCTTCTTATTCCCTTTGCTCCGTCTCAAGCAATAATACATTTTTGTCTTTTCTATTCTTCATCTTCCGGTTCTTCAAAATCATCATTTATGTTTTCTTCTTCAAGATTTAGATTTTCTTCTAAGGAGATTTCTTTTTCTCTTAAATGAATTTCTGTAAGCTCTTTTAGCTTTTCTCTATTTCGATTATCAGAAAGTACATAATCTAAAAAGGCATAGATTAAATCATTGTCGGTACTTTCTTCTGCTCCGGTTATCTGTTTTTCAAATTTCTCAAATACTCCTCCTAGTATAATAATGGTATAGTCATTCAAGACTATTTAGTTAATAAGTTT
>NZ_JBQNBU010000156.1:0-3059 GCF_052169795.1 Catonella sp.
TAGTATTTTTTGAAATAGTAACTCTAGCCACTAAATCCGGCCTATATTTCAATAGTATCTTAATGTTTTTAACAACTACATCATATGAACCTTCGTTATTTTTAAATACTCTATTTTTATCATGAGAAATATTATCTCCATCAATACTAACATAAATCCTACTCATTTGTGACATTATATCTATAATCTCTTCATTTAAAACTGTTAAATTTGTAGTGATTTCATAAGATATATTATTTGAAAAAATACTATTCTCTTTGATTTTATTTAACATATATCTAATATTTTTATAATTTAACAAAGGTTCACCACCATGAATTTTCATTTGAACTACAGATTCCTTATCAGACTTAAGACATTCTTTTTCAATAAATATAATCATATTATCAATAGTATCAATATTCATATTAGTGTTGAGTTGTTTGTGTTCTTCATAACAATACTTGCATTCTAAATTACATTGATTAGTAAAATATACTGTCAAATTCATCTATCCACCTCTTTCAAATATTTGAAATTACTATTTAGATATTCAATAATAATTATCATGCCAACAGATATAACAACAAAAAACAGTGATATTATTTTATCATCGTTTTCAATTATTTCAAATATCTTATATATGATAGCAACTCTTAATCCCCTTATAATCGAATACATACAATATATAAATGATAAGGTTGCTCCTATCCATTTGTTTTTAACAATCTTTGATAGAAACATATTAGTAGCTAAAAAGAAAAATACTGTAACAAAATTATAATAAAAATCCTTTACAATATTCATATCATTACTCATATAGATTTTACGAATAACAATTTGAAACAAGAATATGATAATAAGAAAAGGTAGCAATAATGAAATTACTAAAACAGTATCTTTCATGACAAATCCTTTTTTACACAAAAGTTCCTGTTCTCTAACATTCTTATTTCTTATTGTAGAAACATATGTAATAGCAATAATACAGTATATACTAATATATGGTCTTAATACTTCCATCGCTTTTATTCCTAATACTTCTTTATATAAAATTGATATAATAATTAAAAAAATAAACAATCCCATATATATTCCATAACTATTTAATAATTTTATTTCAATTTTTATTCTATCAAGCATTTATTTTCCTCATTTTCTTAGAAGCCAGCATTATGAAAACCAAACTGAATATAAAAAGTAATCCTAAATTTTCATATAAGTATGGCAAGTAGAAATCTCCCCAGAAACTAGAAGAATACCTTACCAATATCGAAAAGGGTTTTACTATCCATTTCACGAATGATCCATTTTTCATAGGCATATTACTATATAACAATAAGGCTGCTGTAAAAACACTTGATATAAACCATCTTTGGGTAATAATATTTAAAAATACACTATAGGAAATTATAAAAATAATTGGCACTAAACTAATATATGGATAGATAAACGCATATAAAAAATCCCGATATTCCGTTTGAGCAAATATAAAATAAAAAATATTATTTATAGTAATGAAAAGTGCTATCATACCAATGGTTGGTAATATATCTTTTGATAGATTTTTTATGGTCAATTGATTTCTATATTTGTATAGTTCTATGTAGTTTTTATTGCTATAATCGTGAAATCTAAAAGGAACATAAATAATCATCATCATCACTAAGTATAGTAAGAAGAATTCAGTATATTTGTAGAAAAAATGTTTTTTACCCTGTTTCTCAACATTATCAATTACATACTGATTGTATTGTTCTAAGTTGGCATTCTTGCCAACAGTATCATAAAATATATAGGAAAATATTCCTGTCATTCCTGTATTTGTTTCAACTATACTTTCTACTTCATTAACAGTTAGATTTTCATTATTTGCTAATTTATGCTCTATTTTTTCAATAACGTTCTTTTCTTGACTTTTTTCTATATTCCCGTTTTCACTACTATCTTTTAAATATTTTTTTAAATTATCTATTGCCTGATTCATATGTTCTTGTTCATCTTTAAAAGGTAATAGCATATTTGCATTACTTGATCCAAAAATGCCGTCCTCCGCATCCTGCATATAGACTTCATTATATTCATCCGCTGATAATGCTTTGGTATAATTCTTATAACTGTGAACATTCATGAATGTCAATAAGGATACACCAATTAAAAAAATGATAAGTATAAACTTATTGCCGCTTCCAATCGTTTTACTCATATCTATCAACTCCTCTTAAATACAAATAGGCATCTTCTAAGTTTGGCACTTCTTCTATACAATTTATGTATAGTGGCTTTCCTTTACTAAAAAATCTCACTAATGGTTTTCCCCTGTAAATTTTTTCGCTGATAACATATTCATTTTTCATCTCTTTAAAAGATGAATCCTTTTCACAACTAAATATATGTCCCTTGGCTCTATCGAGCATTTCAGATACAGTCGTATCTTCAATTAACTGCCCTTTTTCTAATAAAATCACACGATCCGAAATGCTTTCAATATCTTCTGTTAAATGAGTCGATATAAGAACACAATGTTCTTGTCCATATTCATAGATTATTTTTCTCATAGTTTTCCTTTGTTCTGGATCCAATCCAACAGTTGGTTCGTCTAAAACAAGGATTTGTGGATTTCTTAATAAAGCCTGGCATAATCCAACTCTTCTTCTCATCCCTCCAGATAAATGTTTTAATTTTGTATTCTTTTTATCTTCCAATTCAACATCAATAATTAAATTTTCAACTCGTTTCTTTCTTTCTTCTTTTTCTATTCCATCAATAGTTGCAAAATAATCTAAGTATTGGTAAATAGTCATACTTTCGTAAAATGAAAGTTCTTGAGGCATATACCCTATGACATCTCTAAGAACTCTTAGGTTATTTTCTTCTATTATTTCATTTTTATATATTATTTCCCCTTTAGACTGACGAACTATAGTACATATAATCCTTATTAAAGTAGTTTTACCTGCCCCGTTAGGTCCAATAAGTCCTATCACACCTTTATTCAAATTTAGGTTTACATCATTCAGAGCTAATTTATTTTTATATTGCTTAGTTATATTTTTTAGTTCTATCATATATTCCTCCTA
>NZ_JBQNBU010000157.1:0-3040 GCF_052169795.1 Catonella sp.
CTTTCTTCTTTGGGGTCTTAGGGTTCTTCCTAGGGTCTGTCCCAGCCAATTATCTCCAACGAAAATTTATTTGAGTTGCTGAGATAATTAGGCGAGGGTAAAATTGATTAAGCTGAATTTGCAGCTTACAAGTCTACTTTTTGGACTGTGGTCAAAAAGTATATGCTTGCTATCTACCTATAATTCATGATTTTTATAAATTCATCTTTAACTTACACAGAAAAAAGTGAATGTAACTTTTCCGTTTGCACCGTTCATACCGCACGACATTTTCTTATATACAAAACATCAAACGGTACGAACGGTTTGAACGGCATTTTAATAAATCACATCCTCTGAATTATATTTAACTTGATAGTTATTGTTGTTTTTGCCTCGCTTCATTGTAATGCTGATTCCATTTTTTCTGAGAACTTCTTTATTACGATTTAAGGTCTTGCCGAATTGCTGCGGACTTTCTATCTCTAATTTTATCTTTGAGCAAATATCAACTATTGTTCCATCTATTTCTTTTAATTTAGGCATAAGTTGAACTAATCTTTGAATGGACGGTTCCAGCATTTCAATCGGATCTATTTTATCTAAATCCAATATCTTTTTTGACGGATGAATTTTTACTTGATATACCTTTGATTCAAAAAGCCTACTGGTTACATCTAAGCTAAACTCTGTATCAAATTCCGATGATTTATTAATAGCTATTATGGTGTCTACTGAACCGGAGAATGCTTGAGAACCTATCACTTTTTCACTCACACTTTTGATAGATGAATCCTTTTTTGTGTGATACATCATAATAAAAGTGCAACCATATTTTTCTATAAGCTCATAATACTTAGCCATAACCTCATAGGTGTCATTGTAATCATTGGCATTATATTTTCTGTCATATTTTATCTTAGAAAAGGTATCCACTACGAACACCTCATAACCCAATTCAACATCAGATTTTATAATTCTTTCAAACTCAGTATCTATCGTATATGCTTTCAACGAACTGCCTCCCTTGTTTTTCTGTGATAGTTATAATCCCAATAATTCGTTCCGCCGACTTCCTGTGCCCTTTGAATACTCTGATTTAAATATTTAATGTATGCAGTCTCAGTTTTTCTCTTACTCATATCACCCATTCGATTTAGGGCTGATTGTAGGAATATCTCAAGCATTAAATCTGCATTACCGTGTGTAAAGCTATTTAAAATAAGAAGCAATTGAAAATCATCTTTACTTGCATCCCCTGTGGAATATTTGCCTCTAAAAAGCTCTCTGCCTTTACGATTAGTCATGTAGATTGCCTTTAGAATGTCCTCTATATCAGGAACATCGCTATCTAAATTTTTATAATAGGAAATTCGTTCTCTTATCGTTTCTTTAAGAGCATATTTTTCATAATAAAGGTTCAACTTATATTGTTCATTCTGTACTTCTATGCAAGCTCCTATAACATCACCAGTCATAGCAATGCACTTATTTGATTTATACATTTCAAAACGATCAGTTTGATTATTGATGTTCTTATGAATTCTTCCCTTAACAAAGATATGAATTCCGTTTCCGGATACGGATATTTCTTTATAAGTCTCTGCAAAATCACTTATAATTGCTCTCGTTTTATCAAAATTCTTTTCTTTCACGTTGTCCAAATCTATACAAACAAAGGAATCTTCCTCCGTCAAAACAAAAGACAATCCATCGCATCCGCTTCTCTCCAAACCTGCAAATACGGTTTCAAAATCCGACCAATTCTCTTTTTTGTTTCAATCGTTTGAATCACAAGTGATTGGACTGATCGGAATCTTAACAAGTTTTATATTCCCGTTTTTGTCCTTGTTTTGATAAATCTTAAACCATAACCATTGCTTGTGTTCTTTTAACTCCTGCGGAATGTTGTTGACATATTTTTCCTTATTTATCATTTTTTACCTCCATATTTTTGTTGATGATGGAAGTACAACCTGATAAAATCATATTTGAGAGTTGCAATCCTATCAGGTTGCTTCCGGACTCTATCTATTTGCCGTAGGTAGAGTCATTTTTATTTCTATTCACCGTTTCAAACATTTCCAGAATATATGCCAGAAGTTCAAGTTTATTTTCATCCATATCGCAGTCCAAATTTACATTTTCAAAATACTCTTCAAGCATATTCAGTTTTGTTTTAAGTTCATCAAACACTCTTATATTTCCAAACACCTCAACCCTATGATTTAGGCTCATTTGAATTATATAATCCTGTTTGTTTAATCCTGATAATGCTATTTTCTCTTCCAATAAACTTTTTTCTTCCGGAGACATTCTGAAATTCACTATAATATTTCTTTTTCTGTTGTTATCGACTTTCAGTTTTCTACCTTTTGACTGTAGACTTTCTCTTTTAAATATCTTACTCATCTTAATCAATTTAATTCCTTTCTTTCTCTATCGTTTCAATGATTTCCAACTGCTTTGACGGATATAAATGTGCATAATTTAAGGTTATCGAGATACTTTCATGACCTAATCTTTCTGCAATCACCACAGGAGAAAAGCCTTGCTCTATCAAATATGCAACATGAGAGTGTCTTAAATCATGAACTCTAATTCTTTTTACTCCTGATAATTTACAGCCTCTATCCATTTCATGATGTAAGAATCGTTCTTAAATAAGTTTGAGAATATGACTTACCTTCACCATCAGATTTTTTAAGTAATTCATTCTGCCACTGTAAAATATCCGGAGCCGTTATTTCAGCTATAGATTTTTTGGCAAAGTAAGGTATTATTTTCGTTTCTATAATATGCACCTTTGTTAAGTAGGTGTTGTATTTAATTCTCGGTCTTAAATCATTCAAATAGATTTCAACAAATGACTCAAAAAGCATATTCAAATCTCTCGATTTACTTGCCAAAAACTCTCGTTCATACTCCAAAGCCTCTCTCTTTGTAGCGAATCCACGCTTTGTGTGAATCTGTTTCATCCCTTGCCAATCAACATACCTTAAATAGATTTTCCATATACCTCTTTCTTTATCCTTGCTGGCTGACACATCATCACCTCCTA
>NZ_JBQNBU010000158.1:0-2995 GCF_052169795.1 Catonella sp.
ATTGTATTCCAATGCTCTTTATTCTGATGCCAGCCTGCTATAACCGACTTAAAGGATTTTCGCCAAAAATCTCTCCACTCCGGAGAGACTTTTACATTGAGATTTATATTGCCTTCTCTTTCATATACCCAAAGAAAGGCTTTTTTACTCTCTTTAACTCTGATTAGCTGCCAGTTTGTATCCTTAAAAGGCATTTCCATGTAGGTATCCGGAAATGTAAGTCCGTAAGATATGGCTTCTTCTCTGGTTTTCATACCGCCTCCGTTATCCAAGCTACTACTATATCAATTTTAACCTTTTTTTCACTATTTGCAACATACTTAATTCCAAATAATATGTCGGTATCATTTTGCAACTTTTTCATCTAAACATTTATTTTACAATTAACATTTACATTATACCAAATAATTATATAGAATATTTGTCAAGTTTGACAATTTTTATTGCTTTTTTCCAAAATTTCAAATTATAACAGAACTTTTGACATTTCTCCCAAATCTATAGTATAATACCCCAAAAATATATAAGGAAGATTTTCCATGAAAACCACCCACAACCACCTTACACTAAACTTCAACCGCTCTACCCTTAGCTATACTATCTGCCACAAATCCACATTTTGGCAGACGAAAAGCGATTTTGAACCATTTATCAAAATTGGAGAAAATACCATCCTCTTTAAGTCTGCAGAGACTATTGTCCACCGTCCTGTACATACAGGTGTTGGCTCCGGTTTCACTAGCTGTTATAGCGGTTTTAAGTTAAATGGCGAAGAGATAACATTAGAGTTTGAAACCTATGTCTGGATTGAGCACTCCACAAATGACATTTTCTTCGAATTTATACCAATCAAAGATATTTCTACAAGTATAGATTATGTTTCATGGCCGGCTCCCTTTGATTTTAAAAATAACAGTTCCGATTGGTATACTTTACTACCTAAGCAGCAAGGACTTCTTATTCCAAATAACTGGGAAACAAAATTTCAGCCTGACGGATTTAACGGTAGATTCGGTACTTCCGGTGCTTATCTGCCATTTTTCTCACAAGTTAAAGATAAAGAGGGCTATATAGCAATAAGTCTAACACCTTGGAATATGGGTTATGATGCTGTACATCCTGCTAACAGTGATTATACCTCAGTAAATTTTAGACTTGAAAATAGTCTTGGAAAAATGGAATATCGCAGAGTAATGAGGTATTCATTTTTAGAAGACTGCGATTATAATGATATATGCAAATTCTATAGAAAGTTTGCTATTGAAACAGGCAGACTCAAGACTCTAAATGAGAAGGCTGTACAAAATCCATCCATAAACTGCCTCATAGGCTGTGCCTTTGTACACACGGGTATCAAGACCTGTGTACAGCCTGATTCAGACTTTTTTGATCCTGAAAATCCTGAAAAAAATAACCATCTTACTACCTTTGAACAAAGAGCTGAAGAAATTAAAAATTTGCATGAACTGGGTATAAACAAGCTTTATCTTCATTTAGATGGCTGGGCTAATCCCGGATATGATAACAACCATCCTGACTATTTGCCTGCCTGCATAGAAGCCGGCGGCTGGAAAGGTATGAAATTACTTGCAGATACAATACAAAGCTTAGGCTTTTTGTTCGGTATTCATGACCAATATAGAGATTTCTATAAAAGCGCTGAAAGTTATAGTGATGACCTTGCCTGCATGAATCCTGACGGCAGTATCTATTCTCACAAACGCTGGGCAGGAGGTTCTCAGAGTTATCTTTGTACCGGTAAGGCTCTATATTTTATAAAAAGAAATTTTAATGAAATCAAAAAAAACGAAATAAATTTAGACTGTGCCTACCTTGATGTATTTACCTGCAATGAGGGGGATGAATGTGCTAACCCAAATCATCGTATGACAAGGCGAGAGTCTTATGCTTATCGAAACGAATGTTTTAACTATTTGCTTTCACAAAATATACTACCAAGCTCCGAGGAAGTAAATGACTGGGCAATAAAAAGCCTTGTCTTCTGTCATTATGCACCTTATGACTTTATGCTCGAAAAACCCGGAAGTCCAAAAAAAGGAATTCCTGTACCTCTTTTTAACCTTGTATATCATGACTGCGTTATTGAACCTTGGATGATGGATAAGGCTCACGAAAATGAGGACTATATGCTCTATGCCCTATTAAACGGAGGTGCTCCTTATCTGATACGAGATCCTGCCTACCCGGGTATAGATGGTGCTTTTTCTACTCAAAACAAGCTGAAATTAAGTGATGATATTAAAAGAAGTAAAATTGTATCGGAGTTTCATGAAAAAGTTGCCAAAAGTGAACTTATCAAACATGAACTTCTTGATGACACCGGCAGAAAGCAAGCCTCTACCTTTGCAAATGGATATAAAATAATCGCTGATTTTGATAACTCAAGTTTTGAAATTGTAAAGGTATTTTAATTAAAAACATATGTTCTCCTGTATTGCTAAAAAATGTTGAATAGGATTTTTAACAAATTTCCTATTCAACAAAAATAGTTGTAAACCCCTATATTGCCATCTTCTTAAGTTCCCTACTGCCCCAGATCATTTTTAATTACTGAATACTTCCTCACCATTTGAAATAATTTTAAACTTCTTTGTCGTAAAATCAGCTATAAGCTCAGCTTTTTCACCCTCAGCCTCTCTTATGATATGCAGCTTATTCTCATCGGTAGTCGGTATTTCAAACTTGCCATCAAGAGCAAATGCTTTTGATTCATTTCTAAATTCCATAAGCTTAAGCAGATTTTTAACTACAGGGCGTTCTACTTCTGTATCCACTTCTTCTACAGTGTAATAATGCCTATTGATATCTCTACCCACCTTAGTCTCCTCAAGAAGCTTAAGATCATTTTTACCTGCAAGGAGTCCTACATAATACACCTGAGGAATACCCTTTGAGAAAAACTGAACTGCCCTTGCTAAAAGGTATGCATCATCATTATCTCCCAAAGCTGAATAATAAGTACAGTTCACCTGAT
>NZ_JBQNBU010000159.1:0-2984 GCF_052169795.1 Catonella sp.
AGATTAAGGAATTAAATGGAGGAAAGTCTGTAAGTGCAGTATTTGTAGTTGGAGGCGGAGGTAAGGTAAAAGGCTTTACAGAGCATATAGCAGAGATACTTGGACTTCAGAATGACAGGGTAGCACTTAGAGGCAAAGAGGTACTCGGTGAGGTTGAATTTGTAGATGAGAACATTGTAAAAGATCCGCTCCTCGTTACTCCTATAGGTATATGCTACAGCTATTATGAAGCTAGAAATAATTTCATCTATGTTACATTAAACGGAAATAGAATTAAACTTTATGATAATAACAGACTTACTATTTATGATGTATTAAGCCGTGACGGATTTTCAAATGATGATCTCTTTCCTAAGCGTGGTAAATCCATACATTATACCTTGGACGGTTCAAGGAGAAGCGAAAGAGGAGAGGTGGGAGAACCTGCTGAAATCAGGCTGAACGGTAATGTTGTAAGCATTAGTAAGCCTATTTCTAAGAATGATATTATTACAATTAAACCATCTACTGAAGGAAGTCCGGCTAAGCTTTTGGTAAGTAAGATTAGAGAGATGGACAGTTCGTTTAATATAATTTTTAACGGAAAAGAATTAAGCTGTCCGAAGCTTGCAGAAGTAAATGGAAATTTAGTGTCGGGTTTTTATGAAATAGCTGATGGTGACGATGTAGTTATAAGGAATTTTTATACATTGCAGCAGATTATGGAAATGTTGGATCTTCCTTACCATAGCGGTATTATGGTTAATAATATGGTTGCTGATGAGAATACAAAAATCTATGCTAATTTCACTGTTACTGATAATGCCTCTTATGTAGAAGATGAGGTAGGGCAGAATATGGCTTACAGCAGTTATGAGGACCTGCCGGATGACGATTACATAGATGAAGAACCTGTAATAGATATTAATTTTGTACAGGAACCTTCTTATACAGAGACAGCAGATGCAATTATCTTCGGTACGGGAGAGGATGCAATTTCAATACCTATTGCAACTCCTACTTTAGCTGATGTACCACAGCCTGAGACAAATATAGATAAGCCTGTTGATACATTTAGTTTAGGCTCAGGAGTGGCAGTTATGGAAGCACCGGCAGAAAACTTAGAAAATGAATCGGATACAGGGATAATATCTAATCCATCAGCAAAAGATGTGACAGTTAAGGTAAATGATACATTAGTTACACTCAAGGGAAAGATACATTATTTACTTGTAGATGTGCTTGATTTCTATCCTTTTGATATGAGTGAATATAGAGGAAGGCTGATACTTGAAATAAATGGTGTGAGTGATATGGACTTTACTTCACCGGTGCATGATGGTGATCAGATTAGGATAGCTTGGAGTGAGTAATAGCGAAAATAATTTATGGATTTCGACTATAGCCAGTGGAAGCAGTGGTAATTCCAGCATTATAGGAGATTTATCAGGAAATAATATACTTATAGACTGTGGAATAAGTTGTAAAAGAATAGTGGAAGGCTTAAATGAACTCTCTGTAGGAGTTGAAGATATAAAAGGAATATTTATAACTCATGAACACACAGACCATATAAATGGACTGATGATGCTTATGAAGAAATATAAGATACCTGTATTTGCAAGTCTTGGAACACTTTTGGCAATAACCAAGTGCAGGGGGTTTGACAATAGTTACAAAAAAATAATGCATAAAATTTATGCAAACTGTGCATTTGACTTAAATGGTTTTGAAGTAAATTGTTTTAATATTCCACATGATGCAGCAGAACCTTTAGGTTTCAGTTTTATAAAGAACGGAACAAAGGTATCAGTATGTACCGATTTTGGAATGGTTACAGACGAAATTGAAGAGGGGCTCAGAGGCTCTAATGCAATGGTAGTTGAGGCAAATCATGACGAAAGAATGCTTGAAGCAGGGAGGTATCCGTTTCAGTTAAAGCGAAGGATTTTGGGAGATAAGGGACATATATCCAATGAAAATTCCGGAAAGCTGATAACAAAGATATGGAATGAGAATATGCAGCATATATTTTTAGGTCATTTGAGCGAGGATAATAATATGCCGGAATTAGCGTTGGAAACTGTAAGATGTGAGCTTTTTATGAAGCATAAGAACTATGAGGAGTATACTAAGATTTCAGTTGCAAATAGAAATAATATTTCCGAAAAAGTTGTAATCAAATCTCCTATTATTTAAAAGATTGTAGTATTTAGTTTGAAATAGTTTATAATATTGGTATAAAACCGAGGAATGGAGACTATATGAAAAGAGCAGTAATTACGGCAGTGGGTAAGGACAGTGTGGGAAGATTTGCAGAAATCTGTAACTATCTTGCAGAAAAAGAAATTAACATACTTGATGTTTCTCAGACAATAGTAGGTGGTTTCTTTAACATTATGCTTATTGTTGATATTTCAGGAGTTGATAATGAGTTTTCATCTGTAGTAGACGGATTTATGAAACTTGGCGAAGAATGTGATTTTAAAGCAAATATTCAAAGAGAAGAAATATTTGATAAAATGCATCGTGTTTAATTGATGGCTGTGTGGAAGCGGATGATATAACAGTTACCGTATTGATAAAAATTTATCAAAGATATGGGGGTTAAGAGAAGTTTATGATTACATTAGGTGAGGTATTTGAGACAAATGAGATGATATGGAATGAGCATTTAGATGTGCGAACTATCACACTTGGCATTAGTCTTTTAGATTGCATTACAGATAATTTAGAAAAATTAAATGAAAATATTTATAAGAAAATAACTGAAACCGCTAAGAACTTGGTCAAAACGGGGGATGAAATCGGTAAGGAATTTGGAATTCCAATTGTTAATAAAAGAATATCAGTTACCCCTATAGCCCTTGTAGGGAATCCTGCCTGTAAGTCTGAAGAGGATTTTGTTTCGATTGCCAAGACTCTTGACAGGGCAGCAGAAGATACAGGAGTTAATTTCATAGGTGGATATTCTGCACTCGTATCTAAGGGAAGTACTCCTGCTG
>NZ_JBQNBU010000160.1:0-2957 GCF_052169795.1 Catonella sp.
GAATAGGGAAGGGAATTAAATGGAGTTAAAGAAAACTAAACAGCCGATTATGGGATTAGCAGCACTATTTATCATCTTATTTCATTTATTTCCGGTGTCCAGAAGTAATGATATGGTAAGTAGTGCTATAAGATATATTGTAATGACAGGCTATATCGGTGTAGATATCTTCTTTTTTATGACCGGATATATGGCATATTTTTCAAAGACTGATAATTATTTCCAGTATATAAAGAGAAAATTTTTGAATATATATCCGATATTCATTTTTTCCTGTGTTTTATATATTATAACGGGTAAAATTTCCGTAACTAAGGCTATACTTACATCTACAGGTATTGATTTTATTGTAAATGGTGGAGGCTCTTTGCTTTGGTTTATACCGGCAATTATGATATTTTATCTGCTTGTACCATTTTACCTTAAGCTTGTAAAAAAGATGAATAATATACAATTATTTATTATAGCTATGGCAGTATGGGCGGTAATAATGCTTGCACTTGAGAATTTTGTAGGAAATCATAGCATAAATATATTCCTGTGCAGAATTCCGATAATTTTACTTGGAATGACATTGGCTAAATATGAGGGGAAATGGGAAGTAAGCTATAAGTTAATTTCGGCATTAATATTTCTTGTAGTTGGAGTATTTTTGACACTGAAATTTGGATATATGGTAAAGTTAAATTTTCTCATAAGTGATATCTTTTATATAGCAGCAATACCTTATGTACTTGGTATTATACTGTTTGCAGATGCAATTTTTGGGAAAATAAAATCTTATTTATTTAGTTCATTAGGCAAGATATCATTGGAATTATATTGTTTTCAAATGGTTTTTGGAAGCTTAATTTTTGGAAAAGTAATAAGATATGTAAATGGTAGTGTTTTGGCTTTCGTAATAGTCTTTGGTGTTATTTTAGTATTGTCATACCTTATGTATACAGGAAGAAAAAGAATTTAAATTCCAAACTATTAATTATAGCACAAAATATTTATAAGAAGCCGGTTGCTTTTAGAATATCGGCTTCTTAATGTTTAGCTTATATTAAGAGCAAGCTCTTATATAGGCAAACTCAGCATATCATCTTACTGGTTAGCTTATGTTGCCTATATTGAAAGTGAACTTTCATATAGGCAACATAAGCTAACCATGTTAATTTATTCTATTTATAAAATTATTTACTGATAGTCGTTTACAAATCATCCCGGTTCTGCTAAACTGGTATAGTTACCAAGAATTTTAGATAAAGAAAAGGAGGCACAATTATGATTAAAATAAAAACAGATACCCACACTCACACCCTGGCATCCGGGCACGCCTACTCGACGATAGAGGAGAACTTAAGGGCAGGAAAAGAACAAGGGCTTGAGTTAGTTGGAACAACCGACCACTTTAGCTCTTTTTTTGTGCCTTCAACTGACTTTGCCTGCTATGGTTTTTTTATAAATAGAGGGGATTTGCCGGAGATTTGGCATGGTGTAAGGCTTTTATTTGGGGCAGAAGTGGATATAGTAGACCTTAAGGGAAATTTATTTGGTCATGATATTTATATTCCGTTTCCATATAAAGATGAAAATAAGGTTACCTATGAAGAAGGTATATTAAATAGGTTAGATTACCTTATTGCAAGTGTACATTTTAAAGAATTTGCAGCCAACTCTACAGCTGTAGAAAATACTGAGCTTTATATTAAGGCGCTTGAGCATGATAAGGTAAAAATGCTCGGACATATAGGGCGTTCCGGGCTTGAGTTTGATGTGGAAGAAGTTGTAAGAGTGGCTAAGGCTATGAATAAAATGATAGAAATAAATGAAGCCTCCTTTGGTCATGGTGATGTTATAAAGGAGAGATGCCGCAGGATTGCAGTTACCTGTGCAGAGACCGGAACAAAGATAGCAGTAAACAGTGATGCACACTGCTCATTTAAGATAGGCAAATATCCTAATGCAATTAAGATGCTTGAGGAAATTGATTTTCCGGAAGAGCTTATAGCAAACAGAGATGCCGAAACTTTCTTAAGTATGGTGTGCCCTAAGTAGAATATAATTATTCACCGGCTTTTAAGGGTGAATAATACAGAAATATAGACTACAGTTGTAGTGTAATGAATATACTGTTAAGGGGGATTCTGCACTTAATATTGTTTGACAGGAGAAGATATGAAACAAAATAAATTTAATACTAATAGAGAACTTCTTTTATACTTTTTAAGGGGAAGCAAGAGATATTTTATAACTGCGGTGGTCTGTATTTCTCTTGTGAACCTGCTTACCCTTATAATACCGAGGGTAATAAGCTATGTGGTAGATACACTGATTACAGGTAAAGAGAGTAACTTTCCGAACTTTGTAACAAATTTTATAGAAAGTTTGGGAGGTGCGGCTTATCTTAGAGAGAATCTATATGTGGTGGCAATCTTTCTTATAATTATAGGAATATTGGCAGCAGTTTTTAACTATCTATACAGATATTACAATACCAAGGGAGCCGAAACCCTGGTTGAAACTATGAGAAATGATATATTTGAGCATATAGCAAAGCTTCCTTTTTCGTGGCATACGAAGAATCAGACAGGAGATATAATCCAACGCTGTACCTCAGATGTAGATGCAGTGAAAAACTTTGTATCCGGGCAGTTGACAGAGCTGCTAAAGACTGTATTGATGCTTGTCCTTTCTCTTTACTTTATGTTTACAGTAAATGTGAAGCTGGCTCTTATTGCACTTGCGATTATTCCTATAAATATAGCTTATTCGATATACGGTCATAAAAGAATGGGTAAAATCTTTGAAGAGGCAGATGTGGAAGAGGGAAAGCTTTCTGCGGTTGTGCAGGAGAATCTGACAGGAGTAAGAGTAGTAAGGGCTTTTGGCAGAGAACTTTTTGAAAAGGAAAGGTTTGAAAAACAGAACCATGATTATTGGAAGATGTGGATTAGGCTTGACTGGGTACT
>NZ_JBQNBU010000161.1:0-2893 GCF_052169795.1 Catonella sp.
ATTGCTTAATTGCTTTATATTTTGATATAATTAATGAAAGATTTAAGGTTGTAATTAATAGGGAAAGCTGATAAAGATTACTTGGCTTTTCCTTTTTTTTATCTAGTATAGTAGTTATAGAAGCTTTATGTACATAATAAATTTTTTTCACACTGTAGTTATAATGAACCGGCAGAAAAAATTGGCAAATCCAATCCTGCTATTCACAGGCATATGAATAAGCTTGTTTCAGAAAGAAAAATAGAGAGAGTGGGTTCAAGAAAGAATGGACATTGGAGGGGTTTAGGATAAATAAAGCTCATTAACTCTTGAAATAGCCTTATTTCTATGGTTAAATGTAAGGGAATGTTTTGTACGATAGTTTTGGAGAGAGTTATGAAAAAGTTATATATTAAAAGAAGTTTTGTATTTATTTTGATAATAATGATTTTGTTTACAAATTTTTATAGAAGTAAGGCTTTGGCAGGCAGTACTGCACCTTGGCCTAAATGTCCGTCAATTAAGGCGAAAAATGCAGTAGTTATGGATCTTGCTACAGGTACAGTTCTTGTTTCTAAAAATGCGACAAAAAAATGGTATCCTGCAAGTACAACTAAGGTTATGACGGCAATGCTTGCTATAGAGAAGGCAAAGTCATTGGATGAAATGGTTGAGTTTACCAAAGAAGCCATAAATGTATCTGAGCCGGGAAGTTCCAGTATAGGTATGACACCGGGAGAAAAGCTTCCCCTAAGAGAGTGCCTTTATGGGCTTATGTTAGCTTCTGCAAATGAGGTGGCAAATGCAATTGCCATACATACGGCAGGCAGTATAGAAGACTTTGCAGATATGATGAATGAAAAGGCTGAAGCACTTGGCTGTGTTAATACACATTTTACAAATCCGAGCGGACTCTATGAAAAGGATCATTATACCTGTCCTGAAGATTTAGCGAAGATTGCAAGAGAAGCAATAAAGTTGGATGATTTTAGGGAAATAGCCGGTACAAGGACACATGTAATTCCTGAAACTAACCTAATGAAAGAAAAACGGCCAGTCTCCAATACTAACCAACTTTTTAATCCGGTTAAATTACCACAGCACGGATATGAATACTGTTATGCAGGAAAGACAGGATATACAAATGAAGCAAGGTTTAATTTGGTTTCGTTTTCAAAAAAAGGAGCGATGGATGTAGTCTGTGTAATAATGAATGCAGAGAGTGCAGATGTGCAGTATACAAACACTAAGAAACTTGTTGACTACGCATTTAAACGGTTTAGAATGTTACAGACTGATAAGATACCTCTTAAGTTAAATGAAAGTGGGGGTAAGACATATATCAGTATTCTTGAAAATGATCCTTCGGCTGAGTTTACGGTATCGGGAACTGCGGCTTTAGTTGTGCCTAAGAAATGTGATATTAATGGTGTTGTAACTGAAATAAAGGAGAATAATCTCACTGCTATTAAAGTTGGTAAGAATTATATAGGCAGTGTGGAGTATAAATATGGTGGAGAATGTATAGGTAGTGCAGACATAGTCTATACCAGTTCCAAGGCATATTCGTTTGAAAAGAGTGAAATGATATCTGAATCACTGCCTGAGGAAAATAAAGAAAAGAGATTAAATTATTTTGCAGTGGGTATGATTGTGGTTTCTGTGCTCGTTATACTAGGTCTGGTCTGGTATTTATTAATATACAGGCGTCCTTCAAACATGGCAAGAAGAAGATACAGGCGTAAAAAAAGAAGAATTAACAGCAGAAACCGACTTAAGTGGTAAGTCGGTTTCTGCTGTTATAATTCTTAAGCATAAGCATTGCCTGCTCTTTTGACAGTGATTTTTGTGTTGAGATGGCAAAGTAGTGGTTTGCATCAGGATTTTTAATAAGGCGTTTCCCTTTTATGTAGCCATGAGTTCTGCATTCACCTACAATGTAATAGTTTTTTGAGTTGGAGGTGTACCAAGGTACTATCTTCCGAAGGTTTTTGCCGCAGATATGACAGCAGAAGGGTTCTTTTTCCGAAGCCTTTTTAAGAGCTTCCTTAGAACGATATGCTCGTGTAATACTGAGCCTGTGGTCGGGATAAATGAGGTTTACCTCCTGATTTTTATTCAGAGGGAATTTATAAGTATCTACTGAAGGATAGAGACGAATGTTTATACTGTTTATACTTTGTAAGATTTCAGCAGTATACTCTGCATCGGAAATAGCACTGTGAAAAGCCTTATCTTCATTTAAATCTAAATATTTGATAGCATTTTCAAGAGAGAAGACGGTTTCGTCATATGTTTCAGTAAAAATATTAAACAAATATTGAACATCATAATAATATAATGGCCTTGAAAAACCATTATATATTTGATAAAAAGCCATGTTTCTTTGAAGTTCCAAAAGGTCGAGAGAACCCCAGGTAGCAAAAGAATAGTTACGATCACCTTTTCTGCACCATCTGAGAAATTCTTTGCAGGCAGTTACAAAATCAGTGCCATCTGCAAGTTCTTTTTCTGTAAGTGATATTAGTTCTTTGGTATATTTAAATAATTCGGGATACACTACCGGCTTGATAATACGATGAAAAAAGTCGATAACTTTAAAATCTTCGTCAAGCTTGACTGCTCCGATTTCAATAATTTCAAAAGGAAGAGGCCTCTCGGACTCTTCCTTTGAAGCATATCCCTGATTCCACTCAAGGTCAAAAACTATGTATTTCATGTTATCTCCAAGTTATAATTATGGTTACTGACCGGTCGAAGCAAATAGAGCAGCGATATCCTCAGGACTCATTTTTTTGTTAGGGTCATCCGCTACAGGAGCAGGCTCAGATGCAGGCTTTGACAGAGCTTCAATTGCTGTTTTAGGGGCTGAGGTACTTGGCTCCGGCTCAAGTTCCAAATTTGCGGAAGCAAA
>NZ_JBQNBU010000162.1:0-2883 GCF_052169795.1 Catonella sp.
TATTATATGGAGGAGTAAAATGATAAGAATAGGAACTGTAACTAATGTATACCCCAATAATGGTAAAGTCAAGGTATATTATGAGGATACTGAGAGTTCGTCTTTGCCCATTCCAATGCTAAGCATGAACAGAGAACAGTCTATGCCTGAGGTGGGGGATATAGTTATTACTTTACACTTAGCAAATGGTAGTAACAAGGGAGTTTGCCTTGGGACTTATTTTGATGATGACTATGAGGGTAGTGAAAAATATACTAAGGAGTTTGACGACAAGGCCTTTCTTGAGTGTGAAAAAGGGAAGTATAGACTTAAATGTGAAGATGTAAAGTTGGAGGCTAAAGAGATAACCCTTAAGTGTAGTAAGGGCAGTATTACTTTGTCTGAATTATTAAAGAAACTGGATGAGCATGAAAAACAATTGAAAAATCACGAGAAACGGTTAGCAGTTTTGGAGAGCAAAATATAGGGGGATAGGGTATGGCGAAAATAGGCAATCTGGGAAAGCTCATTACTTTTCAGGTAAGTTCTAAAAAAGTGCTTACATTTAATGACATGGAGAGGAAGGTAAGTGGAAGATGGGTTGTTCATGATGTGATAAAAGGAAAGCCAAAGTCTGAGTTTTTAGGGGCCGGCCTTCAAGAAGTATCGTTATCTGTGCTTTTGTTATCAACTATGGGGGTAAAACCGAGAAAGACTCTTGAGCGTATAAGAAAAGCTACAGAAAGAGGGGAACGGTTTACTTTTGTCATAGGTGGAAAACCGATAAGTAAAAATAAATGGGTAATAACAGAGACAAGTGAAACATGGGATGTTATATTTTCAAAAGGTGAACTTGTACAGGCTAGGATAGAATTAAATTTAAGGGAATACAGGTAGGATGGGCGATATGGAGTTTCAAAATGAATTTAGCGGCTTTACGGAAAAAGAACTTGAGGATGTGGATGAATGTGTGTCTAATCTTTTATCAACTATAGCAGGAGAACAAGGACTTGATAGGGATTTTGGGATAGATACAAGTGGTATTACTGATATGACTACGGAAGAAGCGGAGAATATGCTTACTATAGAGGTTATAGAGAAAATTGATAGATATGAGCCGAGGGCTGAGGTAGATGATATTGAATTTATACATAGTGATGAGGGAAGAGTAAGCCCGAAAATATATTTTAAAAAGAGGGAGAGTGAAGATGAGCAAGATTAATGAATTACCTGATTTAGATTTTATAGATGGTACAACTATTGAAGATATAAAACGGGAGATGGTAAGTGATTATGAGGCTGAGTATGAAAGGATTGCTGGGAAGAAAGTATATTTATCAGAGGCAAGTCCTTATATGATGCTTATCAATGCGGCGGCATTACAGATATATCAGCTTATGCAGTATGTAGATAATGCAGGTAAGATGAATCTTGTTAAGTATTCAAGGGGAGAATATCTTGATAATCTTGTGGCTTTTAAGGGGATGGAAAGGAAGTCGGAGGAAAGTGCAAAGACGGTTTTAAGGTTTGAAATTAGCAAACCTCTGGAATTTGTATTATCTATAAACGAGGGGACAAGGGTTACTGATGGGAATGAGGTGTATTTTGAGACTGAACAGTATGCGGAGATTAAGCCGGGGACAGTTTATGTGGATATACCGGCAAAATGTACGGAGAAAGGATTAAAAGGTAATGGGATAGGAATAGGCAGACTAAATATCCTTGTTAACCCTATCCCTTATGTGGGAGTAGTGAAAAATATAAAGGAAACGGCTGGTGGAAGGGAAAGGGAAGTAGATACTGAACTTAAAGAGCGTTACCTTGAGGGAATTGAAAGTTATTCGACCACAGGGAGTGAAGGTGCGTATAAGTTTTTTGCTAAACAGGCAGATAAGGATATAGCAGATGTGCTAGTAAAGTCTGATGAAGATGCAACTGTACATATAACGGTATCAAAAAAAGGCGGGGGGTTACCCGATGTAGAGTTACTACAAAGGGTAAAGGAATATTTAGAAAGTGGAGACAGAAAGCCGTTAACTGATAAGATAAAGGTAAAAGCTCCTGAAAAACTGGAATATAATGTAGAACTTACATATTACATCAGTTCGGATAAAAAATCTCTTGTGGATAAGATAAAGGAAGATGTGGATAATGCAGTAAAGTTGTTTAATGAGTGGCAGATGGAAAAGATTGGCAGGGATATTAATCCTTCGTATTTGATAAGTAGGGTGATGGAGACAGGAATAAAGAGGGTTAATGTAGAAAGTCCTATATATATACAAACTCCAATTGAATCTATACCGATAGTTAATAGTATTAGTGTAACCTATGGAGGTATTGAGGATGATTGATCTAAAGAATAGCAGTATAACTTATTTATTACCGATGCACTTAAAACAAAAGACAGAGGTTAAGGCACTTGCTTTTGCTATTAATAATATGGTAGGAAGGCTATTAAATTTATGTAGTAGGATTGGACTTTATTCAAGGATTGATGAACTGGATGGAGAAATTTTAGATGTGCTTGCGACTGAGTTAAAAACACAGTTTTATGATGTTTCTTTTGATGTTGAAATCAAAAGAAAGCTAGTGAAGAACACTATTAAATGGTACATGAAGACCGGAACTCCTTTAGCTGTAGAAGAAGTTGTAAGAGCTATATTTGGTGAGGGCAAGGTAATAGAGTGGGATAAATATGGTGGCAAGCCTTTTAGATTTATGATAAAAACTAACGGGGCAATAGATGATGCTAATGTGGAGAAATTCAAGGAGCTTATAAGGAATGTGAAGAATGTAAGGAGCATTCTTGATGGGGTGGAGATAGAAAGAGGAATAAACAGTGGTTATAATTATGGCTCATATACTTATGGATATTATAAAATGCCTGATATAAGATAGTTATAT
>NZ_JBQNBU010000163.1:0-2877 GCF_052169795.1 Catonella sp.
TTGCAGCCTGTTACAACAAACATAATCATAAATAAATATACCACTTTTAATTTTTTCATAACTATCAGCCAATTCACCTTTCAATGTAATAAATCTTCAAAAATAATGCTATATACTTGTAAAAATGACGGACTACAACTTGTATAATCCGTCACCATTTCTGATATTGCATAGCTTAAAACTACCACTTCTTATCGTTGATAGCCTCATTATAGTTAGCTGCATAATTAGAGCCGCCTTTACAAGTTGCTGCACATGTATTTCCATTGAGTGCTATTTGTATAACAGCTCCTACAGTTCCTGACTCAGTATTACACCTACAGCCACACTTATGTGCAGCTTCAGCAACTGTTATTTCTTCCCTAATTATACCTAGAACAATTAATGTTTCTGCTAATCGAATGGCTATCTGTCGCAATGTATCAAACTCCTTTTAATTTTATAATCAACTTTACCACTTATCTGCATAATACCATTTTTTTGATAGTTTTCAATACAAGCCGCAAAAAACGGACATCAGATTGCAAAAAACGGACATTGCTTTTTTACATCATCCCATTATTGGCATCAAAAAAGCGAGTAGTCAAACTCGCTTTAATTTGATTAAATCTCTATATAATGAGTAAAATACCCCTCATCTACATCAATATAATGTTCTGCTTTATACTTTTCAATAACTTCTTTCACATTTAGCAAGCCTAGCCCATGCCCATCCTCTTTTTTCGTAGTTTCAATTACATTATCTCTTATTTCCATACTCTCTTCTAAAGGATTTCTTACCATAAGTTCCAATTGATTGTTATTATGAATACTAAAAAATATTTCTCTTTTGTTTTCTATCAACTTCATGTTATACTCTATCGCATTATCCAACAAGTTGCTGATTAGTACGATTAAATCTTGGCTCTTTATCTTTATATTCGTTAAATTATCCAGTTTTAATATCATAGTAATATTATTTTTTAAACACTTTTCATATTTAGCATTTATTAATACATCAAGCAAATGGTTTCCTGTCGCCACAAAATTTTTCGCCAATTCATATTCTAGAGAAATACTTTCCAGATATTGTTTCGTTCCTTCGTAATTACCCTGCTCTAATAATCCTTTAATGCAAATTAAGGTGTTGGAATAATCGTGCATAATCTTTCGCTGCAACGTATCTTTTTCTTCCAGCTTCTGCCATAATTTAAGTTCATTTTTTGCTCTTTCCTCATTAATACTTTTAGCTCTTAATCTATTGCTAATTTTAATAAAGTCACTTAAAATATAGTAAATAAAGAAATTATTGAATATTAGTGTAAACGGTACAAGATATTTACTGGGAATAATATTATATTCACTGGGAATTATGTATGTAATTAAGCCCGCTATCGTCAGAAAGGAAATTAATATAAATTTATATATGTATCTGTTTTCTAAAATAATTTTACTTTTTTTCAGTGAAAATATCGCTATAATCAACACACTAATTAGCCTGCTCAAGCTGTAAGCTATAAATACATTTTTAGGTGATATCATAAAATCTTGTAATTTTGTATCCATCTCAATAACAGTTACTAAAACATAGTCTGTCATAAAAAATAATCCATATATCGAAATAGCTGCCAAGCAAATGCTTAGGATCTTATCCTTATAAAAAATATTCATCATCAAACATATTACTATTGTTAAAATAACATATTTTAACAGTAGATTACTTATACAAAACATTACTCCTATACTAATCAGCAGCAGTAGCAAAATCATTACCACAAACTTTATTTTTTTATCCATTTTCCTTTTGTAAAAAAAATAATTGCATACCATGTGAAAAATGGATAAATCTACTATCAAAAAGAACAGCTCGCTAATCCACATAAAATTCTTACCTCCATAATGTTTTCTTTATACTTATTTTCTTTTTTATCTCACTATATCTGACTTTTGGGATGGGAATTTCAATACTATCATTTCCATCTGACAATACTAGTGTATAACATTTTACATTTTCTACATAAAGAATATTTACCAAATAGCTTTGATGAACCCTAAGTAAATTCTTTGAATTTAATTTCTTCTCAATATTATCTAAGGTATCATAAACACTATAAACATCTGTATTTTTTAAATGAATCATTACCTGATGTTTATTGCTTTCAAGATAGATGATGTCTTTGATATTTACTTCAAGATCATTTAAATTTACTTTTTTTAACCCTAATTTAGCAATAATATTTTGAATACACTCTGTTAATTCCTGCTTTAATGTATCTTTCAAAATAAATCGAAAGGCATTTACCTTATAGCCAACAATCGAATAATCTATAAACGATGTTATAAAAACAATTAACTTATCATAACCGTTATCTCTTAGCCTTTTTGCAATATTAATCCCATTCGTAGTTTTTAACTCTATATCTAAAAATATCACATCAAAACTATTAATATTAGAAGCATCAAGCAAATTTTCTCCACTATTGTAAGTGCTGATTTCATGCTTTATTTTTAACTTTCTTAGTTCCTCTTGCACTAACTCGACAATCTTATCTAAACTTATATGTTCATCATCGCAAACTGCAATTTTCAGCATATGCCCTCCACTTCTTACTATGTCCCAGAGATGTATCTATATCGTTTGTATGTTATTATATCTTACATTTTGCATATTAATATTTAAACTATATTATTAATTATAAACTTATTACATCCCTTACTCAACTCATCTACATAATTTTTAGAACTTCTTCACAGACAGTAATATCTGAAATTCCAAATAAGTTGAGTTATGCAAACTTTAGAATTATACCGACTTTCAAACAGGAGTGTTATGTTTGGTAAATTACAAATATTAAAAGTCGGTATAACTACAATTATCTGTAATTCCAGGTATCTGAG
>NZ_JBQNBU010000164.1:0-2868 GCF_052169795.1 Catonella sp.
CTTGCTTGCTTGCTTGCTTGCTTGCTTGCTTGCTTGCTTGCTTGCTTGCTTGCTTAGAAGTATCCTATTTTCCATCTCTCTTGTCAACCCCTCTGATATATTTATTTTGTAATAATTTTAATAAAATACTACTAAAATTATAGTATAAAATCACAGTTTTTTCTATGCATTTATTATATATTAGCAGTCCGTTTCAGTCAACCGTATAACTGATTCTTATTGAAACGTTTATGCCGGTACCGTTGCTTTCACAATATCAAAGAAACTGTTTCTTTGTTCATAAGCAAAAATTATTTAATCGCTAACAGTTGTTATACATTCTAAACCCCTTAAATACATTTCCAATACAACATAAGCATTACTAAGCATTTCAGCATCTTTTTCACTTCTATCATTCTTCGGAATCTTTTCAATACCTTTTATTATATCTAAAAGTTCTTCTTTTCCACATTCCAATTCTTTATAATCAAATTCATTCTTTCTTATACTAAAATAGGTGGTATAATACTCATTCGGATAATAGAGCTTATAATAGCCTAACCTAAACATTACTGTAGCAAGAGAAGCTTCATGTGCTTTTGAAAACAAATATACAATTTTCTTGCAGGAATTTATGTACCATTCAGGTATATTGTGCTTTTTCATCTCGTTTTCCCCTTCCAAAGTCACTCCCTTACCTTTTCGTATGCTTTCAGTTATTTCAAATGCCATCTTTAAATTAATGCCCTTTTCTGTAAGATAAAAAAGAATATCATCTCTAGTGCATATTGCAGTTTTCAACACGCATTCATTATTTTTAATCAGCTCCTGTACATTTTCTTTCCAGATACCTGTTCCATGGCAAAGCCCCAATACACGCACAATATCTGAGAAGCTCTTAGGCTTGATTTCTCTAAATACCTTTACAGCAACATCTGAATTAAACATAGGAAGTCCAATGAGTCCAATGTCACAGCCATTTAATTCTTCGGCTTTAATTCCCAAAGCTGTAATCTCACTAAAAAGCGACAGCACTTTTTCATCATCAAAGCCAATCATATTTGCCTTTACTCCCGTCATATCTTCAAGCCTTTTTATCATAGTCAGCATATCATTACCTAGTGTACCGAATTTCAGCATACAATCAGCAATTAACTTATAATCAACAACTTTATTTATCAATGCCATACTACTTTCATTCTCTTTTACATATATACAGTCATCCATATTATCATCCAAGGGAAGTATAACTGTACCTCTAAGACACCTTTCTTTAGTCCTTCTTTTTAATACAAATCCGATATAATTTTTCTCTGTTCTATCGTCTTTTGCTACTATGCCTTCGCATCCGCTATAATTCTTAAATACATATCCACATATTATTTTCTCTACTATATTACTCTGTGGCTCTTCTATAAAGCTTGGTGCTTTGGCAAAAATTACTTCTGCAAAGTCATTCAATCTTTCCTGATACTCGGCAGAAAAATCAATGCTTATGTTCATCTTCTTTTCCCCGTTAAGTCCAATAGAGAATTCAGCTGGAATATTATGTCCATCCTTTTTAAGCAGCTTGCCACATATTGGACAATATTTGTCCGGCATATCGCACCCACTTATACCAAAGGATTTTTTCACTTCATCTGAAGCAAAGTCCGAATAATTACAATTTCCACAGTAATAATGTGCAGGAAGCGGATTAATATCTGTAACCCCTAGCAAGAACATAACAAAAAGCGAACCTATACTTCCTCTGGCAAATACAGGATAACCAGCCTCTTTCGACTTCCAGACTAAATTTTGTGCCATTGCACACAAAATAGTTTGTCCGCTTGATACTATTGATGTTAATTCATGTTCAAGCCTGTCAGCCACATCTCTAGGTAAGTCCTTACCATATAGCTCATATGCCATGTTATAGCATATTTTTCTGATATCTTCTTCCATATTCCCTGTAAAAGATAAACATCCATCAAAATGTACGGGAGTTATGATTTTCATCATATTATTTTCCACAGTTGCCTCTTCATCCCTGCTTATATTTTTATGAGCCTCATATCCATGAATATTTTTTTCATTTACTTTGTAAAATAATTGTACTTTGTGTTCCATACTATCTCCCTTTTTTATTAATATAATATCTAAAAATTCTATAAGTTTTTCTCTAAAATCTTCGTTTTTGCTAAAGTCTGAGGTTTCAATATCTAATATTGCATTTCCATCTCCAATTGAATAACAACCATCATCTGTTATATCTTCAGGATGAATAACTTTAAAAATTTTTATCTCTTTTTTGTAAATCTCTTTAATCTTTTTCTTATCTGTAATTTCTCCATTATAATATTTTCCAAATAACTCCACTAATGTCATTACCTTCCTCCTTAATCTTTTACCTACTCCTCAATTCTTCCATTTCTTTTTTGTATTCATCCCAGTACTGACCTAGAAAACACCAGATTGTATAATTGTCTCCTAGATTTACATTCTCTCATTCTCCTTCAACTTTTTATATGTATAGTTTATTAAATTCACCGGACATATTTTGTCCAAATGATATTATTTTAGATAATTTTATTTTTAAACAGCCAAAGCACCTGCCTAACTTTTCGTTAAACAGATGCTTCGGTTACTATGTATAATTGTATCAGTGCTGTTTTCGTCAACCACATTGTAAACTATAGCTCTCTAAAATTTACTTAATATTATTTATCATTGCCCTGTACTGCGGCCTGTCTTCCTCTGAAATTTCCAGTGCGTCAAGTGCCTGCTCCAAATTCAGCTTTAAATTTGACATGAGTTTTTTTAGTGATAGCAAAATACCTTTTTCTATACCTTTTTCTATGCCTTTTTCTTCAATTCCCTGACTAAGGTTACACATATCGCTCACATCCT
>NZ_JBQNBU010000165.1:0-2841 GCF_052169795.1 Catonella sp.
TTCAAAATCATCAGGTTCTGTCATCATCAGATAAACCGTAGCATATACCATATCTTTGCCCATAGTAGTTAGGTCATAATCTATTCCATTAACAGCTTTCTGGTTTTTTGCTTTTTCAAGCTGTGCCTCAAAATCAGATGCAGCACCTATTACAGAGCCGTTCTGAGTAACTATCTGCCCCCCATTATCTGTGCTTATACCATTTCCAGCCACTTGTTCCTCTTGTTCAAGTTTTTTTACCTGTTCATCTATTTCCTTATTAACCTGTGCACTTATTGCTTTTTCTACTAAATTCTGCTTTTTTATCTTGGTTCCTGCCTGCTCCTTATTACAAGCAGTGAATATAAACATCATCCCAATGGCTACATATAAAAATACACATTTTTTCATATCACTACCCTCCTAGAGTAATTAAAACAAAAAAATGTGTTTAAATCGTGAGTTTCTAGCCCCTAATTTTTCCTATTACAGCACAGATTAAAAATGCTGTCATATCAGCTGCTACTATTGTAGAACCTACCGGTGTTGAAACTAGAATAGAAATCAGCATTCCTATTACAGCACAAATTACAGATAAGGATGCTGAAAATATAACAACTCCTTTAAAGTTTTTGATAATCCTCATAGCTGAAAGTGCCGGAAATATTATCAAAGCTGAAATCAAGAGCGAACCTACAAGATTCATTCCCAAAACTATAATTACAGCTATTATTATTGCAATCAAAAGATTATATCTGTCAGTTTTTACTCCTGTCGCCTTTGAAAAATTTTCATCAAATGTGACTGCAAAAAGCCTATTGTAGAACAAAACAAAAAACACAATTACAAGTACTGAAAAAACTATACAGACTATTACCTCTTCCTTGCTAAGTGTAAGTATGGAGGTAGAGCCAAACAGAGTTGTACACACATCACCTGATACATTCCCCTTTGTATTAAATATGTTCATCAACATATAGCCGATAGCCAATGCTCCTACAGAAAGCATAGCTATAACTGCATCTCCCTTTATAGAGCTGTTCTGCCCTGTCTTAAGCAAAAAAACTGCTGTTATTATAGTCACAGGCAGAATAATTATCATTTTATTGGTAAGCCCGATTACACTTGCTACCGCCATAGCTCCAAAGGCTACATGGGAAAGTCCGTCACCTATATATGAAAATCTTTTAAGCACTAAAGTAACTCCCAAAAGTGATGAGCAGAGAGCTATAAGTACACCTACTATAAAGGCATAAATTACAAATGGAAATTGAAGATAATACTGCAATTTTTCTAAAATTTCTACCAAAATTACTCCCTTCTACACTCCAAGACTTTCCCTTGCATCACTTTTAAGATAATCTTTCTTACTTCCAAAGAAAAGCTGACCTTTACTTCCTATATGAAGCACATTTCCTGCCTCATTTTCTATTGCTGCCAAGTCATGTGAAACCATAATTATAGTTACACCCGACTTATTTAATTCACTTATAAGCCCATAAAACTCTGCTGTTACCTTCGGATCAAGACCACTTACCGGTTCATCTAAAAGAAGCAGCTTGTCTGTTGCACAAAGTGCCCTTGCAAGCAAAACTCTTTGTTGCTGCCCTCCCGAAAGATTACGATAGCATTTCTTTTTAAGATCCATAATATGTAGTCTTTCAAGATTTTCCTCAGCTCTTAGTTTATCCTCTTTTCTATAAAATACCCTGTTTCCTATTCTTGAAAGATTTCCTGATAAAACAATCTCCCACACAGAAGCCGGAAAATCTTTTTGTGCCAGACTCTGCTGTGGGAGATAGCCTATTTCGTATGGTTTTAATCCATCACCATAAACAATCTCTCCCGACACAGGTTTCATAAGCCTTAGCAGAGTTTTCATAAGAGTAGATTTACCTGCTCCATTTTCTCCAATTACATAGAGATAATCACCCTTTTCCACCTTAAAATTGATACCTGTAGCTACAAGCTGATCCTTGTATCCCAGTTCAAGATTTTTACAAGTGATAAATGCCATATTTTATTTCTCCAAATCTATCCATTCTTTAAAATAACTTTCAAACATCCGCAAATATTGCTATGAAGCACAATATTCAGCCGGATGTTTGCAAGTAAATTATCTTTATTTAAGTGCTGCTTCCAGAGCCTTTAAGTTATCTTCCATTATACCAAGATAGGTAGTTCCACCAGCAATCTGATCAGCAGTAACAGACTGCATAGAATTCATTTCAACTATCTTCTGATCTTTAGCCTTGGTTGTCTCAACTATCTTCTTTGCTATCTTCTGATCAGAATTTTCAATTACTAAAACATTATTAAGCTTAAGTTCATCTGTCTTTTTTGCAAGGAAGGCTACTGTTTCAAAACTTGCCTCTGTCTCTGCACTACAACCCACAAAAGCCGCATAGTATTTAAGCCCATAGTCATCAACTAAGTAACGGAATGGGAATCTGTCACCAAAAAGCACTGTTTTATTCTTTGCCTTCTTCACTGCTGCAATATATCTTGAATCAAGATCTCCAAGCTTAGCGGTGTAATTAGCTGCTGTACTTGCATAATAATCTTTATTTTCAGGATCAATAGCCTGAAGTCTTACTGCAAGTTCATTTACAAGCATAGTAGCATTTCTGAGTGAAAGCCATACATGCTCATCATACTCTACTTCGTCATGATGATGCTCGTGGTCTGCGTCTTCGTGCTCATGGTCATGATCGTGATCCGCATCCTCTTTATGATCGTGATCATGGTCTGTATCTTCGTGCTCATGATCATGGTCTGCATCCTCTTTATGTTCATGGTTGTGATCGTGGTCTGCATCCTCTTCATGCTCATGGTCTGCATCTTCTTTATGTCCATGCTCGT
>NZ_JBQNBU010000166.1:0-2824 GCF_052169795.1 Catonella sp.
CCGGTGGGGTTGTTGGCGGCGGTGCCACTGGCGGTACCGGTGGGGTCGGTGGCTCTCCCGGTGTTGGCGGTGGTGGAGGATTTCCTCCTCCGCCCCCCCCTGGTGGATTTGATGGTTTTTCCTTAGTAGTAACCTCAAATTGAGGAACTGTAATCCAAGTCTCTTTAAACTTCTTATCCTGAACTAATTTTGTTTCATATCCAAATACTAATGGTTGACTCTTATTCCCCTCCGAAACAAAAATAATTATATGATAATTCTTCGGTACATTAATTTTAGGTAACTTTTTCTTTAAATATTGCACATGAAAACTCACATCCGACTTAGCTAGAGTTTCTTGATATTCCCTTTTACCCGTATTTTGATTATATTTCTTATCTCTCTCATAATCTTTATACCAAAAACCACGAAGGTTGCCAAAATAGCCTCCACAAGATGCCCAAACCAACTCTTGGGCATTTACATATGATCTTGTTTTCATCGGGTTAGTTCTTTCAGGATCATTATCATACTCTTTATTTAAATAATAAACCGTCTTCTTTAATACATCAGATGCATTCTCTCCATACAAAGCTTTAAGCTCTTCAATAACGCTACCGGTTGTAGGTTCATGTTCATGTCTGACAAACTCTCCATATCTTTTGGTATAACCGCTTGCTTTAATTTCGTTCTTATCGGTGCTGCATCTATTCCTACAATCCTTAAACTCTTTTAATATCCATTTAGAAAGTTCTGCATCATCCGGGTCTGTTATTGCTGAGAATTTTGTGTTGGGTGTTAAGTAAATATCTGTATTTATACAATACGCCAAAGTTGTTTTCTTCTCATTATCATTACCAACCCAATAATCAACCTTTATTTTGTTTTCCGGACTACGAGGCACTCCATTTCCTACAAAGCCTATCGCATCATCAAAAGGCCCAACTTCTCCAGGTTTTTTTACTTCTTTAACAGTAACATCAAATGTTTTAGAAGTTTCTTTGTATTCAATATTCTCTGTATCTTTTTTCAATAATTCTATTGTGTAATTTTCATTCTTTTTCTCTAAAACTTTTTTAGTAAATTTTACATTTCCATCAGAATCATTAAAAGCCGTATCAAGGACTTTTCCTGAAGAATCTAATAAGTTAAACTCAAACTGTTTATCTTTAGGTGGTTTTCCATCCAAACTTATCCTAGCTTGAGCGTAATCACTTTGAATTGGACTATTCTGAATATTCTCGTTATCTGCCTGTGCTACGGAAGACACCCCTATTTGACTTGCTACAAGACATAACGCAAGCATAATAGATGAAACAAAATATCGAGATACCCTAAATTTGTTTTTTCTAAATTTTGTTTTCATAGACATTCCCCTCTTATAGTAGATTTAAATAAATAAACCCTCAGCATACAATAAACTTTAGGCGGTTAGTTTAATGCAACCAAATATATTTGCATCTTCGTACCAACTTCTTGTCTATCTGTAAGTATAGTAGCATAAATGTATTCATATTACAATATTAAAATTAAATTTTTCATATTTTGTAGTTTGTAACCAATTTACTTGTGTTTTTAAACCAAAATCTCAATTTTTATAGGTTTTATTTTTATGCCGGATCTTCTACACTTTAAAAGGTGAATTGCAAAAGTAACTTCCACACCTAAGGTTTAATTTTTTGAAGTAACAGTCCCATACAACATTTTTTAGATATAAAAAGTGGCAGAAAACCTGTTGATACAAGGGTTACTGCCACTTTGTCTTTTTTTTTAGTGTCGAAGATGGGATTTTAACAGAATTTTATTGTAATTGCAAGTCTTATAACTTAAATTTTTTAATAATCTCATCAAGCTCTCTTGAGAGTTCCATAAGAACCTGACTCTCATCCTTAACTTCCTCAAAAGTTGATGCCTGTTCCTGTGTCGATGCCGATATTTCCTGCGTAGCTGCCGAATTTTCTTCTGAAAGTGCAGATACATTTTCCATAACAGTATATAACTTTTTCTGCGAATCATCAATCTGTTTATTAGAAGTAATAATTTCATCCATAGCTACCTTCAGTTCAGTAATTGCGTTTGAAATTCCACTAAAACGATCCCTTACCTCATCAACATTATGCGACTGATTATCTACTATCTCCGTAGAATCATTTATTTTTTCTACGGCATAAGCTGTCCTATTTAAAAGTTCATTAACTGATTGATTGATATTTTCCGTAAACTTGCTTGAATTTTCTGCAAGCTTTCTTATTTCTTCTGCAACTACTGCAAATCCCTTACCTGCCTCACCTGCTCTTGCTGCCTCAATTGCGGCATTAAGGGCAAGGAGATTGGTCTGTTCTGCTATAGAGCGAATCATTTCTCCGGCAATCTTTATTTCATCTACACTACTCTGAGTATTGTCTATGGCTTCCTTAATGTCATTCGATATTGCCTTGTTACTTTCTGTAGACTTCAGCAATTCCTTCATAGTGACAATTCCTTCATTTTTCAGTACCTCAGCATTTCCTGCCGCTTCACCCAGTATCTTAAGATTAGAATCATTTTGTTCAATCAAATTGCTTAAATTTTGTACTTGAATAACACCAACCTGAGTATCTTCTGCCTGAGAAGTCACTCCATGTGCTATTTCTTCCAATGTCTTTGCTATTTCATCACTAGAACGGCTTACCTTCTCTGATTTGTCAAAGAAACTCTGACAAGATACATTCAATTCCTGAGAAGAAGATTTCATTTTATCCACTATCTCTACAAATTTAATTTTTAAATCCTGAGTTGCCCTATAAATATCACCAACCTCATCTCTTCTCTTCGAATAATCATTCTTAGGCTTGGCACTTAAATT
>NZ_JBQNBU010000167.1:0-2781 GCF_052169795.1 Catonella sp.
TTATAAATGACTTATCAAGAGTTTTCATCTACTCTGACTTATGGAAGTCTGTAAATGGTGAAAGCAAGCTAAAGACTGTCTATACAAATGTCAAAAATAATATAATGCCTATCTTTACATCAGCAAAGCATTTAGACTTTACAGGAAAATTATTTAATGTGTTGAATGAGTGGGTGGATATTCCTGATAGTGATAAGAACGATGTTGTATTAACACCGAGATATATAACCGAACTAATGGCAAAACTTTGTATGGTAAACAAGGATAGTTATGTTTGGGACTTTGCGGTGGGAAGTGCAGGCTTCTTGATTTCTGCAATGAAAATTATGATTAAGGACGCACAGGATACAATAAATAGTCCAAAAGAGTTATCTGAGAAGATAGTAAAAATTAAATCAGAACAATTACTTGGAATTGAAAAAAGAGCAGATATTTACCTTTTGGCAGTTCTTAATATGATTTTAATGGGAGATGGTTCATCTAATATTATTCATAAGGACAGTTTGAAAGAATATGACGGCAAATATGAACAAGGGCAGTTAAAAGATAAAGACTATCCTGCAAATGTATTTTTATTAAATCCACCATATTCAGCAGATGGCAAAGGCTTTATATTTGTAAAAAAAGCATTCTCAAAAATGAAAAGCGGAAGAGCTGCTATTTTAATACAGGAAAATGCAGGTGGCGGAAACGGATTGCCATATACAAAAGATATATTGAAAAGGAATACTCTTGTTGCAAGTATCCATATGGCAGATATATTTAGAGGGAAAGCAGGCGTGCAAACAGCAATCTATGTATTTGATGTCGGTAAGCCACATAATGAAAAGCAATTAGTTAAGTTTATTGATTTTACCAATGATGGTTATACAAGACAAAACAGGAAAAAATCATCTCAAAATGTAAATCTAAAGAATACAAACAATGCCATTGAACGATATGCTGAAATAGTAGATTTAGTTTTATATGGTAAGAGCTATTTGAATTATTTTACGGAAGATGAATATTTTGAAGATACGATAACCTTAGACGGTAAGGATTGGACATTTGCACAGCACAAGAAGATTGATATAAAGCCGACACTTGATGATTTTAAAAGGACAGTGTCTGATTATTTAGCTTGGGAAGTATCTAATATTTTGAAGAAAGAGGGTACTTGCTTGGGAAAATAGTCAGCCCTCGCTTAGAAAAACTTGAGAAAGAGTTTTTAGAGAGTGGGGGCGAATGGAAAGAATATAAAGTTGGAGATTTGTTTGATATACATCCGACTAAAAATTATGGTTTAACTAATGTAAAATTATTTGAAACAATTGGAGAAACACCGGTAATTGTCAATTCCAGCTTAAATAATGGCGTTGGTGGGTATGTGGATTTAGATCCTTTAGAGAAAAAAGGAATTATTACTTTTAGTGATACTACTACAGCAGATAGTATATTTTATCAACCCAGAGATTTTATAGGATACTCTCACATTCAAGGAATGTATCCATATGATAGTGAAAATTGGACAGAGAAGAGTATGTTATATTTTTGCTCAACATTTAAGAGGAGTACACAAGGTTTATTTGACTACGCAAATAAATTTAATAGAGAAAAAGCAAGAGAGATTTTGGTAGCCTTACCATTTTTAAATGGTAAGATATATTTTTCCTATATGGAAAAATATATCGAGGAACTCGAGGCGTACCTTGTGGCAACCGGACTTAAAAATTATCATTTGACTAAATATGATGAAGAAGTACTTGACAGGTTCAATAAATTGTCCCAAAATTCTTCAGACAGAAAGACAGACAGAATAGATAGGTTTATTTTAGAAAATTTATTCAGTGCTGAAACTGGTGATGTTGATTTGCAGCAGTCGGATATAAATGATAGAGGAATATATTTTATCAATTCAGGCTTACAAAATAATGGCATTAAGGGGAAAACAGATAAACCTGCAAAAATATTTCCTGCAAACACAATTACAGTTGACTTTTGGGGTAATGCTTTTTATAGAAACTTTGACTATAAAATGGCAACACATAATCATGTATTTTCACTTAGTGGTGCTTCTATAAAGAATGAACAAGTTGGATTATATCTTGTTTCATCAATGAGCTATCTATCTAAAATATACTCATATAATGATATGGGAACTTGGAATAAAATGAAAAAATTGGAGATAGAAGTACCGACATTAAATAATGAAATTGATTATAAATTTATGAAAGATTTTATATATGCAATAGAAAAACTTGTAATAAAAGATGTTGTTATATGGGCAGATAAAAAAATAGAAGCAACAAAGCAGGTTGCAGGTAGAAACTAAAAAAGCTGACTGAACAAAGCGTTCTGTTAGGTACTAAAGATTAAAAAAGCAAGGACAATAGCATAATTGCAAATCCCTTAGATTTTCTAAGGGCGCAATTATACACCCTGAAGAGTGTCCTTGCGGTCTGCGGTGCTAATACCCTTGCAGGGAGCAAAGAGCAAAAAAGAATATCTTCTTGATGAACAGGGAAACAAGGTTGCAAGAGAAGTTAATAATATCCTCATTCAAACTTACTGGGAGATTGGGCGAATTATCATAGAAGACGAACAGGGAAATTCTGATAGAGCCGAGTATGGAAAACAGTTAGTAACAGACTTATCAAAGAGGCTCACAAAAGAATATGGTAAGGGATTTTCAAGGTCTAATTTGCAAAATATGAGGAATTTTTATCTGTCATATCCAATTTGCCAGACACTGTCTGGCAAATTAAGTTGGCCGCACTACTGTGAATTGCTTTCCATAAGCGA
>NZ_JBQNBU010000168.1:0-2779 GCF_052169795.1 Catonella sp.
CTGAAGATTTAACTTCTCTTAATTTAGACGGCTATAAGCTTATGTTAAATGAAGCTACAAAGGTATATACAAACTGGAAGGCAGCAGGAACTACACTCCGTGAAGTTAAAACTGCTACAGTAAATGACTGGTCTGCAATGCTTTATGTAGATGGTGAAATATATCACGCTAATGAGTATAAAGGCCTTGAGATTCTTGACAGAGTCGGTGGCGGCGACAGCTTTGCTTCCGGTTTAATCTATGGTCTTATGGAAACAGGCGATCCGGCTAAGGCAGTCAACTATGGCGCAGCACATGGCGCACTTGCAATGACTACACCGGGCGATACCTCAATGGCAAGAAAGGCTGAAGTTGAATCCTTAATGGCAGGCAAATCTGCAAGAGTCAAAAGATAATACATCCCATAACAAATCATAATTTCTCTTAACATAATGATTTATCACAATAAGATAATATGCTGAGTTTGCCTATATGAGAGCTTGCTCTTAATATAGCAAACTCAGCTAACAATTAAAATAATTTACAAAGCGTTTCTATTCCTTCTCTTATACTTTCCTCCCCTATATTCCCATATCCTATAAGTAAGGTTGCTACCTTTCCTTCCATATCTTCATTTGCAATCCTATGTTTTGATAAGCCTGTAAGTTTAATACCTTCATTCTCTGCCAGCTTTACAATATCTTCCTCATCCATACCAAAATTACATTCTGCCACCAAATGCATTCCTGCGTTTTCACCTTTTATTTTTATTTTTCCTCCAAATGACTTCAATGCCAATATCAGTGCATCATGCCTGTTTTTATATATTTTTCTTGTTTTATTGATATGTCTTTCGTAATATCCTCCCTCAATAAACTCGGTAAGCACAGCCTGTTCTATTCTGGGAACCGGACAGGCTAAAAAAGCCAGCTTTTCCTTATACCTTTGGAGAAGTTTATCCGGGAGTACCATGAAGCCAATCCTTATTGCAGGGGCTACCGTCCTTGAAAATGTACCAAGATATATGACCTTGTCACTACTGTCTATTGCCTTCATTGGAGGTATAGGAAGCCCTTTATATCTGAATTCACTATCATGATCATCCTCTATTATATATCTGTCTTCCTCCTTAGAAACCCATTCAAGAAGTTCTCTCCTCCTCCTTATCGGCATGACAATCCCTGTCGGAAACTGGTGTGCCGGAGTTAAATATACTACCTTAGCAGCTGTCATTTCAAGTTCATTAACCTTAAGTCCGCTTTTATCTAAACTAATAGGTCTTATTTTTCTATTTAATGACGAAAATATCTTATATGCCTGCATATAAGTAGGATCTTCCATAGCAAATTCAAGAGTTTCATCAAATAAATGCTCCAAAAGCTGTAACAGATAACCTGTACCTGCACCTATTATCATATTTTCAGGCTTTACCACAAGTCCTCTATAGCCAAACAAATACTTAGATATTGCTTTTCTAAGCCTTACATCTCCTTGATGCTCGCCTAAATTAAAAAGTTCTTCTCCGCCATCCCTCAAACATTTTCTATATAACCTGTCCCACATTTTATAAGGAAAGCTCTCCTTGCAGAGTGAAAATGGTGAAAAATCATACTTATATTCTTTTTTTATAGAATTCTCTTCCTCTTTCATAGGCATTAGATTTAAATTCCTGTCTTCAAGTATTTTATCCACTTGATTTACATAATATCCACTTTGGGGGCGTACCTCCACATAACCCTCTGCATATAACTGTTCGTAGGCAAGAGATACAGTATTTCTACTTATCTGTAAATTAACTGCAAGTCCTCTTTCAGAAGGAAGTCTGTCTCCTTTAATCAGTTCTCCAGTTAATATAAAATTCCTTATTTTAACATAGAGCTGTTCGTAAAGCGGTATCTTGCTTTCGTGGTCAAGTTCTACTGTAAGCATAGATTTCTCCTAATCAGACATCATTAATCTAAGTATCATTTCCATTACAAGATTCATTATAGGAAGAATTCATATAACTGTAAAGAGAAAAAGGCTTTAAAACATAGTTGCCTACATTTTAAGCCTTTTTCAACTTATCACTTACTTAACAAAAATATAATCAAACTCAGCAGGAATAATTACCTTTCCTTCTCCATCCACATATCCTGCCTTCTTATCTTTCTTTACATAGTATAAGTTTTCTGAAATCTTGTCCAGGTTCTCATACAGAAACGGAATATGCTCCTTTCCTTTTCTGTCAAGCAGACCGTACTTACCTTTTCTCTCAACAATCACACGGTCATCCTCCATAAAAGAACTCACTACATCATATTTTACCGGTATTACTACCTCACCTTTTAAATTCAAACAGCCTTCTTTTCCATTCTTTGCAGCAATAGCGATTCCTTTATCAAAGTTTTCGATGTAAGTATATTGAGGTTTTACAATAATCTTACCTTTCTTATTAACCAAACCGTACTTATAATCTTTATAACTTTTTCCAACTACAATCTTTGCACCGTTTTCGTTAATGAAGATATCATCATATTCTTCTCCATATCGCTTACCTTCCTTATCGATACAGAAATATTTTTCTGAAACACCTTCTCCTACTCTAACCGTCTCAGTACGTGATGATGGTGTAATCAGGAAACTTGCAGCATATGTTGTGCTTGGTATCAATGAAGATGGAATGAAAGAAGTCCTAAGCATTGTTGTTGGCGAGAACGAAAGCAGTAAGTACTGGCTGTCTGTATTGAACAGCTTAAAGAATCGTAGAGTTCAGGACATTCTCATTCTCTGCTCCGATGGTTTAACTGGTATCAAGGAT
>NZ_JBQNBU010000169.1:0-2727 GCF_052169795.1 Catonella sp.
GAAAGCACAATACCTGCAATACCCGGAAGAGTAAGTGTAATCTGTAAGAGCTGTAAGAGTACAAGCTCAACAGTGATGTAGGCAATAAGTGCTAAACTTGATGCAAGACCCGGTATCTTATACATAATTATCATAAATAAAAATACTATAATAAAACCTATGAGTCCTGCTAAAAGTGAAGTTTCAAGAGCTGTATCTCCAAGCTTTGCTCCCACAACACTGGAACGAACTTCTTTAAGTTCAAGAGGAAGTGCTCCAACTCTTATTATAGAAGCAAGCCTCTCAGCTTCTTCCATAGAATCCTGTCCTGAAATCTGAGCCTTACCATCCGAGATAACACTCTGCACTACAGGAGCGGAAATAATATTTCCATCATATACAATAGCTATCTGTTTCTTAAGATTTTCCTCTGTTGCCTTAGCAAACTTATTAGCACCCTTTGCATTAAGCTCAAGCTCAACTATATACTGGATTCCAACTCCTGCCTCGCCCTTTATGCTCTGTGCTCTTGCTGTAGCTATATCCGCACCGTCTACTGCTATTTTCTTCTCTTTAGCAAGTTCTTCGATGCTCTTATTAAACTTGTACTTCCCATCTTTAAAACTAATATTACCCTCAACAGGAATGAATTGAAGTGCACCTGCTGAACCAAGCTGCTTAAGCACTGCATCTGCATCCTTAACATCAGGAATATCTACAACTACTCTGTTTAAACCTTCCTGATACACTTCGGACTCTGTACTGAAAATTTCTGCACGAAGTCTCATTTTTTCAATAGTATCAGCCATCTCAGTAGCTGTAGGTTTTGCTTTTACAGTCTCATAAGTAATACTTACTCCACCTGCTAAGTCAAGTCCCCTCTTAATGCTCCCAGCACTTCCCGCCTTATTGCCAAATGCCCCTAAGGCAACGGCTGCTAAAAGTGCTATAACTATGACATAGCTGAATATTTTAGCCATGCCTCGTTTTTTGCTGTTCATTGTAAAATTCACCTTTCTTTAGTTCTTTATTTTTCAGGAGAAAATCTCCACGAAATCTGGTTATAAGTTCGGACAGACCTCTTCTTCTGCTGTCTCTTCTGCAACCTTAATCATAATCGCACATTCTATACGCTTCCTCTGAAGTTCACAGCCTATCTCGTACACATCATCTATATTACCACTGAACTTAAACGAATTGGCAGCACAGCCTCCACTACAGTAGTATCTGGCAAAGCAGTCACGGCATTTTGGCTTTTCATAGACATTTTGATGTTTAAATCCTTCCTGCAAATCAGTATTTGTAATGCCTTCATAAACATTTCCTATAACAAAGCCTTCTTCTCCAACAAACTGATGACAAGGATAAATATCTCCCCAAGGAGTGATAGCCACATATTCCGTACCTGAGCCACAACCTGAAAGACGCTTAGCTACACAAGGTCCTCCTGAGAGATCTATCATAAAGTGAAAGAAGGTAAAACCTCTTCCATCTCTCCTCCGCCTGATATATTCTTTAGCAAGAAGGTCATACTGTTCCTTAATTACAGGAATATCTTCTTCTTTTATCGCATAAGGCTCTGAAGGCAGGGAAACTACCGGCTCAAGAGATATTTCCGTAAACCCTTCATCTGCAAGATGAAGAACATCTGCTGCAAAATCAAGATTTTTACTTGTATAAGTACCTCTTACATAATATTCCTTTTTGCCACGCTTGGCAGCAAAATCTTTAAGTTTTGGAATAATGATGTCATAGCTGCTCTTATTTCCGCCTCTTGTAGGACGCATATAATCATGTACACATTTACGCCCATCTATACTAAGCACAACATTTGTCATTTCTTTGTTACAGAAATCAATTATTTCGTCATTTAACAGCATTCCATTGGTTGTGAGGGTAAAACGGAAGTTTTTATCATGAATCTTTTCAAGTTCCCTTCCATAAGCAACCAGCTTTTTAACCGTATTCCAATTCATAAGTGGCTCACCGCCAAAAAAATCCACCTCAAGATTTTTTCTGTGACCTGAATTTTTAATGAGGAAGTCAAAGGCCGCCTTACCTACCTCATAACTCATCATTCCTCTGTCACCCTGATACTCTCCCTCCCCTGCAAAGCAGTAACGACAGGCAAGGTTACAGTCATGTGCTATGTTAAGGCAAAGTGCCTTAACTACTGTATTCCTATGTTTAAAATCTTTCACATATTTTTCATAAATATCTTCTGTAAAAAGCTGCCCTGCTTCCTGTAACTCTTTGATTTCTGAAATTATATCATCAAAATCTTCTTCTGTCACGGGCATATTTTTATACTTTTCAAGTATTATGCTTTTTATAACAGCAAGTGCTTCTGCTTCATTTTCTTTTTTTTCAATAACCTTTTCATTGAATAAAGCTATACAGTCATAGGCTGCCTCATCAACTACATGCACTGAACCGCTGTTTACATCTAAAACTATATTATATCCATTACTCTGAAACTGATGAATCAAATTATTGGTTCCTTTCTACGAAAGATAAGCAGCGACTGAAGCCGCTGCTTAAACTCTGACTTTTTAGTAAAGGCAGGAATTAGTTTACCTAGCCTCACAGCTCTGGTTACCTACTGTACAAGATGTCTTACAAGCTGACTGACATGATGTCTTACATTCTCCACAGCCGCCCTTTTTCATAGACTCTTTAAGATTTCTTGTAGTTAAGCTCTTAATATGCTTCATATACTATTCTCCTTACCTTTATATTTCTTTATTT
>NZ_JBQNBU010000170.1:0-2615 GCF_052169795.1 Catonella sp.
GACAGACAGACAGACAGACAGACAGACAGACAGACAGACAGACAGACAGACAGAGTATGAATTTATCTAATTTTAAAATTAAACTAAATAATAATACATTAGAGGATTGTTTAAAAGCATATTGCTTTTAGGCAGTCCTTTTTGTGTTTTATTATAAAAATTTATAAAACTTAAGAAAAGGAGAACGAACTATGAGGTTAAAAAAGAGAATTTTAGGTATGGGACTTGCTATGAGCTTGATGCTTTCAGGGCTTTATGCTGCACCTGAAAAGGTAAGGGCAGAGGTAGAAAATGAGAACACGCAGAAAGTAGAAAGTATATCTAGAGGAACTGTAATAGCCGCAAAATCATCAGGTAAAAAGGTTAAAATGCCGGAAAAGGCGGTAGATGGTTCGAGGATAATAGTAACGAGTAGCATTGCTGACAGTGATGGTGAGTATATTTACTATACTATACCTAATCTTGTTACAAAAAATGAGGCATTCCCTATGTTAAAAAGAAATATTAAAACTGGAAAAAAGACTGTTATAGGAAATGGTTTTGACAGTATAAAATTATATAAGGGTTATTTGTTTTGCACTCCTTATATAGGTGCTATGCCAGAGGGAGATATTTATATTTATAAAGTTTCTAAAAATGGCAAAAAAGAAAAGTTTGTAAAAGGTTTTGAAATGGTGACAATCGGTGATACTATATATTGTAGTTCCTATAAATCGAAAAAGGGTATGGAATTTGAGGGCTCAGGAATTTACAAAATGGATTTAAAAGGAAAAAATAAAAAATTTGTAAAAAAAGATGTATTTGGAACACTTGGGGTTTCCGGTAAAAATATATATTACTATAACAGAGCTTATGATACAGGAAAAGTTGAATGCTTTAATCTAAACACAGGAAAGCCAGAGAATAATGTAATATTGTCATATTTATATGATCCTGCTTCAAAAACAAAGGTTACTTATAACACTAAAGAAGTTAAAGCAGGTAAATATGAAAATGGTAAATGGAAATATAAGACGGTTTTTAAAGGTAATGAAAATGTTGAAGATGCTTGTGTGTGTGGAGGTAAAATTTTAATAAAAGCCAATTATTATGATGAGGCTAAAGGAAGAGGATTTATAAAATTCTATATTATGGACTTAAATGGTAAGAATAAAAAATTATTACATGAGGGTGAAGCTGTAGGTTGATTATATTTATGTAACTCCCCTTAGTTCCAAACAGCTAAGGGGAAATATATCACTTCTATCATTTTTCAAAAATCAAACAAGGAGAAGAATCATGAATATAAAAAAGCGTATTCTAGGATTTGCTTTAGCAGTAACCATTATGCTTTCAGGGCTTAATACCGTACCTGAAAGGGTAAAGGCGGATACTTCAAATCCTAAGGCTCAGGCTGAGGTAATACCATCACCTGCCAAGTCATCAGCGGCTATGGCTATTGGTGCTGCAAAGCAGATTAAGATAAATAATCTGAAAAAGACAACGAAGGTAACATATAAGTCAGACAAGCCTAAAACAGTAAAAGTTTCTAAAAAAGGAAAAATCACAGCTCTTAAAGCAGGCAAGGCAAATATAAGTATTACTGTAAGGACAAAGACAGGAGAGATAAAATACGGATATGCAGTTATAGTTAAAAAGCCTTCATTTAAGCAGAAGAAACTTAATTTGATAAAGGGAAAAAGTAAAACTCTTAAAATAAAAAACATTTCAAAGCAAGCTAAAGTAACATGGAAATCTTCAAACAAGAAAGTTGCAAGCATTTCTGCCAAAGGAAGCATAAAAGCCATAAAAAAGGGAAAGGCTGATATAAGTGTGGTAATTAAGGTTGCCGGTAAGACCTACACCTTAAAGCAGAGAGTGACAGTAAATAATAAGCCTACCCTAGCTATAAAGGTATCAAATAAACTTGATGATAAAAAGAAAGCATTAATCAAGACCACAGATGAAAATATAGTAATAAAAGGCAAGATTACAGGTAAAAATAAACTTAAAAAACTGAGCATTACCTATACAGACCATACCAATAAGCCGGCTAACATAAAACCGTCAGGTAAAAGAAACTGGTCTGTAAATGTTCCACTTTCGATAGGAAGAACAAGAGTTAAGATTACAGCAGAGGGTAAGAAGAAAGAAAAGGTAACTAAAGTCATATCCATTAACAGGACAAATAAGACCATTGAGTACAGCACAAATGTAAAGATAGCAGACATAAAAGAAGCTAAAGAAGTTTCGGACAGTGTAGTGAAAAGCTTTAGAGATGACAATAACACATCCGACAGAGTTTCGGATGGTACCATAGTTGTACTTGTAAAAGAAGATTCAGAACTCCTAAGAAAGATAAAAGCAGGAGAATTGCAGCAGGGTAATGTCTATGTACTTCCACAGGTAGAGCATTTTATAGCAGGATTTACAGGCATATATAACAGGCATCAGGCTCCGAGAGATTCGGCTTATCCTGACTACGCATATGAGGAAGTAATATTTAACTATCCTACTATTGATAAACTCTTTGATAAGGATATAAATCTTGATTTTTCGGGAGGAATTGATAAAGAAAATCCTATAGCTTTTACACTTATAGGAAATAAGGCTACTATTAACCCAAAGGTAAATGG
>NZ_JBQNBU010000171.1:0-2594 GCF_052169795.1 Catonella sp.
ATCTAAAATAAAAAAATTAAACTTAGGTATGGAAGTTACTTTTGCAATTCACCTTATTTGCTAAATGTGGTATAATATAAATATGAGTGAGGAGAATTTTATTAAAATTTAGAATAACGGTGGTGAAAATTTATGGCGAAGAAAAATTTTATGCAGTAAAAGTAGGTAAAATACCAGGGATATATGGCACTTGGAGTGAAACGGAGGAACAGGTTAAAGGATTTCCGGGAGCTGTGTATAAATCTTTTTCTACTGAGGAAGAAGCAATAAGATATATATCTTGTGAAGATATAAAAGAAATTAAAAGTGTATCTGATGAAACGTCTGCAATAAATAAAAAAATAGAACAGGAAATAAAAAACTTAGAAGATAGAGAAGTAATTGCTTTTGTAGATGGCAGCCATTTTTTAGATGCAGATGGAAAAGAAAAATACAGTTTTGGTGTTGTACTTTTAACCAATGAATCAGAAGACAGTCTATATAAGGCTTTTATAGATAAAACTTATATGGATTCAAGAAATATTGCAGGTGAAATTGAAGGTGTTAAACAAGCTATTTTATGGGCTATTGAAAGCAATAAAAAAAGAATAAAAAATTTTTATGATTATGAAGGCATTGAAAAGTGGGCAACGAAAGAATGGAAGGCTAAAGTCAAGATTTCACAGGAGTATAGCAAATTCTTTGATGAGAAGTCAAAGTTGATAAATATAGAATTTGAGCATGTAAAAGCTCATAGCGGGATTGTGTATAATGAAAAAGCGGATGAATTAGCAAAAAAAGCTCTCTTGTCGCAAGGGTATAAAACATATAATGATGGATCTATCTATTTTATAGGTTTTCAAAAGCAAGATTGGCTTAATATGGTAGAATCACTTAATAATGAAATCAATGAAGAAGATATTAAAGATAAAATTAAGGTAGAAGAATCTAGTCCAAAAGATTACTTAGATAAATTGTTACTTGTGTTTGACGGTCAACGAGTGATTATTAACTGCTACAAAGGTAATAAATCTTACGTTCAAGGGAAACAGAGTTTGCTGTTTCAGAAAATTATTTCATTGGCGATTGAAAACTTACCAACAGATAGTGCTGTTATAGAAGTCCTAAATACGTATCATGCTTTAACAGTAGAGAAGCCGGAGGTTGAAAATGCTTTTTCTACGTTATTGCCTAATTTTCCAATTGATGATAAAGATACAAAACTTAGAAATACTTTATTATCCGCAGTATTTAATACACTAATAACAGGCTATATGCCGGATTATACTTGTCTGGTTACACCACTTTTTAGAGCGATGGAATTTTATTTGCACAGAATTTTACATGATAAATTGGGTGAGAATACAACTAGAACAGGAAAAGATGGCAAATTTAAAGGGAATAATTTTGCTTTCTTTGATGAAAATGAAACAACAGGAAATTTTGAATATAATTCATATGCTGTAGGCTTAAGTTCTAATCAAATAGATTATCTTAATCAGTTATATAGTAGTTATAACAAAATGAGACATCCATATTCACATTGGTCAGAAAATTCAATGGATACTCATGTTATAACGGATATAAAAACAGCTCATGATTTAATTTTAGAGGGCTTGCAATTTATAAATAAATATTATATACTATTTTAGTTAGTCTTTTATAAGAATGATTAGAGAGAAAGGAGGAGATGTTGTAATGAAACTATATTTAATAAATAGTTTGAAAAAGGATGGATTTGATGCCATAATTACATTGTTAGATTATCAAACTCAAATATCAAGATGTTTAAAATCCATTAGAATGTCTCCGGATAAAACAAGAAAACTCTTGATAGATACCATATTATGTTCGGGAATGAATGAGTATCGTTTCATTGAAACTACTTTAAATGAGGATGGAACAATAAATTTAAATCATTATAATTATGTTAATGTGAACGATGATGTACTTAAAAAAGCAAATGAAATTTTAAAATATCAGCCAGCTTTTTTAAAAAATTCTGTATTGCCAGAATCACAAATAAAAAAAATAGCACAAATTTAAATATACGATATACTATATGATGCATCAAAGCACTTAAAGAAATTTAGGTGCTTTTTTAATATCAATTACTTGACATTGTAGGGTAAGAGTACGATAGCAAGTCTTTTAGCAAGATTTTGGGATATAAAAGAAGGTGAGATTTCTTTCAGAGGAAAAGATATACGCTCACTTCCTTTAGAAGGGCTTATGGAGCAGATAAGTATGGTATTTCAAAAGGTTTATCTTTTTGAAGATACAGTTTATAACAATATTGCTATGGGACTGTCTTCGGTGGACAAAGAGAGTGTCTATGAGGCGGCAAGAAAGGCAAGATGTTATGATTTTATCATGAAACTTCCTTATGGTTTTGATACCTTTGTGGGAAGCGGCGGTGCTACCCTGTCAGGAGGAGAGGCACAGAGGATATCAATAGCAAGATGTATCTTAAAGAATTCGCCGGTTATTATACTTGATGAGGCAACCGCAAGCATAGATGCGGATAATGAAAGTCATATACAGGCGGCTTTATCGGAACTTTGTGAAGGAAAGACAACTATAGTTATAGCCCACAGGTTAAATACAATAAAGAA
>NZ_JBQNBU010000172.1:0-2576 GCF_052169795.1 Catonella sp.
GCACGGTTAAGTTCATACCTTTGTCCTACTACCGCCTCCGTTAATCCTATTTCCAAATCTTCAATCGGAACAAATTGCTCCGCCATAACCTTTACAGGTTCATGCAATACCCCCCCCAATTCACAGGAAAGGCTAAACATGCAGTTAAAGCTACAGCCGTACACTTTTTAATAAATGTAGCTTTTTTGATAAATATTTTTTTTAATAATTTTCCTTTCATTTTTTCCTCCTTTGTTAAAAAACATATTAACTTCAAACTTCATTTTGTTTATTCTTTACTAACTATAGTATCTCATATTAATTTTAATTCGTCAATACTTATATTTTTTATACTATTTTATATAATTAACTCTTTTAACTTTTGTTAATTTTCAATCTCTTCATTTTTTCAAAAAAATCCATAAATAACAAGAAGGATTTCCATAATTTGTTTTGTGATAAAAATCATTTTTTCACTTTTTTAGGTAGTAATAATTCCGGTAAAATGTTAGAATATCTACAAATTATCCCAAATTATTCACGAAACATCTTGGGAAGTATTTATTAAATATTTAAAGGAGATACTATGATACTTGAAAGCACCGCAGCCAAGGATGGTTTTCTTATGCCTGCAGAATATGAGCCACACTTAGGAACCATTATGGTCTGGCCGACAAGAGGTGGAAGTTTTCCTTATGATGGAAAAGATGCCAAGCCTGCCTTTACTGCCATAATAAAAAATATAATTAAATACGAAAATGTATTTTTAGTCTGTGATGAGGCTCATAAAGATGAGTTGATGGATTATTTTGTACCGGAGGACTTTGCTCCACTTGGCAATATAGAACTTATTTTGGCAAATACCGACGATGCCTGGGCAAGAGATACCTCACCAACCTTTGTCACAAACAAATACGAGGTAAGGGGCATAGACTGGGTCTTCAATGCCTGGGGTGGAGAATTTGACGGTCTGCTCCCAACCTACGAAAATGACGATATGTTAGCCTCTACTTTTTGTAATAAATACGGGTATGACTATTATGACCTGCATAAAACAGGATTTGTACTGGAGGGAGGGGCTATCCATTCTGACGGTGAAGGCACAATCCTTGTAACCGAAGCCTGCCTATTAAGTAAAGGGAGAAATCCTCAGCTTTCAAAAGATGAAATTGAAGATGTTTTACTTAATTATCTCGGTGCAAAAAAAATAATTTGGCTTCCATATGGCATATATAATGATGAAACCAACGAACATGTAGATAATGTCTGTGCCTTTGTAAAGCCCGGAGAGCTTGTGCTTGCCTGGACAGATGACAAATCTGATCCTCAGTATGATATGAGCCTTGCAGATTTGAAGCTGCTTGAAAATGAAAGCGATGCTAAAGGACGAAAATTCATCATACATAAACTTCCAATACCTAAGAAACCTATTTTAGTTACAAAAGAAGACCTGGATGGATATGAATTTGAGGAAGGTGAGGCAGAAAGAAGTATAGGTGAAAGACTGGCTGCAAGCTATGTAAACTTTTATATCACAAATGGCAGTGTACTTGTACCCGCCTTCGGTGATGAAAATGACGAATTTGCAGTAAATATACTAAAAGAACTATTTCCGGAAAGAGAAATTGTACCTATTAAATCAAGAAGCATACTTGTAGGTGGAGGTAATATCCACTGTATTACCTCTCAGGTTCCTCTTACAAAGAATAGAAAGGATAAATAATGAGAAATTTAACAGTTGCCGCAGTTCAAATGAGCTGCTTTTCTAATCCGAAAGAAAGTATAGAAAAAGCTGAAGACCTTGTGATGCAGGCTGTAAACAAAGGAGCAAAGCTGATATTACTTCCGGAACTTTTTGAAAGGCAGTATTTTTGTCAGGAGAGAAAATACGATTATTATTCTTTTGCAAAACCCGCCTTAGAAAATGATGCTGTTAAGCATTTTACAGAAATAAGCAAAAAGACTGAAACCGTAATCCCTGTCAGTTTCTATGAAAAAGATGGAAATGTACTGTATAATTCAGTTGCCGTGTTAGACTGCGGCAAGTTCCTTGGCATATATAGAAAGACTCATATACCTGATGACCATTTTTATCAGGAAAAATTCTATTTTACTCCCGGAAACACAGGTTTTAAAGTATGGGATACCAGCGCGGGCAAGATAGGCATAGGTATCTGTTGGGATCAGTGGTTTCCGGAAACAGCAAGAAGTCTCGCTATAAACGGTGCCGAAATATTGCTCTATCCTACAGCAATAGGTTCTGAACCTGTATTAAATACAGACAGCTGCGGACATTGGCAGAGAACTATGCAGGGTCATTCTGCCGCCAATATTATACCTGTAATTGCCGCAAACAGAATAGGTACCGAAACCATAGAGCCTTGTGAAAAAAATAACAATCAATCCTCATCACTTACTTTCTACGGCTCCTCTTTTATTACCGATATGACCGGAGAGATAATTGAACATGCCGGAAGAACTGATGAAACCATTCTTACGCATACTTTTGATTTAGATGAAATAAATACAGCAAGACTTGAGTGGGGGCTTATGCGGGACAGACGCCCTGAGTGTTATAAAGATATTATAAAATAAAT
>NZ_JBQNBU010000173.1:0-2548 GCF_052169795.1 Catonella sp.
TCCTTGCTACTCTTGATGATATGACAGAGAAAGCATTTGATGATCAGTGTACAGGCTGCAATCCAAGATATCCGCTTATAAGCGAGATTAAGCAGATGTATCTCAATGCCTACTATGGTAACAATAACGAAGCAGTTTAATGTAAAGGGGAGGTTTATTATGAAACTTGAAAATGTTCTTGTAAAGCGTCCGGGAAAAACAGTTTACAGAGATGGCAATAAGGTGATTAAATTATTTGATGCACAGTATTCTATGGCTGATATCCTGAATGAGGCTCTCAATCAGGCAAGAGTTATGGAAACAGGTCTTAATATACCTAAGCTGCATGGAGTAACTGAAATTGATGGAAAGACCGCTATTGTACTTGATTATATTGAAGGTAAAACTTTTGAGCAGATGATGAATGAACATCCTGAAAAGATGGATGAGCTTCTTGACAGATTTATAGCTATTCAGGCTGATGTGCATTCAAGAAAAGCTCCTATGCTTAACAGACAGTATGATAAGTTTTATAAGAAAATATCCGATTCCAGCTTTGATGCTACTACAAGATATGACTTACATTCACGACTTGATTCAATGAAGCGTCACGACAAGCTTTGCCATGGCGATTTCAACCCAAGTAATATAATCATAAATGACAAAGATGAAGTATATATCCTTGACTGGGCACATGCTACTCAGGGCAATGCTTCAGCAGATGTTGCAAGAACTTACTTACTCTTCTATTTAAGTGGAAGAGAAGAGTTTGCTGATAAGTATCTTAATCTTTTCTGTGAGAGAACTGATACAGCTAAGCAGTATGTTCAGAAGTGGCTTCCTATTGTTGCAGCTTCTCAGTCTGTAAAAGGAAATAAAGAAGAAGTTGGTCTTCTCAGCCGTTGGGTGAATGTAGTAGATTATATGTAAAAATTTTATTTATTTGAGGTGGTACCTTTTGGTATCACCTCTTTTATGTTTAAACAAAAAATGGTATAATATAACTCAAATTTGAGTTTAGTATAATAATTCCGGTAACTATTTATAGAAAGGGAGTATCAAAATGGAATACACTATAAATTTGATATGGGATAAGGAAGCGGGTGTGTGGGTTGCAACAAGCGAAGATGTAAAGGGACTGGTTTTAGAATCGGGTTCGCTGGATGCATTAATTGAACGTGTAAAAATTGCTATTCCTGAGCTTTTGGAACTTAATCAAAAGAATATTCGCAGAGCTAATATATACTTTAAATCTGAAAGATATGAAGAGGTTGTAGTATAATGGCGGAATATGAAAAGAAAGTTAGAGAAATATTAAAAAAACATGGCTGTTATCTAGTCAGACATGGAAAAGGTGACCATGAGATTTGGTTTAGTCCTATAGTTAATTGTAACGTTACAGTAGATGGAAAAATAAAATCGAGATATACAGCCAATGCTATAATGAAACAAAGTGGTATTAAATTCCATTTTTAAAACATATTTTGAAGAATAAGCATAGTACACAGGAGAATAGATTAAAATGGGACAGATAACAAGTATAAAAAAACAGACAGACAATAAGTTTTTAAATATTTATGAGCTTGAAAATGTGCATAAATCAGGCAGAAAAGGTAAATATTTTGTTGCATCAAGAGCAAAGGATATAGACAGCTTGAAGATTAGCAGTGGTAAAAATTTACCTGATGGAGTTATTATTTATGCACTGGCTGGCGAGAATAAGGACAAGGTAGTACTTATAAAGCAGTATAGATATCCTATTAATGACTATATATATGAGTTTCCGGCAGGACTTGTTGAAGAAGGCGAGGAGTATAGTGTAGCTGCTGAAAGAGAGATATTTGAAGAAACAGGAATGAAATTTAACCCACTTGAGGTACCGGAGGGTTATAACAGACCATTTTTTACAACAATTGGAATGACTGATGAATCCTGTTCTACTGTATTTGGTTACTGTGAAGGAGAGCCAAGCAGCGAAAATCAGGAGGACAGTGAAGAAATTGAGGTTGTATTGGCTGACAAGGCTGAGGTTAGAAGAATATTGAGAGAAGAAAAGATTGCCATAATGACAGCTTATATGCTCATGCATTTTGTAAAAGATGAAGAGCCTTTTGGCTTTTTGAAGGAGGATTAGGTTGAGCGTTTTTGAGATACTTGGACCTATAATGGTAGGTCCGTCAAGTTCACATACGGCAGGAGCCTGTAGGATAGGACTTATTACTGCAAAGCTTTTAGGAGAGAAGCCTGTTCAGGCGGAGATTGTGCTTTCAGGGTCATTTGCTGCTACAGGCAGGGGACATGGGACTGATAAGGCATTGGTTGCAGGACTTTTGGGCTTTGAACCTGATGATATGAGAATACCTGATAGTTTTGATATAGCTAAGGAATTAGGCTTTGATTTTGAATTTAAGAATAATGAAATAAAAGATGCACATCCAAATACTGCTGTTATTACAGCGGTAGGAGAAAAGGGAAGACAGGTGTGTGTTCAGGCATCTTCGATTGGTGGAGGAAGAATAAAGGTAAATAAAATAGATGGGATAGAGGTTAATTTTTCAGGAAGTCTGCC